>DATHLT010000105.1:0-3550 GCA_035487855.1 Solirubrobacteraceae bacterium
CTCGGCGTCTGGCGCGACGCCGGGGCGCGGCCGTCGAGCAGCGCCTCGGCAGCGGCACGCAGGTCCGCGCCCGTGACCGGGATGTTGGATCCGGGCCGGCTCGCGTCGAACTGTCCGTGGTAGGCGAGCCGCCGCTGGCGATCGAAGAGGAAGAAATCCGGCGTGCAGATCGCCTGGTAGGCGAGCGCCACCTCCTGCGACTCGTCATAAAGGTACGGGAAGGTGAAGCCTTTCTCCTTCGCGACCCGCTGCATCTGTTCAGGTGCATCTTCGGGATGGCTCTTGATGTCGTTGCAGCTGATCGCCGCGACCCTGAGCCCGCGCGGCCCGAGGTCGCGCGCCAACGCGACGAACCCATCCAGCAGGTGCTTGACGAACGGGCAGTGGTTGCAAAGGAAAGCGACCACGAGCGCCGGCGATCCGGCGAGTCCCGTCAGCGTGACAGTCGCGCCGCTTAGCGTATCGGGCAGCGCAAAGGGCGGCGCTGCCGTTCCCAGGGGCATCATGCGCGATTGCCGGCGGGCCATGGCTTCGCCGTGCGCCCTCAGGGAGAGACCGGATGGGCGGACGGCAGCGCGATGCCTTTCTTGGCACTTTCCGCGCGCAGCAGATCGGGGCGGTCCGAGATGATGCCGTCGACGCCGAGGTCGATCAGCCGGCGCATGTCCTGCGGTTCGTTCACCGTCCAGACGATGACCGGAAGCCCGAGCTGATGCGCTGTGTCGACCGAGTGCTGGTCGACATCGAGGTAGTACGGCGACCAGATCGTGCCGCCGGCCGCCTTCACCATGCGCGGCACCGAGCCGCCGTACTTGTCCGGATCGAGGCCCGCGGTCCAGGGCGTACCCGGGTAGATGTTGGCCTCGGGCTGCGCCTGCTGGGTGAGGTACACGGTGGGGATCGCGGGGGCCTGCTTCTGCACCAGCACGAGCGTGCGCCAGTCGAAGGATTCGATCATGACGCGATCCGTGAAGTGCTCACGGCGCAGCAGGTCGAGCACCACCGTGACGAAGTGAGCGGGGTCCGGAGACTCCTCGCGATGGGTCGGATCGATCTTGGTCTCGATGTTGAGGCGCACATGATGATCGCCCGAGCGGCGCACCAGTGCGAAGACTTCCGCCAGCGTCGGTATCCTCGTGCCCGGCACCGTGAGCTGATCCGGGAAGCGTGCCGCGTACTCGCTTCCCGGGCGGATCTGGCCGACGTCGTAGGTCTTTACCTGTGCCAGTGTCAGGTTGACGTAGGGAGTGCCGGGGGAGGGGATGTAGCTACCGTCGGGACCCCTGGCGAGATCCGGGTTCAGCGTGCGCTCGTGGGACACCACCACCACGCCGTCGCGCGTGACGCCCATATCGAGCTCGAGCGTGTCGACGCCCATGGAGAGCGCATTCGCAAACGAGGGCAGGGTGTTCTCCGGGCGCAGCGCACGGCCGCCGCGGTGCGCTTCGAGATCGAAGGGGGTCAGTCTTTGGCCGGACGTCGGCTCGCCGAGCGCGAGCTGCGACGTCAGGAACAGGCCGGCGACGCCCAGGATCACGGGGATCGCCATCGAGGTAGCTGAATGCACTGCGGTGCTCGCCTTTGGTCGTCAATACTTCGGCGGCACCTTAGCCCAGCGGCGCATCACGCGCCAGGCGGCGGGGGTGGCGGGGCAGGGGGGCTAGCGGTTGAGCACCGCGAGCTTGCTGTGGGTGCGCACCGACGCCTCGTCGGCGAGCGTCGGGTCCTGTCGGACCAGTTCTTCGAACTTGGCGGGCAGCAGCGCGGGGCTGAAGAAGAAGCCCTGGTACTGGTCGCAGCCTAAGTCGGTGAGCAGCTGCAGCTGCTCGGGCGTCTCGACGCCCTCGGCGATCACCTTGAGGCGCAGGCTGTGGGCGAGCGAGATGATCGCACCCACGATGGAAGCATCTTCCGGGCGCGCGGTCATCTGCTCGACGAAGCAGCGGTCGATCTTCAGCTTGTCGATCGGAAAGCGGCGCAGGTAGCTCATGCTGGAGTAGCCGGTGCCGAAGTCATCGACCGAGACCAGCACGCCCATGCGGCTGATGGCCTCCAGAATATGGACCGACTCCTCGGCATCGCTCATGACCGCAGTCTCGGTCAGCTCGATCTCCAGCAGCCCGGGGTCGAGCCGGGTAGCCTCGAGCGCGCTGCGGATCTGGTCGACCAGGTCCACCAGGCGAAACTGCGAGGGCGCCAGGTTGACGGCGACGCGTAGTGCCCGCGGCCCGTCCTGCTGCCAGATCCGCCCCTGGCGGCAGGCTTCGAGCAGCACCCACGCGCCGATGGCATCGAGCAGGCCGCACTCTTCGGCGACCGGAATGAATTCGCCCGGCAGCAGCAGGCCGCGCTGCGGGTGGCGCCAGCGGATCAGCGCCTCGGCGCTGTTGATCCGCCCGGTCGCGGTGTCGACCTTGGGCTGGTAGTGCAGCTCGAACTGTCCGGCGCGCAGCGCCTCGTGCAGCTCGCTCTCGAACTTTACGCGCTCCTGCGTGACCGTGCCCATGCTCTCGGCATAGCTCTGCACGTTGTTGCGGCCGCGCTCCTTGGCGTTGTACATGGCGGCGTCCGCGTGCGCCAGCAGCGTATCGACGGTCAGGCCGTCGGGCGGGTAGAACGCCAGGCCGATGCTGGGCGAGACGTGCACGTCGATGCCGAGCAGCCGCATGGACGGCTCCATGACCTTCAGCAGGCGCTTGCCCATCTGCAGCGCCTCGACGCGCGTCATCGGTCCGTCGAAGACGATCACGAACTCATCGCCGCCGAGACGCGCGATGGTATCGACGGAGCGGATGGCGCCTTTGAGCCGCGTGGACACTTCGCACAGCAGCTCATCGCCGGCGCGATGGCCGAGCGAGTCGTTGATGAGCTTGAAGCGATCGAGATCGAGCACCGCGACTACGAATTCATGCTTCTGACGCTCGGCCTGCGCGATCGCCTGGGTAATGCGGTCATCGAGCAACAGGCGATTGGGCAGGCCCGTGAGCGCATCGTGCGAGGCGAGGTGCCGCAGCTGACGGTTCGCCGCCTCCAGTCCGCGGGTGCGATCGGTGACGACCCGCTCCAGACCCTCGACGTGGGCCTTGAGCGCGCGCTCGTTCTGCCACTTGCGGCTCAAGGCGCTGGCGGACTGCAGGATCTCGATCGGCTCGAAGGGCTTCTTGATGACGATGAGCTTGTCGGAGCGGCCGAGTCTGGCCAGCAGCTCGAGCCAGTCGTAGTCGGTGTAGGCCGAGCAGACCACCACCTGGATTTGGGGGTCGACCTTCCACAGGTTTTCGATCGTTTCCAGCCCATCCCACCCGGGCGGCATGCGCATGTCGACGAACGCGACCGAGTAGGGGCGTCCCTCGGCGAGCGCCCGGCGCGCCAGCTCCACGCCGTCGCGTCCCTGCAGCGCCGAGTCCACATCGAACAAAGGTCGCGACACGACCGACTGCCGCTCGCCGAACAGCGCCGCCTCGGCCGCCGAGATCTGCGTGTCATCGCGGCCGATGAGGATCTTGCGATAGTCCTCGTGGATGGACGGATTGTCATCGATCATCAACAG
>DATHLT010000106.1:0-16076 GCA_035487855.1 Solirubrobacteraceae bacterium
GTGGCCTCTCGGTGCGCGCGCGGCTTGCTGATAAGGCAACCTCTCACGCGTCTGCTCCCTCGGCAAAGGGCTGGCGCGAGCGCTCGTGCAAGAAGCGGACAAGTGCCTGCTCGAGGTCACCGCCTATGGGCTCGCCACCGCGCTCCAGCAGCGAATCAGCGGTGCCGTCGAACAGCAACCGTCCCTCGGCCAGGACGAGCAGGCGAGTGGCGTGGCGCTGCGCCTCGGCGACGTTGTGGGTTGAGAAGACCACCGTCGTGCCAGCGGCGGCACGGGCCGCGACGAACTGCCACAGGCGCTCGCGCTGACCCGGGTCCAGTGACGACGAAGGCTCATCCAGCACCAACACAAGTGGGTCACCGATCAGCCCGAGCGCGACGTTCACGCGCTGGCGGTTGCCACCGGAGAGCCGGCCGACGGGTTCGTCCGCACGCGCCTGCAGGCCGGTCTGCTCGAGCATTCGTTGCACTGCGGCGCGGGTATCTGCAACCCCCTCGAGGTTGGCAAATAGCTCGAGGTTCTCCACGACCGACAGCTTCGAGTAGAGCGCGGAGGCCTGCGGCACCCAGCCGATGCCACGGCCGGTCGCGCCGGCGCCGCGATTGACCGTGCCCGCGCTCGGCGAGGCAATCCCCGAGATGATCGACAAGAGCGTCGTCTTGCCGGCGCCATTGGGACCGACCACCGCGACGAGCTCACCGACGCCGACCTGGAAGCTGACGTCTTGCAGCGCCGGTCGAACGCCATAGTGCTTGGCGAGGGCGCTAACGCCGAGGATACCGCTCACAACAGTCCGCTGTGCCCGCGATCCCAGGATTCGAGCGCCACGTGGCGACTCAGATAGACGGCCGTCTCACGCAGGACGGCGAGGATCGGCAGCGCGAGCAAGGCACCGAGGATGCCGTAGAACTGGAGGCCGAGCAGTAGCGCCAGGATCACGAGCAGTGGGTTGATTCGCAGCGTGTGCCCGAACACCTGAGGCGCGACCACGTGGCCCTCGAGCTGTTGCAAGCCGACAAACAGCAACGTCACCCACAGGGCGGTGATCGGTTTTGTGAGCAGCGCGACAATCACCGGTGGTAGCGCACCAAGGATCGGGCCGACGTAGGGCACGAGCTCCATCACCCCGTAGAACACGGCGAAAGCCACCGCGTAAGTACGACCGTCGGGGAAGATGCCAAGCACACCGAACAGGTACAGAGCGACACCGGTGGACACGCCCATGATGGTGCTGAACAGCAGCTGCCCGCCGACGTAGCGAGAGATCGCGCGCTGCACCAGATGCGGATAGTCATCGGCATGGGAGCCGTCACCGTCGGGCATCCAGCGCCGCACTAGCGTGCCGATCTGGCGCCCGTACAAGAGCATGTACACCGACAGCACGAACACGAGCACGAGATCGAAGATCCCGTTGGCCACTTCGGTGGCAAGTGCGCCCCCGAACGACGCCAGTTTCGAGGCGCTCTTGGCGACTTTGCCCTCGACGCTCTGCAGCGCGGTCTTGCCCTGTTTGACGAGTTCCACGTGGATGCCGCGACGATCGAGGTATTGCTGGAGGTTTTCGATCGACTTGTTGGCTTCGGCCTCGATGTGCGGCAGGTTGTTGCTGAACGTGCGCACCTGATCGGAGATAGGGTTGGCAAGCAGAAACCCGATGCCGGCTAGCGTGAGGAAGAATGCTAGGTACACGGCTAGCACCGCCAGGCCACGGGGAAGGCGCGTGCGGTGCAAGAAGGCGACAGCCGGGTTGAGGAGCAGTGCTATGAGGCCCGCAATGATGAAGATCACGAGTACTTTCCCCGCGGCTTTTGCCAGCGCCCACATCGCCAGCAGCGCCAGTGGCAGCAGCACCAACTGCACCCAGCGGGGGATCACCACGCGCGGGGGATCAGCCGAGGAGCTCGCGTCGACCCCGCCAGCCATCTCGCCATCTGGCCCGTCGGTCAGCTCGCGCTCGTGCTCGCCCGGCGGATCGCCCCGCGGCGGATCGGCCGCGGGGGCTTTCTCGGAGACGCCGCTCACCTGCCTCCCACCATCGCCAGAGTATGGCTGAGTCCGAGGCGGCCACCGCAATGTCTGGGGACCCGAGCGAGCACACGGCACCTGGCGCACAGGCGGATGCGAACCCCACTGAGGCGCTGCGCATCCTGTTTGCAGGCGACGTCGTGGGCGGTCTCGGGCGGCACACCCTGCTCGACTGCCTGCCGGTCCTGCGCGAGCGCTACGCGCCAACGTTTGTGGTCGTCAACGGCGAGAACGCTGCCGGCGGCTTGGGGATCACGCCGAAGATCGCCGACCAAATGTTCGCGGCGGGCGTCGATGCGATCACGCTGGGCAATCACACTTATCACCGCCGCGAGATCTATCCATACCTGAACTCCGGTAAGCCAATCGTGCGCCCAGCCAACTTCCTGCGCAGCCAGCCGGGGCGCGGCGTGTGCGTGGTCGAGCGCAACGGGGTACGCCTGGGGGTGGTGAACCTCAGCGGCAACCTGTACGTGCGTGCGGGACGTTCCGCGTTCACCGAGATCGAGGTGGCGTTGGGGGAGTTGGGCGGTGTGGATCACATCCTCGTGGACATACACGCCGAGGCGACGTCGGAGAAGGTCGCGCTGGGCTGGCATTTGGATGGACGCGTGACAGCCGTGGTGGGCACGCACACACACGTGCCCACCGCCGACGCACGGGTGCTCCCGGGAGGAACCGCTTACATCACCGACGTCGGTATGACCGGGCCGCGGGGCGGTGTGATCGGCGTTAAGCGCGAGCAGGCAATCGAGTCGCTGCTGACGCAGATGCCGATCCGTTTTGAGACATCCGAGGAGGATCCGTGGCTGATGGGCGTACTGATCAGCTGCTCACAGCCACTGCGGGCAGACTCGATCGAGCAGGTGCTGATGCCGAGACCGGTGCTGAGTTCATGAGGTCCCCACCCTCCCCGCTGAGGCACCCGAACAGGGCAACGATCACCAGCCCGAAGAACCACGGTATATAGAGGTAGAACCAGTGTTCGATGCTCAGCTGCTCGGCAATCACCACCGCCGCGCAGGCAGCCGCGAGTCCGACGATGTCCGCACGCCGGGGGATAACCGTGAGCGCCAGCACGAGTAGGACGGCCGCGATCTCGACGACCGGCTCGAGCCCTTGCAGACCGTACAGACCCCACACTGAGAACGGGGAGCCGCGGCTTGACTGATACGCGAACGTGCGCTCGTAGATCTCGTGCAGCGAGTCGTGACTGAGCGCTGGCATGCAGGCCAGTGCAGCGGCCGTCAAAAACGCCGCCACGTACAGTGCCAACGAACGGATGCGGCGCGCCCGGGGCTGGCCTGCCAAGTCGTGTGTGGCCAACAGCGGCGCGAGCGCAAGCGGCGCGAACTTGGTCAGGCCGGCCAGCGCTGCCAGGGCGCCACGGCCGGCCAACGCCAGCTGCGAACGGTAGCTGGCAAGCAACACGGCAGCGAGAATCAGCGCGCCTACGAGGCTGTCGTTGGAGTTGCTCTCCAGGGAGAACAGCGTGAACGGATACGCGACCCACGCATACGCAAGCGCCGTGCCAAGTGTCGGGCCGCGCATGCGGCGGCCGATCAGGAACATCAGCGCGGTGGCGAGCAGGTCGAAGAAGATCGCCGCGGCGTGCGCGGCGGGCAGATCATCCCAAGTGCCGCTCCAGCCGAAGATCTGCTCGAACGGGACGTACGCCTCGTAGTTGGCCGGTCCGTATGTGTCGCCGTGTTCGTTGTCGCTCGGATAGCCGCCATACAGCGCTCTGCCGTGGACGATCCGCTGCGCCCCAATCACCCCCGCGTAGCCCACGTCCACAACGTTCGAGTCGACGACGTTGAGGGTGACGCGGAAGCCCAGCAAGAACACCACACCGAGGGCCAGCCAGGGGGTGGGGACGAGCAAGCGCAGGCGCGGAGTGTCCGAGCGCCTGTCGGGACCAGACCGACGTCGCAACAAGGCGAGCATGCGGGCCAGCAGATACAGCAGCGGCGGGTAGCTCAGGGGCACGGACGCATAGATGTGCGCGTGGTTGAAGAACGCCAACGACACGGAGAACGACAGCAGCATCAACAAGTCCAGATGCAGCAGCGACAGTGGCCGGCGGAAGTTGAAGAACGGCAGCATGAACAGCAGGCACATCGGCAGCCAGACGTACACAGCGTTGACGTGCCTGCCGAACGCACCCGGATAGCCGCGGGCCATCGTCCACGCGATTTGAAAGCCGGTCCACTGTTCGACCACGCGCCCGCCGAGGTCGTTGATGATGACCAGGCCGATCTCCGTCTTGCCGTTGTGGGTGAAGTAGCTGACCTGCCATTGGAAAGCGCCCTTCAGATACACATCGCCGAAGGAGCCTTTGTATGCATGGCTCAGCGCTTTCATCTTAGGGAGGCGGTTGGCAATCGCTAGCACCCGATTGGAGGACAGCCTGCGGGCGGCTGAGGGTACGTTCGAGAGCGCCACCGGAACCGGCGTTTCAGAGTTGGTGGTGCTCGTCAGGGTGGAAGTGTGTGTGCTCGACGATGCGCGCGCGTGAAATGCGTCTGCGGGGAAAGTCCCGGAGGCAGCAACCGCGCAAGCACTCGTCAGCACGAGCACCGCCAGCATGACCACGATGACGACTGCCGGCGTCGCGGATTTGGCAATGAGGCGCATCGAGCGAGGGTAACGGTGAGCGGACAACGACCTGACCATTACCCCGATGGCAAATGCGCTCGCGTCATCGGGGTATGGGCTCGTCCTCGTAGCGGAACGTTAGCCGCGGTTCACCCAACTACTCGAGCCCGAAATGCCCCCGTACGAGCGGGGCGACGTCGCGAATGGCCCACTGAGCGGGCATTGGATCGGGCAGCCCAACACCGCTGAGGACGAGCGCGCCAAGCGAGTCCGAGGCGTGCAGCGAGCCGTGGCTGCCACCGCCAACATGCGCTTGGCGACCCCAGTCAAGGAACTCGAAACCGGGCGCGGCGGACAGCAGCACCTCGCCAGAGCTGGGACAGCTCAATGCCGCCCACGCACGTGCCAGCGCATCCGGATACTCGGGGCTCGATAGGCAACCGTCGTGCACGCCTGCGCCGAGCACAGCGAGCGCGCCGTCCACGCTCCAGGCAACGCCACGGGGGTCGCGCAGCTCACCGCCGGGAGCGAAGCGGAGCTCACCGTGCCGGGGACTCGCGACGACGCCCTCACGGGGCGCGTCGTGGGCGTCGCGCTCAAGCCACAGCACGAGGTCGACACCGTCAATAGCGAGGGCGCGAGCGACCACGGAGGCGCGCATCCCGTCACGCTGTTCCGGATGCAGCGCATAGACCATGGCGGCGCGCTGGGAGGGACAAACAGCGATCCGCGGCTCAGGGACGTCTGAGTCGTCGGAACGACTGGAACGTGCGGGGCCGAGGACGCCGAGCTCGGCTAGCTCATCCTGGAGCGCGATCGTGGCCGTGACAGGCGCCTGGGAGTGGTCGGCCATCACGATCATCGCGTGTTCAGCCAGGAACTCGTCCACGCCACCAGCAGCGTTCATCACGCGCGCAAGCTGCAAGTCGGCCTGGGCAATCGAATGGACCTGTCCCTCCGGGCCGCGCTTGTGCGAGTGCCAGTCGTTGTCGGGCAGCGACAGCAGTAGGAAGTCGAACAGATCGTGCTCAACCATGTACGCGGATACGCAGCCGGAATGGCGATCGCGCACGCCGGGCATTCCCAGCCCGGAGCGACAGCCCGTGCGCTGCGAGGCAAAGATGTCCGCATAGAAAAGCTCGCGGGGCCCCATCACCGGGTGGCGCATCAACGTCGAGGCAACACGCGTGAGGGCAGTGTCGCGCTGGGGCTCGTGACGATAGCGTCCCCGATACATCAGATAGGTGGTGCCGGCGGTGCGCACGCCGGCGTCGTCGAGCATCTCGAACACGGTGGGCGTGTTCGCGGAAAGATGTGCCCGGTTCATGTTGTAGACCGTGTCGGTGAGCTGCCGGGTAATGCCAAAGCGCTGGGCAGCACGAAAGCTGGAGCCGTACTCGACATAGCGGTGCTCCTCGCGGTGAAACCAGTTCATGCCTGGGATCTCATGGGCGTCCTGACTGAAGCCCGTGACTATCGAGGCAGCGCACACGGGCGTCACAGACGGAAACGCGGCAACGCAATCGGAAACGTAGAGCCCATCGTTTACAAGCCGCTCCAGTACGGGTGCCGTGCCAGCGGCGATCGCGCGCTCGAGCATGGCGGGCGCCATCGCATCGATCACACACAGGACGAGCTTTGGCGCAGATGAGCTCACGACGAACGCATCAGCGGCGCAGGACGCGCAGCCCGGCGTACTTTTCATCGCCGCGGGCGCGGCCTCGCCACGCAAACCAGGCAAGCAGCGCCACGAGCACATAGCCGAGCGGGTGGAGTACCGCCACAAGCGCTGCCGCCAGGAGTGCAGCGGCATCTAGATAGATCGTCAACGCCTCACGCGCCGCGCGATCGCTCAGCCGCGATCGGGCCCGCAGGAGCACCGGCCAGCTGGCCCTCTGGGCAAGTGCCGCCGCGAGCAGTCCACCGACCAGACCGGGCCACCAGACGTCGCCATGCGCCGCCAGCGTCCCCGCAAACACGAGTGCACCCGCACCGAGACCGAGCCCTGTGAGCGACGCCGCGAGCGGATCGGCCCGGCCGCCGCGCTGCGACGGGTCGAGAATCGGCGTGAGCTTGGCCAGCAGCTGCAGGGCATAGGCGAGCACCAGCACGACGACAACGACCAGCAGCCACCATCCGGCCTGCAGGAAACGGAAGCTGCCGTGACCGAAGGCAATTCCCAGTGCGCTGTCAGCGCCGAGCGCCCCGGCGAGCAACAGCGGCAGGAACGGGCGCAGCCCACAAGCTGCCGCGAGGCCGAGACCGAGACCGATGTAGAAGAAGAGACCGTTCATGCAAGCGTGCGTTTAAAGGTGCGCTACCGTGCGCTGATGCGTACCCGTAGGGGCACAGGCGGTCATGGACGATAGACGACGGACCAGGCCTCAAGCACACGAGCTTGCCCGCTACGAGGCGCTGTTCGCGGCGCGCACGCGCAGCATGAAAAGCTCGGCGATGCGCGAGATGATGGCTCTGACCGAGCGCCCCGACGTGATCTCGCTCGCCGGCGGGCTGCCCGACACGAGCACATTCGCCCCGGAGCTGTACGCGCAGCTGATGGCCCAGGTGGCCTCCAGCTCGACGGCAAAGGCACTGCAGTACGGGCCAACGGAGGGGATGGCAGCGACCGTTGGCTGCATCGTCGACGTGATGGCCGCGGAGGGCACGCAGGTGGACCCCTCCGAGGTGATCGTCACGACCGGCGGTCAGCAGGTGATCGACCTCGTGTGCAAGGCGCTGATCGACCCGGGCGATGTGATCATCGCCGAGGCGCCCACATATCCAGGTGCGGTGCCCACGTTTGGCGCCTACCAGGCACAGGTGGTGCAGATCGAGATCGACGAGGACGGGATGCCGATCGACGAGCTCGAGGCCACGCTGGATCGTCTCCAGCGCGAAGGCCGCAGGCCCAAGTTCATCTACACGATCCCCAATTTCCAGAACCCGGGCGGGGTGACGATGTCGCTGGCGCGCAGACGCCGTCTGGTGGAGGTGGCGCGCGAGCGCGAGCTGCTGGTGCTCGAGGACAATCCCTACGGGCTGCTGCGCTACGAGGGTGAGCCGCTGCCTACGCTCTACTCGCTGGACGCCAAGAACGGGAGCCAGCCCTCCGGCGGCTCGGACCTGGTGGTCTATCTGGGCACGTTCTCGAAGATCATCTCGCCCGGATTGCGCCTGGGCTGGTCGGTCGCCCCGCGCCCAGTGCTCGAGAAGTTGAATCTCGGCAAACAGGGATCGGACCTGTGTTCCTCACCGGTCACGCAGATGTTCGTCGCCGCCTACTTCGCCGAGATGGGACGCGAATCCGACCCATCGCAACCCGAGTGGGTCGAGTACGTGGAGCGCCTGCGGCTGCTCTACAGGCGCAGGCGCGATGTGATGCTGGAGGCGCTGGAGGAACACTTCGGTGGGCGCGCGAGCTGGACTCGACCGCAGGGTGGGCTGTTCATCTGGGCGACGCTGGACGGCAACGTGGACACCACCGATCTGCTGGCCCGCAGCGAAGGCGTGGCGTTCGTCCCCGGGCGAGCCGCCTACATAGACGGACAACGCGGTAGCTCCTCGATGCGCTTGAACTTCGCTGGAGTCCCCGACGACGACATCCGCGAGGGCATCCGGCGGATCGGCAAGATCATGGGCGGCGACACCGGCCTGCTGGGAAGCTTGATGGGAACCCGGTCTACCCAGTCCACCGAGACCCAGCCACCGACCACAGCCACACCCGCGCCGCCACCCGATGAGAGCACGCCGCTCGCGGACGTGCTCGAGCTTCCGCGCCGCGAGGGTTCAAACCCGGCTCACAAGGCCCGCCGACAACGGGATCGATGAGCACCGCGCGGAAGGTGGCGGTGCTCAAGGGCGGCGGCTCGCTCGAGCGCACGGTCTCGCTGCGATCCGGTGCGCGCGTGCAGCAGGCGCTGAGCCGACTCGGGCACGAGGTGATCGCGATCGACCCTGGCCAAGAGCTGGTAGCGCAGCTACACGAGGCCAAGCCCGACGCGGCATTCCTGGCTCTCCATGGGGGCGATGGCGAGGACGGCACGGTGCAGGGCCTGTTGGAGCTGATCGGCGTGCCGTATACAGGCTCCGGCCCGGCCGCGTGCATGCGCTGCACCGATAAGGCGCTCGCGAAGTACCTGATGCGCGAGGCCGGCATACCGACGCCAGATTTCACCGCCATCAGGGAGAGTGCGATCAGACAGCTCGGGGTGTCCGCGGCGCTCGGCGACATCGAGCGGCTGCTCGGCTTTCCGCTGGTGGTCAAGCCCGCCAGCCAGGGCTCTGCGCTGGGTGTCAAGTTCGCGCGCTCGAGCGACGAGCTTCCTGGGGCAATCGTGGGAGCGCTCTCGTATGACCGCAAGGCGGTAATCGAGCGCTACGTCAAGGGCCGCGATCTCGCCGTGTCGGTGCTCGACCCGGCGACTGAGCTCAATTTGGCATCCGGCCCACCGTTGGCACTGCCGGTCGTCGAGGCGATCCCGCGGGAAGAGGAGTTCTACAACTACGAGTCGCGCTATGAGATCGGCATGACCACATTCGTGTGTCCCGCCGAGCTGCCCGAGGAGACGACCGCCCGGGCCCAGCAGCTGGCGCTCGAGACATACAAGCTGCTCGGCTGCCACGGGGTGGCGCGCGTCGATCTGATGCTCGACGACGCCGGCACGCTGTCGGTGTTGGAGACGAACGTCGGTCCCGGCTTGACCGAAACCAGCCTGCTGCCACTCGCCGCAGACGCCGCCGGCATCGGCTTCGAGGAGCTCGTCGGCCGGATCCTCGCCAGCGCTTTTACACGCTGAGACGCTGTCGTTCGTGGGTCGCGCATGCGCGACCCCGTGGGACGGCGCAGGCGCCGTCCCTGACCCCGGTGCATGCACCGGGGTCATCCACCCTCGATGTTCGATGTAATAGCTGACCGTTGGCCAAGCAGCTCAAGGACGCAAGGAGCGAAGTGTGCTTTGCACACGAGCGACTGAGGACGCAGAGATGCGCCGCGTCAACGGTCAGCTATCGCCGGCGGCGAAGTCCTCTGGCGAAACCTGATCCAAGAACTCCTTGAACTTCTCGACGACGTCCTCGGACTCCTCGACGTCGTGCTCGAACTCAATGGCCGACTCGGAGATGACCTCCTCAGCCGCGTAGATGGGGGCACCGGAGCGCACCGCGAGGGCGATGGCGTCGCTCGGGCGCGAGTCGATCTCGAGCTCGCGTCCGTTGACGCTCAGCGTGATCGAGGCAAAGAACGTGTTCTCGCGCAGCTCCGTGACTGACACCTGTGTGCACTTGACATCGAGCTCGCCGAGGATGTCGCATAGGAGATCATGGGTCATCGGCCGGGGTGTACCTGCACCCTGCAGCTTCATCAAGATCGAAGCAGCCTCAGGATGCCCAATCCAGATGGGCAGGAACTTGTTGCCATCGACGGTCTTCAGCAGCACGATTGGCTGCTTGCCAACCATGTCGAAGCTGACGCCGTAGATCACCATCTCCTGCACAAGGATCCTCCGAGAGGGGGGGAAAGTCAGAGTATAGGTCCCGGCCGTGGCGCCAACCAACAGTGTGACGACACGATCCGGGGGTCAGCGGGACGAAAGGCTTCCGCGGTTCAGCGGAAGCTCCAAAGCTTGTTTCCGAGGAAGTTGAGCGGCATCGAGGCTGCAACCGCAAGCGCCTGGGCAGGGATCTTCGCGACACCCGCGCCCTCAACAAGCACCGTCAGCACCGCGAGGCTGAATGCCTCAGCCACAAGGCTGACCACGAGAAAGCGCAGCGCCTGAAAATGCGCCCTGCCGTCGCGAGCGTCGAACGTCCAAAGACGATTGAGCACGAAGTTGTTGATCACCGCTACGAGCCACGCCACCACCGACGCGGCGCGGTAATCGAGCCCCGCCGAGTGCACAAACAATGCGTATACGGCCACGTTGACCACGAAACCGACACCGCCCACGAGCCCGAAGCGAACCAGCTGCAGCCAGTTGGCTGGCCGGCGCATACCGTGGAGCAAGCGAACGTGCGGCCGGATCTCCACGGCCGAGGCTTCCTCGCGCATCCGCATCAGGTTAGCGACACTTCCCGGCAGACGGGGTCGCTAGCCTAACCGTATGACCTTGACGCGGAGGGCAATCGCGACGGTCGGCTGCTTGCTGGTCGCGAGCACGATAGCCGGCTGCGGCGAAGCCACGGTAGGTACGGCCGGTTCCACCACAAAGGGATCCGCCAAGGCGGACCCCCCGGGTGCGACGATCACCAACGCCGTTGCCACATCGCCAGGCAAGAGCGGCATACCGGGGGTCGCCAAAGAGGTGGCCGACCCCCTTGAAGCCGACAGCTACCCGGCGACTGGCTCCGTGCACCACTCGGCAGCGAAGGCGCCGGTGAAGGCCGGTGAAGCAATCGTCGCCGCGGGAGCGCCGTCCGACGCGGAAGTACGCAAGGAGCTGCAGCAGATGCAGGCGGTGGAACGCAGCGCCAGACGAAGCCAAGCGCGCACGCTAACGCCGGTTCCCGGCGGCGAGTCGATCGGCGGCAACGGCACCATCCCGATCCCTTCGGGTGTGCCAGAAGTAATACAGAAGGTGATTGCCGGTGCGAACGAGATAGCGGACTTCCCCTACGTCTACGGCGGTGGGCATGCGTCGTTCATCGACAACGCCTACGACTGCTCCGGGTCCGTCAGCTATGCGCTGGCGGCAGGCGGCTTGCTGAGTGCCCCGGAGACCTCCGGCCAGCTGGAGAGCTGGGGCGCGCCAGGGCCAGGCAAGTACATCACCGTGTACGCCAACGCTGGGCACACCTACATGTACGTGGACGGGATGCTGTACGACACGGCCGGACGCAGCGGCGTGTATGCATCACGCTGGCAGGTGCAGCCGACCGACAACGAAGGCTACGTCGTGCGCCACTGGCCTGGGCTGTAGACGATGGCGCTCGCACACCTCGCGAGTATCGTCGCGGCGCTGCCGCTTGCGCTGGACGGCGAAGCGGAAACGGCCGGCAACACCGGGCTGGGGATCATCTCCGTGGTGTTCATCGCGCTTGGCTGGATCGGCCTGTTCGCGCTGTGGTACTTCGTATTTCGCGACAGGTCGCGCTCGACGCGTGACAAGGATTCCGCGGACTGAAATTCGCGGGGCTGCGTCGTAGCGGGCGCCGCTGCTCGCGGCGCGTCAGCCGCCGAGCGTGACTGCGCTGACGACCGTTGTCGTCTGGGGGTTGCTCGAGGACGCGTTCCGCACCGTCAGCCGTAGCGTCAGCGCAACCTTGTGCGCGTGGGCAAGACGAGCGGCCGTTCGCTTAGAGAACTCAATACGAACCGAGCTGTGCCCACCCTTGGTCGTGACGAGGATCGCTTTGGCGATCACCAGCTGTGGCGATGAGCCGGCCGGCATGCCGGCGGCCAGAGTGCCGCTGATCCCGAGACGGCGTGCGATAGCGCGGCTGAGCAGCACCTCGAAACGTCCCGCCACCTCCTCGTTGACCGAGTAGCTAACCGCGAGACCCTTGTGCAGTGCCTGGCGCAGCGATTGACGCAGGATCGCCGCGGCGGCAATTGGGGCGGGCACGGAGGGAGTGACACCGTTCGAGCCAGACGAGCCGCTGCTCTGGGTGCTCTGCGTACCCTGGAGGGTCTGGGTGCTTGAACCCGATGAGTTGGATGGAGGCGGAGACCCGTTCACTGTGACTTCATGAGTGACGCTCGTTTTGTTGCCATCGACGTCGGTGATCGTCAACGTGACCTTGTAGGTTCCGCCATACTGGTAGCTGTGGAAGGCGCTGGCGGCACACGGGCTGAGCCAGGGGGATTCGCAGGTGGGAGCGCCGGGAGCGAAGCCTGTGACTTCGGGCGTGCCGTCGCCGAAGTTCCAGCTGAAGGTCCCGTATGTGACGGTGGGCGGGCCTATCGGGCCAAACGCTTTCGTGTCGATCAGGCTGACTTCCGACTCCATGCCGTCGACCCCGATGAGTTCGCCCGCGTTGACAGGGTTGGGTGCTGTGAAGGAGGCAACCAGGCCGAGACCACCTGAGCATGCGCCTTCTGAGAGGCTGAAGACGTTGTTGATGTAGTAGGGCCTAGCACCCAGGCTCACGTTAGAGAGCGATCCTGCCTCTGTTTCTTCCTGCGGACTCACCGAGCCGGCGATTTCACCGTGGCTGTCGCCTTCCCCGGCTGTCGAAGCGAAGAAGTTGCGGCAGAGGTCCGTGGCCTCATCGCCTTTGCTGTCATGCCAGGAGTTCAGCAGCGGGTCGGTGACCGTGTTCATCTCCTCCTCCGCGATCTGGTTCACGACAACATCGGACAGGGCCTGTGAGTCGTTTTCGGGCTGTTGGTTGGGCTCCTCGATGTGCGGGCCTTCGAGCCGACGCGCTTCTTCTGCGGCGTTTCGCTGTTCCGTGGTGTCTTTCGCGAGCGCTTCTTCTTCGGCGGTCGTCAGTTCTCTTTCTTTCTCTCGTTTCTCTCCGTGTTTTTCTGGGTTCCAGCCACCGTCCTGGCAATCGAAGGAGGACGCGTACCCAGTCCACGGGATGGCCGCATAGAGAACCGTGTCGCTGTCGCCCTCTGGCGCGCCGTTGGGGTTGATGGCGCCGTGGTAGCTGCAGAAGCTTTCTTTGTAGCTCACGCTTTTGCGTTCATTATGTGTTTCTTCTTCAGCCGAAAGGATGTAGTCAGAGCAGCGCGTCCCTGCTTCCTCGAGGCACACCGTGACGCCCGGCGGCATGAGCAGGTAGTAGACCGTGTCCATGCCCGTGGGAAGCCGGTGTGTGGCGATGAACGACTCCAGCTGTTCGCGCAACTGCGCATCGGTGAGGCACCTGGTCGCAGGGTCCTTCGGATCCGTGCACTTCCCCGCAGGGAATTTCACCGTGTCGGAGTAGGAGCCCTTGAATAGCGCCTGGAAAGTTCCCACCTTGTTGCTGCGGTCGCGATACTGGGCAAGCACACCAAATGGGGTGTCCAGGTGCGCTTCGCCGAGCGCCTGGAAGAAGCCGTCGAGGTTTTGCACCCATTCATGGTGAAATTCGGTCGGGTCGTTTGGGTCCCAGTAGATCGCGTAGTCGCTTGTGGTGCCCTGTAGCACGACGTTCCCGTTTTCATTCGAGAATGACGCCGGTTGCTGCCCTTCGGTCCCGAGCGTGGTGCCGTTGTGCGGCTGCAGTCCGACCTCGACGCCACCGCCGATTTCGGCCACGACCGCTGACGCGGGGGCGGCGCTGGCCAGCATAGTTGCGGCACATGCCGTCAGCGCCGCAGCTGGAATCCATCTCCGGGCAGGCATAGAACGCAGGGCTGACGACATCGAGAGCAAGCGCGCAAACATGGTCACGAGCCCTCATCGGCAGGGAGACGCGATTGCCTTAGTGCGGTGGACACCTTGTGTGCGTGCAGCATCCGTCGGCGTGGGCCTGGGACGCGCCCATGGGCAGTAGGTACTGCCGCCAGCAGTCCGCTAGTTCACTGCATGCTTCTGAATGGACGTCGGCTGTAATCCGTCCAGGGCAGCAGAGAACACGACAGGACACTATGCGGTCACCCGATTCTCGCGGCGACAGCACACAAACGTGCTTCGCAACACATAGAGGTGAGAGCGCGTGGGCAAGAGCCGAGCGATAAAAGGACACCGGGGAGTGTGGGCGGTTGCGGCCGGGCTGTTGGTACTCGCGGGCGTGATCGGCTCTGTGCTCGGCGCACGCGCGGTGGCTCGCTCGGGGGCGGATCGCGGGCGACTGGCGTTCCACTTGGCCTCCAACGAGATCGCCTCGACGCTGAGGCTGGCGATCCAGCACGAGGAAGATCTTGTCGTCAGTGCAAGCGCGTTTGTGAGTGGGAACCCCCATGCCTCAGCAGCCGACTTTGACCGCTGGGCGCAAGCTGTGCACGCGATGCAGCGCTACCCGGAGCTACAGAACATCGGGCTGGTGGCACTCGTCCCCGCCGCGCATCTGTCGGCGTTCGAGGCGGAGATGGCGGCGCACCCGGTGCGGCCGTTTGGCCCAGGGTCGCTGCCAATGGAGAATCAGGTGGAAATCGTGCCCCCGGGCAACCGCCCTTACTACTGCCTGGCGGTGGCTGGCTTGGCGCGTAACACCGCCAGCTACATCCCTGTCGGCCTGGACTACTGCGCGTTCGCGCCGGCGCTGATGACCGCACGTGAATCAGGGCTCGCGAACTACGCGCCGTTTGCCCACATGGGCACGACCGCACTGGGCGTGGAGACGCCCGTGTATCGCGGCGGCAAGACGCCTGCCACGGCGGCTGGTCGCCGTGGCGCCTTTGTGGGATGGCTAGGTGAGCTGTTGGTCCCTGGCGTGGTACTGCAAAGAGCGCTCGAGGGGCACGGCGGCACTGCCGTGCGCTTCCGCTACAACTCGGGCGCCACACACGTCCATTTCGCCAGTGGCAAGGTTCCACGCGACGCGCGGAGCGCGACCATCAACCTCCACAACGGGTGGACGGTGCGATGCTTCGGGCCGGTAGTGGCGGGCGGCCTGTTTAGTGACCACGAGGCGCTCGGGGTACTCGTCGGCGGGCTCCTGTTGAGCGTGCTACTCGGACTGTTGGTGCTCGTGTTGGGGACCGGCCGTACGCGGGCGCTGTCCCTCGTGGCAGAGAAGACGCGAGAGCTTTCCCACCAGGCTCTACACGATCCGCTCACGGGCCTGCCCAACCGTGCGCTGGTGCTCGATCGCGCCGAGCAGATGATCGCGCGCACAGGCCGCCATCCGGCCATGGTGGCGGGCGCACTGTTCATCGACGTGGACGGCTTCAAGCACGTCAATGACAGCCTCGGCCACGCTGCCGGCGACCAGTTGCTCAAGGTCGCAGGTGAACGCCTGCAGGAGGTCGTGCGCGGGGAGGACACCGTAGGCCGCCTCGGCGGCGACGAGTTCGTGGTGCTGGTGGAGTCAAGTGCTGACGAGGTCGCGCTCGATCTGCTTGCCGACCGTTTGACCGAGGCACTGCGCGCGCCCGTCGAATTGGGCGTCGGCGGCAAGACCTTCTCGGTGACCGCGAGCATTGGCGTGGCCGTGGGGCGCTACGAGTCACCCGATGAGCTGCTGCGAGATGCAGACCTGGCGCTGTATGCAGCCAAGGCCGCCGGACGCGACCGCTACGCGTTGTTCGACACGAGCATGTACGGCGGCGTGGAAGGTCGGCTCGAGCTTGCCTCCGACCTCGACGTGGCGCTGAACGAGGGCCAGTTCTTCCTCGTCTACCAGCCGATCTTTGAGCTGCCCACACGAGAGCTGGCGGGCGTAGAGGCGCTGCTCCGCTGGCAGCACCCGACGCGGGGCCTGGTCGCACCCGACAGCTTCATCCCGCTGGCAGAGGAGAGCGGTCTGATCGCGGCAATTGGGCGTTGGGTGTTGCTGGAGGCCTGCCAGCAGGCTGGCGTGTGGGCTAGCGAAGGGCTGTCAATCGCTATCGCGGTGAACGTGTCCGCGTACCAGCTCGGGCG
>DATHLT010000107.1:0-8005 GCA_035487855.1 Solirubrobacteraceae bacterium
CCTTCGTTGAATCACGTCGATGTCTGTAGCTATGAGAGCGTCGCGCAGCCAGGTGTGGCTGGATGGCCTTGGTGACTGGAGCTGGCCCGGACAGGGAGGCGCAGCGGCGGTCGAAGTCCTCCCGCCACCATGGGTGCCGGCGTTCCCGCCACGGCGGGAATCAGCTGTTGCGCGACCGCCGAGACCAGTTCTCTGGCAAGGCCCGCAAACGCGAGCGCAGCGACTCCTCATGTGGTTGCTGCTGGTCGTGTGCGCAGCGTTTTGTCTCGCGCTCGTACAAGGCGAACAGCTGTCGGTCGCGAACATCATCGGCACTTCCAGCGCGGTTGAACCGGAAGCGGCAGCGGCCAGCTCGGCACCCACGATCGCCGCGCTACCGACGCTCGAGCCCGTCAGCAGCGATACCGCGGGCAGCTCGATCCTCGAAGCCAACTACCCCTCACCAGCTGTACACGGGATCGGCTCGTTTCTTGTATATCTGCCCCCCGGCTATGCGAGCACGACCGCCCACTATCCGGTCCTCTACCTACTCACGGGCAACGACCAGTCCGACAGCGCGTTCCTGCAGATCGGCCTGCAGAGCCAGCTCGATGGGCTGATAGTGCACCACCAGATCCCGCCGGTAATCGCGGTCATGATCCAGGGCGGCCCAGGATCCAACAACTGGCGCAACGCCGGCTCGTTGCGCTACGAAAACTACATCCTGGAAGTTCAGGAAATGGCCGACCAGATGCTGCCCACGATCCCGGTGCGCAGTGCACGCGCGGTGATGGGCGACTCGATGGGCGCCTACGGCGCGATGAACGTCGCGCTGGCAAACCCATACCGCTTCGCGGTCGTCGAGAGCTGGCTGGGCTTCTTCAACGGCCTGGAAGGCGATCTCCGCAGCGACCGGCCGGTGATCAAGCAGCTCGGCCTGCATACGTTTGTATATGGCGGCGAACAGGATCACATCGCCAACCCAGACGAGGATCTGCCATTCACGGCCGCATTGCGGTCCGCCGGCGCTGACGCCCACGGTGCGATTTACCCTGGCGAACACAACCTCGCCACGGTCGAAGCTCACTTGACGAGCATGCTCACATTCGCCGGACATGCGCTGCGCGGCGCACATTGGCCAGCCAGCCAGTAGCATGACTGTGGCTGTACTTTGGCGGCGATCGCAGAGGGGTGGCGAATGGCGGCAATTGAAAGCGATCTTCAGAGCGTCGAACTGACGGCGCGCGAGCTCTGGCTCGACGGTCCTCCACACGAGACGTTCAAGCAGCTGCGCAGCGGCTGTCCGATTCACTGGACCGAGAGCTTTGAGGACTTCCCCGATGAGGCCGGCTTCTGGTCGGTCACAACGGCTGATGACATCCACACGGTCAGCCGCGACTGGCGCACGTACTCCTCCGAACAGGGCATCACCGCGGCGGGCGTCTTGCCGATCGAGCTCGTGCGCTCGATGTTCATCGGCATGGACCCACCCAAGCACGATCGCCTGAAGGCGCTGTTCCAAGCCGGCTTCACGCCCAGGCGGATCGCCGCCCACGAAGACGCGATTCGCGCGATCGTGGTCAAAGTGCTAGACCGGCTGGAGAGCCGCGAGAGCTGCGATCTGGTCAACGACCTCGCACAGCCAGTGGTCGCGAGGGTCATCGGCAGCTTCATGGGCATCGCGGAGGAGGACGATGAGGTCTGGGCACGGCTGATGAACTCGACCCTTGGCGCGGGCGATCCGGATGTCAACCCTGACGGCATCGACGGCGCCCTGGAGAAAGACATCCCTGAGGTGTTCGAGCGTTGCGCGAAGCTGATCTCCGAACGCCGCGAGCACCCGACGGATGATCTGACAAGCGTGCTTGTGCACGCTGAGATCGATGATGAGAAACTCGAGGAACACGAGATCGTGATGGGCTTCTTCTTGCTGATGGCCGCCGGCAACGACAGCACCAAGGCGACATTCTGTTCGGCGATGCGCGCATTGCTGGAAGACCCCGAGCAGCATCGGCTGCTCCGGGAGGACCCTTCGCTCGTCCCGGCCGCCGTCGAGGAGGCGCTGCGGATGTTCCCCGCGTTCGCGCACTTCCGTCGCACCGCCACGTGTGACACCGAACTCCACGGGCAGAAGATCCGCGCAGGGGAGAAGGTGGTGCTGTGGTACACGTCCTCCAACCGCGATGAGACGCGCTACGAGGACCCCGATCGCTTCGACGTGCGGCGCAACCCCGAGCATCAGGCATTTGGCGCCGGCGGACGCCACTTCTGCCTGGGGACCGCGCTAGCCCGCCTGGAGCTGCGGATCATGCTCGAAGAGACACTAGAGCGCTACCCGTACATGCAGCTCGCGGGGGCGCCTCAGTACGTCGAATCGCCTTTCATCAATCAGCTCAAGCTGTTCCCCGTCCGGCTCGCGGCCTAGCGCGAGCCGGACGGCCCTCTCCTGTACCGGCTCGACGCTCATGTGCGCCCATAGCGGGCGAAGATCGCAGCGATCGTCTCCAACCCCTGGTCGGGGTCGATCGGGATCTCCGCCAGGCCCGTGACGAGCTCAACCGCATCGTCGATGCTGGCCTGGCCGCGCAGATCGCCGCACCAGCGCTCGAGCCAGCGCAGCGTCCACTCATCGAACGCATCGGGGCGCTGGATCGCTACAAGCGGCAAGAAGCGCAGTGTCATGCGCAGATCAAGCGGTCGCGCGCGCTCGTGAGCAAGGGCCTTCGCAAGCCCGATCGCGAAGTCGAGCTCACCGCGATCGAGGTGGGCTTCGAGCTCGCGGTCTATGCGGTAGGGCCGACCCATACGAACACATGTTCGCACACGCTGGCTCGCCGCAGATGGCTTGACCGGAGCCGTGCATATCCTCGAACCGTGTGCGGTCGCTACACCAACACCGCGGGTCCTGAAGAACTGAACGATCGCTTCCGCGTGCCGATCTCGAGCAACACGGGAACACACCGCTTCAACATCGCGCCCACGGAAGAGGTGCTGGCGATCGTCGCGCCAAAGGGCGAGCCGGAGGCTCGGCTACTGCGCTGGGGGCTGATCCCGACGTGGGCGAGCGATACGAAGGGCGCCGCCAGGATGATCAACGCGAGGATGGAGACGGTCGCCACCAAGCCCGCTTATCGCAACCTGATCCCTAAAGGCTCACGCCGGGCGCTGCAGATCGCCGACGGCTACTTCGAGTGGCTGAAGCCCGAGAAGCGCAATACGCCGCGCCAGCCCTTCTACTTTCAGGTCGACGGCGGCGTGCCGTTCGCATTTGCCGCCATATGGACGCCGGCGAAGATAGAAGGGGAGTGGCTCGAGAGCATTGCGCTACTCACGTGCGACTCCAAGCCAAACCGCGTGGCCGCGCCGATTCACGATCGCATGCCGGTGATCCTCGCGGACCCCGACGCGCAGCGAGCATGGCTCGATCCAGGGCTCGGCGCCGAGGACGCGCTCGAGCTGTGCGGCGCACTGGCGGCCGAGCGGCTGTCAGCCCGTCCGGCGAACCCCGCCGTCAACAAGGCCGGCAATCTCGACGCAGAGGGTCCGCAACTGCTTGTTGCACCAGGCGCAGCAACTGGGTGATGCGTGCCCCTCGAGCGACGTCTGAGATCCGTGCTCAGGCGGTCAGCCAGCGCCGTGGGTTCTCGACGAAGATCGTGGTGAAGGTGCTGTCGTCCATCACGCCCAGCTCTCGCAGCGCGGGCACGACCTCCTCGAAAACGAGCGTCATCGACCAGTTGCGGATCGCGCCGGCGCCTTCGAAGACCTCGGCGGCCTCCGGTGGGAACCAGTCGATCGTGGCGCAGAAGTCCTGCGAGATCATCAGTCGCTCGGCATGCCCGTGTCGCAGCAACTCGGCGGCGGTCGCGTTGCGTTTGTCGATCGGCTGGTACATCTCAAGGCCGTAGCGGTCAAGGCCCACGTACACGCCGCTCTCGATCAGCCCCTCGATATAGGCGATGTCGTCGCTGTCGCCACAGTGAGCGATCTGCACCTTGGCGAGATCGACGCCCTCCTCCTTGAAGATCTCAACCTGCCTTGGACCGGTGGCAACAGCCGGCATCGAGTGGGCCATGATCGGCGCACCCGTCTGCACACTCGCACGAGCAATCGCACGGTGAATCTTCTCGACATTCTCCGTTACACCCGCGGCATCGGCAGCGCACTTGAGAAACGCAGCCTTGATGTCGGTGCCCTGTATCCCACGTTCGATGTCCTCGACGAAGTGGTCTGCCATCACATCAATGTCACGGTTGGCGAAGTAATGGGGGAGATAGTCGTAGCTGTAGATGCCGGTGCACGCGACGATTCGCACCCCTGTCTCGTCGGCCACGCCCTTCATGAAACGCACATCGCGTCCGCCGAACATGGCAGTGGGATCGACGATCGTCTGCACACCGTGAGTCTTCGCGGAGTTCACCGCCACGAGCGCGGCGTCGAACTCGAGCTGCTCGTCGTAGCGGCTGGGCCACTGCTCAGCTACGGCCTCGTCGCGAAAACGCACGTGCTCGTGCACCAGCGTTAGCCCCAAATCCTGCGCATCCACAGCGCCCTGCACGGTCTCTACGCTCGGCATATCTCTCCCCTCGGGTGTGTCAGCGAGGCGGCTACCGGGAGCCCGGTGGCGAAAGCCGCACCTGTCTCGCTGTAGCAAAGAGCGTACCCCGCCACCGTCTCACGAGCGCGCCAGGCTACGGGCTCAGTCAGCGAAGTGCTTGCCTGCGATCAGCTCGACGGTGCCCTTGGTGCGTACGGTCATTTGCCCGAGCAGCTTCTCCACGGTTTTCAGCTCGAGCCCGGAGTCGAGCATGCCGCCGCGCGGCAGCCAATAGAGCTCCTGCTCGCCGAACGCGAGCTTGTCGTCTTCGCCAGCCAACTCGAGCACGGTCTTGCGCGCGCTGGGAGAGGGCGCTGAGTCGAGCAGCATCACTTGGAGCTTGCCGCCATCGATGCCAACGCGATCGGCGCCAAACGGTTGCAGAGCAGCTATCGCTTGCATCTGTGGTCTGTCACGTATGAAGGTGGGGACCTCATAGCCGAGCGCCGCGGCAAGACCCTGCTCGATGCGCGTCGCAAGCTCACCCGGCGACTGCCCATCTGCGCCAAGCACGACGTTGCCGCTGGCGCGGAAGGTCGCCACCCCATCGAAGCCCATCGCGATCAAATGCGCACGGAGCTCGTCGTTGGTGAGGCGGTGACCACCGACGTTCATGCCGCGGAGGAAGGCCGCGTGGGTTGGCATCGGTGGGAGCCTATCCCGCCACGCGCGCGGAGTTGCGTCCGCTTAGAACGCAACAGTGAGATCACGCCATTGCTCCTGGGATGGCCAGAGGTCGAGCTGGCGCTGAACGCTTGGCACTCAGCCATCCGTCCAAGTAAGCGCCTATAGCCGCTGACGTACGTCCACGCCGCCCCCAGACCCTCGGCGTGCTCCGCGCCAAATCCGATGTGAGCCACGCCCGCAGCGCCACCTCTATGCAGTCGGGAGGCGGCTCGCAGCGGCTTTGCTCAACCCGTCGAGAAGAGAGGGAGCAGAACGCATGGCATTTTCCTTCACACTCGAGAAGCCTCAGCGAGGAGCGCTCACCGCCCGGCTCATCGTCCTCACGGCAGTGGCGACTGTGCTCGTGCATGCGGCGGCAGCATGCGCCGAAACCGGCGCCGCCGCCGTCGCGTGGGGCTCGAACGTGCACGCGGAACTCGCCGCCGGCTATCAGGACACATTCGAGGAAAGCCCCGTTTCCGTTCTTGGGCTGAGCAACGTCACAGAACTCGCAAACGGCAGTGAATTCAGCCTCGCGTTGCTCAGCGACGGGACGGTGCGCGCATGGGGTAACAACGGCCACGGACAACTGGGCGACGGAACGGGGGGTAGGGACACCGGCACCTGGGCAAAAGGTAGCGACTACGTCACAGTCGCCGGCCTGAGCAGTGTGAAGGCGATCTCCGCAGCCAACTCACACGCTCTCGCTCTGCTTGAAAACAGCACTGTTGAGGCGTGGGGCAACAACAACTACGGGCAGCTCGGCAACGGCGAGGGTGGCGTCGAGAAGGAAACCGGTGAACGTCAAAGCGTGCCCAACGTCATCGAAGGGCTTACGGGCGTGATCGCAATTGCCTCCGGCGGTGGCTCCAACTTCGCGCTGCTCAACAACCACACCGTGATGGCGTGGGGAGAAAACGCACACGGCCAACTCGGCATCGGCGAGCTCGGTCCGGAAACCTGCGTCAACGAAATCAAGCAGGTGCTGCCCTGCAGCACGCGCCCCCGTATGGTTCTGGCGGCATCAGGAAAGCCGCTCGAACATGTGGTGGCCATCTCGGCCGGGCAGAAGTCCACATATGCGCTGCTCACCGATGGGCATGTAATGGCGTGGGGGGCAAACAACATGGGACAGCTCGGCACGGGCGGCCCGCTCCTACACGTCAACCTGGTACCCGAAGAAGTAAAAAGCGCCAGCACCGGCGGGGCCCTTGGCGGTGTAGCTGAGGTTTCAGCTGGTGCGTTCGATGCTCTCGCTCTGCTGGGAAGCGGACAAACCTACGGGTGGGGGGCCGTTGGCAACGGCGAGCTCGGCCACGTCCTACGGCCGCAGGCGTGTAAGAAAATTCGCTGCCTGCAGACAGCCAGGCCGATCAACGGGCTGGAACACCTAGAGGTCAGCAACGTCTCCGCGGGGGAAGGCTACAGCCTGGTGGTGAGCGGCGGGAAGGTTTATTCACTTGGCACCAACGAACACGGTGAACTCGGCGACGGCAGCACTTCGAACACCACCACTCCAACCCCCGTTGAAGGTCTCGGCGCCGTGAGCTCAGTGCTCGCCGGCAGTGCCGACGGCGCCGGCAAAACACACGCCCTCGCCCTACTCCAAGAAGGGATACAACCGCCGCAGGTGGCGCTCAGCGTGGAACCGGGGATCGGCTCGCTGAAGCTGCTCTGGCGGATGCGAGCCGAAGCATACGTCCTCGAGTACAACCCCAGCCGCCGCGAAAGCTGCGAAGCGACCGCGCCCGGTGAAGAATCGTCGACGTGCGAAGAAAATGAAGAAGTCGCCGAAGTCGCAGATTCGCATAGAAAGGTTACGCTCGGTGAACAGGCAGACAGCTTCGAATTCACCGGCCTGGAAGCACAGCCCTACACGCTCATCATCAAGAGCACCGGCAAGCACCATCTCGAAAAGAAACGGGTGATTCGCGGAACACCGCTCTCCTAGTGCGTAGCGTGCCAGGTGCTGGCTGTGGCGGCAATCCTGTCAGCCAGGATCTCAGCAACGCGCGCGCGGTGGCGTCCCGCACCACCCAAGAGCGCAGCATCGATCTGCGCGCGCTTGAACAGCCAGTGCACGTCAGCCTCCCAGGTAAAGCCGATACCGCCGTGCATCTGGATCGCCGCAGCTGTCACCTCACGCCCAGCCTGTGAAGCAGCCGCCTTTGCCATTGCTGCAGCCTCCGCCAGGCCATCTGGGTTCGCGTCCGCGCTCCACGCCGCAGACGCGGTCAACGAGCGTGCCTGCTCAGTTTCCAGCAGCATCTGCGCGCAGCGATGGGAGACCGCCTGGTAGGCACCCACGGGAACGCCGAACTGCTTGCGGTCCTTCACATAAGTAAGCGTCATCTCCAGTGCCCGCTCGGAGACGCCCACGAGCTCAGAGCTCACCGCCACGAGCGCACGTCCCAGTCCCGGGCAGCCGTGCTCCAGCTCGGCGCCGGCGTGGGTGGGATCGAATTCCACGCGTGCGGCCGAGCGGGTGGGATCGATCGCCGCGAGCTTGCTCACCTCAGCGTCTTTCACCGTCACGAGTCGTCCGCTGCCGTCAGCCTCAACCAGCACGATCACGTCCGCCTCTGCGCCGCTCACCACCAGCTCCGCTGTTCCGTCAGCTGCACTCGCCACTGCGCCGATCGTCTCGCCCGAGGCGAGCCCCGGCAGCCATTGCTCACGCTGCTCGGGTGAGCCTGCCTGCTCGATCACGCAAGCCGCCCTCGCGCTCGCAAGGAACGGCACTGGTGCCAGCACCCGTCCCAG
>DATHLT010000108.1:0-25150 GCA_035487855.1 Solirubrobacteraceae bacterium
GGCGCGGGCGGCGGCGCGACGGGCACAGCGCACATCCCCGCCTACACCCAGACCGGCGCCTCGGGAAAGTCCAACTACAAGCACGAAGTCAGCGCCTCGACGCTCGGCGTTGACAAGACCGTCACCCACTCCACGATCGCCCCCGGCGCGGTGGAAAGCCAGCACGTCTCGGTGCTGCTCGACCACAGTGTGCCCGCCGCCTCGGTGCCCGCGATCAAGGAAGCCGTCACCAACGCCGCCGGCATCCAGACCAAGCGCGGCGACACCATCTCCATCGGCCAGGTTGCGTTCGCCAAGACCACCACCGCAGCTGCCGCGGCCAGCAGCCCGCTGAGCATGGCCAAGTACGCGCTGCTCGGTATCGGCGCGATGCTGTTCCTGTTCTTCACCACCCGCTCGCTGCGCAAGCGCGAACGGGAGCCCATCGACGAGCCCGTGTGGCTGCGCGAGCTCGAGGCGCCAATGCGGCTGTCCGAGCTCGAACGGGAAACCGCTCCGCGAGTCCCCGCCATGGCTGCCGCAGTGGCGCCCACCAACGGCAGCGGTAGTGGCAGCGCCAGCGCCGGCCCCCCGAGTGTGCGCGAGCAGGTCGAGCAGCTCGTCGACGCCAACCCAGATCAGGTCGCCGCGCAACTGCGCAACTGGATGCAAGAGGGCTAGGCGCGGATGGACGACGAGTCCGCAACGGACACTCTCGCGCTGTTGCCCACCAGCACCGATGTCGCCACCGTCCCGCCCCGCATCGGCGGCATCCGCAAGGCCGCCGTGCTGATGGCCGCGCTCGGCTCCGAGCGCGCCGCCAAGCTGATGCAGCGGATGGGAGAAGAGGAGATCGAGAGCCTGTCCATGGAGATGGCCAGCCTCAACTCCGTTGGGCCGGGAACCACCGAAGCGGTTTTTAGCGAGCTCGCTGCGCTGAGCAGTACAGGCGAGCAGGGGGCATCCGGCGGTATGGACTACGCACGCGGGGTGATCGAACGCGCGCTCGGACCTGAGCGTGCCGCCGAGGTGCTCGGCCGGCTGTCCGCCAGCACCGAAACGCCCCCGTTCGACTTCCTGCAACGGATCCCGCCCGACCGTACCGCAGCGCTGCTGCGCAACGAGTCGCCCCAGACGATCGCGCTGATCCTCGCCAGCCTGCAGACGACGCTTGCTTCGCAAGTGCTCGCCCGTCTGCCCGAGCGCCAACAGCCGGATATCGCGCTGCGCATCGCGCGCATGGGCGAGACCAGCGCCGACGTGCTGACACAGGTCGAGGACGTCATCCGTCACAAGCTCACTGCGGTGGTCGAGCGCGAGTACTCCGCCGCGGGCGGCACGAAGACGCTGGCGGAGATCCTCAACCACTCCGATCGCACCACCGAGCGCAACGTCCTCGAGAAGCTCGCCTCTGTCGACAATGACCTCGCCGAGGAGGTGCGCAGCATGCTGTTCGTCTTCGAGGACATCGTCAAGCTCGAAGAGCGCGCCGTCCAGCAGGTCCTGCGCGAGGCCGACCAGAAGGACCTCGTGCTCGCGCTGCGCGGCGCCCCCGATAACGTCAAGGACGTCGTGCTCACGAACATGTCCGAGCGTGGCGCGGAGATGATCAAGGAAGAGATGGAGCTGCAGCCACCGCAGCGCAAACGCGACATCGATGCCGCTCAGAGTCGCATCGTTGCGGTCGTGCGCCAGCTCGAGGAAGCCGGCACGATCGTGATCGCCAGCGAGAGCGAGGACGAGAGCGAAGCCGTTGTCTGACGCCGCTGTCAGCTACGACTTCGAGCAGCTCGAGCCATCCGAGCCGCCGCCACGTGATGCGCCCGCGCGGATGCTCGCGCAGGCCACCGAGCAAGCTCTCAACATCCGCGAGCTCGCCCGCGCTGAGGGCTTCGAGGCCGGGCGCGCTGCCGGGCACGAGCGTGGCGCCGCCGAGATCGCTGCCAGCGCTGCCGCGCTCGCCGCGGCTGTCAGTGGCGTCGAGGCGCTGCGCGCCGAGATCGTCGAGGCCGTCGAAAACGATGCCATCGACCTTGCGCTCGCGCTCGCCGGCAAGATCCTCGCCGGCGCACAACAGGCGCGCCCCGAGCTCGTCGTCGAGGTCGTCCAGGGAGCACTCCGGCGCATCAGCGACCGCCGCAAGATCACCGTCATGGTCAACCCCGCCGACCTCGAGGTCGTGCGCGCGGCGCTCGGCGAGCTCACAGCCCAGGGCAGCGGCGTCGAGCTCTGCGACCTGCAGTCCGACGAACGCGTGTCGTCTGGCAGTGCCATCGTGCGCACCTCCGAGGGGGAGGTCGACGCGAGCGTCCACACGCAGCTCGAGCGCGCCCGCGAGGTGGTGAACGTGTCGCTGCAGAGCAGCGAGGGTCTTGGCACATGAGAATGACCGGCACCGCGCTGCACGGCCGACGGAGCGTCGCATGATGAGTGAGCAGCCGGTGCTCGACATTCCCCCGGCGGGTGCGCTGCTGGGCACTGCCTCGGAGGCGATCATCGAGGCCGATCTTGCCCGCCGCCACGGCTTCGTCACCAACCTGATCGGGCTGATTATCGAGGCCACCGGCCTGCAGGCGGAGGTCGGTGAGGTTTGCCTTGTCGGCACCGACCGCAACCGCGCTGCTGTGTCTGCTGAGGTCGTCGGCTTCCGGGATGGACGCACCCTGCTGATGCCGCTCGGCGAGCTCCATGGCATCGGTCCCGGCACGCGCGTGCTCGCCAGCGGCGCGCCCTTTCGCATCGCCGTCGGCGACGGCCTTCTGGGGCGGATCGTCGACGGGCTCGGCATCCCCGAGGACGGCGGCACTGTCCCCCGCGCGTTTGCCCGCTCTACCATCGCTGCGCCTCCCAACGCGCTCTCCAGGCCGCGCATCTCAGAGCGGGTCGGGTTGGGCGTTCGCGCACTCGACGGCCTCGTGCCCTGCGGCCTCGGCCAGCGGCTCGGGATCTTCGCCGGCTCCGGTGTGGGCAAGTCCTCGCTACTGGGCATGATCGCCCGCTCCACCAGCGCCTCCATCAACGTCATCGCCCTCGTCGGCGAGCGCGGACGCGAGGTGCGCGAGTTCGTCGAGCGCGACCTCGGCGACGCGCTCGAGCGCTCCGTTGTCGTCGTCGCCACCTCCGACCAGCCGGCGCTCGTGCGCATCAAGGCTGCCTTCACCGCCACCACCATCGCCGAGTATTTCCGCGACCAGGGACACGACGTGCTGTTGATGATGGACTCCGTCACCCGCTTTGCCATGGCCCAGCGCGAGGTCGGCCTGGCGATCGGCGAGCCGCCCGCTACGCGCGGCTACACGCCCAGTGTGTTTGCCCTGTTGCCGCGCCTGCTCGAGCGCGCCGGCACCAGCGAGCGCGGTTCCATCACCGGCCTCTACACAGTGCTCGTCGATGGCGATGACATGAACGAGCCCATCGCCGATGCCGTGCGCTCGATCCTCGACGGGCACGTAGTGCTCACCCGCTCGCTCGCCCACGCAGGGCACTACCCCGCCATCGACGTGCTCCACAGCGTCTCCCGCCTCGTCGGCGAGATCGTCTCACCTGAGGTGCAGCGCGCCGGTCAGCAGCTGCGAAGCGCGCTCGCAGTGCTCCGCGAGAAGGAAGACCTCGTCGCCATCGGCGCCTACCAGGCAGGTAGCGACCATGCCCTGGATACTGCCCTTTCGCACCGCACGCGTATCGAGCGCTTCCTGCGCCAGTCCGTCCATGAGCACAGCGACCCCGAGCAGACCGACGCGCGGTTGCTCGAGCTTGGCGCCTCGCTTGCCAGTGAGCTCGAACAGCGCAGCGGCGAGATCCCCGATGCGGAAGTGCTCACCCCCGAGTTCGAGGATGGCGTGGCCGGCGGGGTGGCCTACGACACCTCCAGCGCTCCCGCCATCCCCGCGCTTGGGCTGAACATCTGAGTAGAGCTCGACGCCAGCATCTTCGTAGACCTGCTGAGCGATGGGTTGCGCCCCTACAGCCCGAGTCCTGCCTGCTCGAAAAGTCCTGAGCACAGAGGACGTGATCGAGTATGCGTTGGAACAGCCGTCGCTCCGGTTCGGGGTCGTCGTCGGTGGCGGCCTCTTTGCCCGTGGACGAAATTGGTTGTCGCGCTGAGGGATCAGCCTGCATTAATGGGGTGATGGCGAGTTCTGAATCCGCAGCGATCCCCCGCTCCGCCGGGCTGCCGTTGGTGCGGCGCGGTCACGCGCGCTGGCTCGTGCGTGCTCCCGGCCAGCGCGGTGCGCTGTCCCCCGAGGAGGCCGCGCACGCCTTGAAGGCCAAGCGCGCAGAGCTTCGCAAGCGCCTTGACTGGCGCCGAGACGTAGCCGGGTTGCCCGCGCTCGTCCGCGCCGAGCTCGTGGACGAGGCGATCGGCCTTGTGGTCATGTCGAGCAAGCCGATCCGCGATGAGCAGCACCTACAGGGCGCGTTCTGGTCTTCGATCGGCTACCTGCTCATGGCGCACCGCTCGGGCCGCCGGGACTTGCACATCGGCTCACAGCGCCGCGTGGAGTTCGAGCCCGTAGCCGAAGTGCTCCCCGGCGATGACGACGAGCCGTTTGATCTCCTGGCCGCGCAGGAGCGAATCGCCACGGCCGCCGATCTCATGGCGCAGCTAGACCCGTTCGAGCAGCGGGTGATGGCCGTGATGGCCGCGCACGGCCTCGGCGTCAAGCGCGCAGCGAAGGCGATGGGCGAGCCGATCAAGACCGTGCTCGCTGCCCATCGCAGCGCGCAGCGCAAGCTCGATCAGGTGGCGGCGATCACCGCCGCTGGGCGCATGTGCGACTACCGCCAGCCCGCGATCCACGCGCACGCACAGGGGACCGCCGAGGCTGAGCAGGAGACGGCCGCCCGCGCGCACCTCGCCGCGTGCACGAGCTGCCGGACCTCTTACGCGACGCTTGTGCGGGAGATGCGTGGCCGCGAGTACCAGCGCGCGGCGAGCGCTGCTTTCCTGCCGCCCCCGATCCTCGTGGCCGGGGTGCATGGCCGCTGGATCGAGCGGCTGACCTCGCTGCTCACGAGCGGCCGGGCGCCAAGCGGCTCAGCGACAGCGGAGCGCACCGCCGGGGTGCTCGGCGGCGGCGGGCTGGTCAAGGCAGCCGCCGTCACGTCGGCGATCGTGGTCGCGGGCGCAGGCGTCGGCGCGAAGGTCGTGCACTCGCTCGAATCAACAGAGCCGGTCCACCACCATCACAAGATCACCGCTCGCCGGGCATCGAGCGGACCTGCCGCGAGTATCACGCCGACCGCGATTGCTGGCGGGCTGACCACAGAGTCAGGGGCGGGGTCGCATCCTGTCGTCTCGGCGTCCGCCAAACATGCGAGCCGGCCGGCGCCACCGCCGAGTCACGCTGATGGGTATCTCGCGCTCGGCGGCAGCGCCACCGGAGGCAGCTCCGCTCCACACGCTTCGGCCGCGTCAGTGACGAGCACTTCATCTTCACCCGAACCGGCCCGGGAAAGCCCGCCACCCCCGACACGGACGGGCGGCGGGACGAACCTCAACTACCTCGGCCAGTAGCACGAGCAACACCAATGGAAAGGAATCCAAGAACGATGACCACCCGACCCACTCACCAACTCTCTATCGCTAGCCATTGTCGTTTTGCGACGGCGGCTCTCTCGGCGGGTGTGCTGCTCGTGCTGGGCTGGATACTGCTCGCCCCTGTCCCTGCGGGCGCCGCCGTGTGGGAGGACGTGACCTGCTCGCTTAACGGGCACCCGGCCTCGATCGAAGGGTGGACCTCGCGGCTCTTGGGAACCACGTCTCACGGAGCCTCGGCGTCGAATACGTGCTCGATGGGAGGCGCGCTGACCGCGAGGGATCAGAGCAACGGCAGCCAGCAGGCCAGCGGCAGCGGCGCGGAATGGGACTACACGCCACCGAAGGGCGAGCAGGTCGCTGGCGGCACCGTCACGATCGCCGCCGTGTCCGCCGCCTCGGGCCTGGCGTGGCTGACGATGCCCGGAGCCCTCGAAGGCGAAGACATCGACTGTTTCTTCCAAGCGGTGTGCCCGCCAGGGGAAGTGCCGATCAGCAAACATGACAGCACCGCGCTGTACGCCGGTGCGACCTGCGTCCCAGAAAGCGAATCTGGCTGCCGGCAGACCGGGGGACTCGACGCCGAAATGTCCATAACGAGCGCGAAGATCCTGCTCACCGACAACTCGCGGCCTACCGCCACCGAAGTCACGGGAAGCATCCTCCACGGAGCGGCGAGCGGCACCGCCAGCCTCGCCTTCGTCACCGAAGACACGGAAGGACCGGGCGTCTATTCGGTCGTGGTGAAGGTCGACGGCGATCCCGTCTACGACGGCACGCCAGACGCCAACGGCGGCAAATGCGTGGTGGTCGGGACCGCCTCGGAAGGCTCGCGGCAGTTCGAGGCGGCACAACCCTGCCCGCAGTCCGTGCCCGTCTCAGTGCAGGTGCCGACGAGCAGCTTTGGCAATGGGCAGCACACGCTCACGATCGAAGCCGAAGACGCGGACGGCGTGACCGCCGTCGTCTACAGCGCCCCTATCACGATCGAAAACCCGCAGCCCGCTAGCGAACCTGTCGCCTCGACACCGCCGCCCGAACGGGGTCCGTGCAATGGGACGCCATGTGATGAAGCCGCGAAGCTCATCACCGCAGGCCAGCCGGCGGCGTTCACCCGTGCGCTCGGGCACTCAGCAGCAACTCTTACTGGCCGCCTCATAAGCCCAACAGGAGCGCCGATCAAGGACGCGCAGGTCAAGCTCCTACAGCAGATCGTTGGCTCGGCGGCGATGACGCAGATAGCCAGCGCGACAACCGGCGCTAACGGTTCGTGGTCGCTCAAGGCTCCGGCTGGCGTGTCGCGGCTGCTGCAAGTCGTGTTCTACTCGCACACGCTGGACACCATTCCTGCATCGGTCCTCGCCTTCGACGAGAACGTGCAGGGCGCGGTATCGATGCACGCGCCTCACAGGGCCTGGATAGGCCACGCGCTCGTGTTCTCGGGGCAGCTCGCCGGTGGGTATGTTCCCGCTGGCGGCGAGTCGGTGCAGATGGAGATTTTCTATGGCGGCCGGTGGCGTACGATCGAAGTGCTGCCTACAAATAGCGCGGGGCGATGGTCATACAAGTACGTGTTCACGCTCGGCGTGGGCGCCTCGTATCGCTTTAGGGCTGTGACGGTCCCGAACGGCGCGTATCCGTTCGTCAGTAGCCACAGCAAGCCGGTACGTGTGATGGTCCAGCGCTGACCACCAAGATCTGCGCCACAGCAAAAACGATAGCACGCTATCACGGTACTTGTGGCCCACAAGATGGCGCCCGAACTCCTGTAGCAATACTGCTACACTTGCTATTGTGTCGGTCACGATTCCACAGCGTGAGCTCCGTAACCAAATAGGCGACGTGCTCAGGCGCGCCGAAAGTGGGGAGCACTTCACGATCACCGTGGGTGGACGGCCAGTAGCCGAACTTGGGCCTCTGGCCAGCGTCCATAAGCCAGCAGCACCGGGTCGGCTGGAGGCGATCCTCGCGGAGGCACCGGCCGACACCGCGTGGGCCACGCAACTGCGTCAAATGCGCGAGGAAGACCTAGCCGCCGCCCAGGACACCTGGGCGACTTGACAGCGCTGATCGACACAAGCGTTTTGATCGAAGGTGTCACGCCCGAGATCAGCGAGTCGTGGGTGGTGAGCGCCATCTCGGTTGGCGAGCTCGAGGCGGGAGTGCTCCTGGCGCCTGACGGTACGACACGTGCCCTGCGGCTGCGGCTGCTGTCCGCCGTACTCGCAGAGGCCCCTGTCGTTGACGTTGATCGCACGGTTTCGGCCCGCTACGGCGAGCTGCGCGCCGCCAGCGGAAGGCGACCGACGAATGACCTCTGGATCGCCGCTACCGCGCTCGCGCACGATTTCACGCTCATCACAGGCGACGAACGCCAAGCGGCTTTGCCACTTGTCAGGGTGCAGCTTATCCCGCACAGCGAATGAGCACCTAGCAATCCAGTCGGAACGGCTTCGGCGACTGCTGGTTTGTTTGCCGACCAGAAAATGGGCGTAACCGGTTAACAACCCAAAGATTTTCCTGTCCCCCTAGGGGCTTTGCTCGCATTAACGGTTATGGACGCACTTACTGGTTATCTAGGCTTGCGAAGCAAGTGCGCGCCGCAGTCATGAGGCAGCCATGGCACACCTAACGCCCGCCGAGGTCCTCACGGTGCTTGGGCTGCGCGCCCTATGGAAGGCTCCCGACTGGATGCTCAAGGTTATCAGCGTAATCGACCTCATCAGAAACCGCCAAGGCCGCTCAAGAACCAAACCAGCCGTCCGATAACCAGGCCGTGACCGGATCGGCATTTCGCTTCCGCCTCGAGCGCGTGCGCGCCGTGCGTGAACGTAAGGAGAAGCTCGCCCAGCGCGAGCTCGCAAGCGCGATCTCCCGGCGCACCAGCAGCGAGGCGGAGCTGCGCAGCGCCGACGCCACACTCGAGCACGCTCGCCAGCAGCAGCGAACCGCCCTCGCCGAGCGTGACGCCGTCAGCGCCACCGACCTGCTCGGCCGCCAGGCGTTCCTCGAGCGCGTCGAGGCGCAGCGCCTGCTGCGTGCCAACGACCTCCAGCAACGCCACGCCGAGGTAGCCGAGCGCGACGCCCAGCTCGCCAGCGCTGCCTCCGAGCACGAGATGCTCAACCGTCTACGCGAGCGCCACCGCGGCGAACACGCCCTCGAGCTGGCCCGCCGCGAGCAGGGCGACCTCGACGAAATCGCCGCCTCGCGTTTTCGCGGGAGTCGCGCGTGAGCACGCACGCGCTCACCGCCACCGCCGGTACCCCAGCAGGCGAGCTCGTAGCCCTGCAGCGCATGCAGCAGCTGGCACAACTCATCGAATCCTCGCGGCTCCTGGCATCCGGCGGGCAGCTCACCACCACCGCCAGCACCGCCACTACGAACTCCTCCTATCCCCAAACCTCAAACGCCGACTTCGCCACCGCCCTGCAAACTGCCACCACCGCTGATGTCTCCGGCGTCGCCTCCACCGCCACTGGCTATCCAGCGCTCAGCTATGGCTCATCCTCCAGCAGTAGCGAATCAAGCGAATATGACCCGCTGATCGAACAAGCAGCCGCGCGCAACGGTCTCGACCCCGCCGTGCTCCACGGTCTGATCCAGCAGGAGTCAGGCTTCGACCCCAACGCCACCAGTAGCGCCGGCGCCACCGGTCTCACCCAGCTGATGCCCAGCACCGCGTCCTCCATCGGCGTCGCCAACCCGCTCAACCCCGCCGAATCGATCGAAGGCGGCGCTCGCTATCTAGGTCAGCTGATGCGCCAGTTCGCCGGCAACACCGAAGACGCGCTCGCCGCCTACAACGCCGGTCCCGGAGCCGTCCAGCAGTACGGCGGCATGCCGCCCTATGCCGAAACCCAGAGCTACGTCACCAAAGTGCTCGGCAACGCCGAAGCCTACCGTCAGGCGCACCCCATAACCCCCACCACTCAAGGCCTCGCATGAGCCTCCAAGCCGTCCTGCTCGCGCTGCCAGCCTCTGGCCCGCCCGCCGTCTCAGGCGCCCCACCCGGCGTCTCAGGCGCCCCACCCGGGCCACCCCACGGAGCGCTCTTCCACAGCGCCCTCCAACAACAATCGGCCCGGACCGCCAATGCGGAAGGCCAGCAGAACGGAAGCCAACAGGTAGGCGAGCGCGAAAGCAAGCAAGCCCCACGACGCTCCCTGCGCGAAGGCCGTTCCGATGGTGCCGCCGCTGCGCTTGCCAGCAGTGGCGCCACGCCTGCCGGAGCTGCCACGCAGACGAACGCTAAAGCGGCCACCAGCGCCGATGCCACCGCGTCAGAAGCGATTGAAGGTGCCGCCAACCTCGCCGCCAGCGAAGCCTCCGCGCCGGGCGAACCAGCCGCTGTTGAAGTGCCCGCAAGCACTGTCACACAAGCCCCCGCCGAAACTGGCACCTCGAGCGAACACTCACCTCAGCTCGCCCCACGCGTGACCAGCGCGCAAGCCAGCCAAGCCGCCAGTACACCCGCCGAACCCGCGCGCACACAACCCCCTGCCGTTGCTCCCGTCGCCGCGCAGCCCGCGCAGCCCGCGCAACCCGCGCAACCCGCGCAACCCGCGCCAGCCGCGGAGCAGCCCGCTCCAGCCGCCGCCAACGCCTCCGCCGCGGCCAGCGTCCAGGCGGGGAGCGCTCAGACAAGCAGCAGCCAGCAAGCCGGCGGCGCCTCGACTGCGCCAGCCGTGACCGTGACCCCGACTGCGGCGGCGGCTGCGGCTGCGGCTGCGGCGACCGCGCCTGCCCTGAGCAGCGGGGCCACCGGGGTCCCATCCGAATCCAGCCAGCAAGCCGCCGTGCAGACGCCAGCCGTCGCGAGCAGCGTCGCCGCCAGCCCATCCGAAGCAGCAGTCACTGCACCCGCCGCCCAAGCACCGCAAGCGCGTTCCGACACAGCCTCCGCGCCACGCACCCACGCGCCTACCGCTGGCCTCGCCTCTGCCCTGGCTGTCAGCCAGGGTCAAACAGACAGTCAAGGTCACGCCCGCGAAGAAGCCGTCGGTGGTGGGCAGCCCGGCTCCCGTGGCCCGGCCGCCGCTGGGCAGGGCGCCGCTGGGCAGGGCGCCAGTCAAGCAAATCCCGCCTCCTACGCGGGCAGTGCGGCGCAAGCCGCCACACAGACCGGTGTCTCCGCGTTGCTGCAGGCCAGTGCTGCCGCCGTCGCCGCTGAAACGAGCCCTCTCACAGGGCTCGCCGCAGTGCTCGGGCTACAGGCCAGCGGCACCGCCGCAGCGTCCGCCGCGAGCGGCGTCTCGCCGTCTGGCGGCCCTGTCGGCATGCAGGACATGATCAACGCCATCCGTGCCACCATCGAGATCGCCGCCCGCCAAGGAGCCACCCAGGCGCGTATCCAGCTACAGCCGCAGGAGCTCGGCCAGATCAACATCCGCCTCAGCCAGACAAGCCAGGGGCTGCTCGCGCGGGTCAGCGCTGAGACTCGCGCCGCCGCGCAGGCGCTCGCCGACGGGCGCTCCGAACTACGCCAGTCGCTCAGCTCGCTCGGCCTGCCACTACTGCGCCTCGACATCAGCTCCTTTGGTCAATCAGAAGCACACGAACGCCAACAACGCTTTGCCGGGGACGCTCGCTCCGCCAGCCGATCCTCCACATCTACATCCCTCAAAGACGGTGAAGGCACCGAGTCGCTGGGCGGCGTTGAAGGCACCCCTGCACCCGCTGCACTCGCCGGCGGCGCGCTCGTCGATGTGCTCGCCTGACATCACGAAAGGACCACACCGCCATGACCGCAATCGCAAACGCAGCCGCCACCACCGCCGCCCCCCAGACGTCTGCCGCCGGCAGCGAAAGCACGCCCGCCAACCCCAACGGCATCCTCGGCCAGAACGACTTCCTCAAACTCATGATCGCCCAGCTACAGGCGCAGAACCCGCTCGAACCGGGCAACTCAAACGAATACATCAACGAGCTCGCCCAGTTCACCCAGGTCGAGCAGATGACCAACATGGCCAACGCCAATGAGCTCACCGGCGCCGTGCAGATGATCGGCCACAAGGTCTCCTACAACGGAACCGGCGGCGCACTCGTCACCGGCACCGTCGAAAGCGTGCAGTCGGCTTCCACCGGCACCACCGTCACCGTCAACGGCGTCACCGGCATCACCCTCTCCAGCCTCACAAACGTCGAATAGCCCCGATCGAGAGCGTCGCATGAGCCCCATCTCAAATCCAGCACTCGTACCCCCCGGTGGACTCGCCACGCCGGTCGTCCCCGCCGGCGCCCGCGGCAAGTCCGGTGCATCCGTTCCTGCCGACGGCAAGGGCGCGACGCCAGGCGCGGGCCCGACGCAGGGCGTGTCTTTCGCCGATGCGCTCAAACAGGCTGATCACTCCCAGCAGCTGCAGTTCTCAAAGCACGCGCTCGCGCGCGTCCAACGTCGTGGCATCGAGCTCGACTCGGCCACCCTGGGCAGGCTTTCACAGGGGGTGCAGCGCGCCGCCAGCAAGGGCTCGCGCGACTCCCTCGTACTTGTCGACGGCACCGCGTTTGTGGTGTCCGTCAACAATCGCACCGTCATAACGGCGGTCGGATCCGAACACATGAAAGACAACGTGTTCACCAACATCGACAGTGCCGTGATCGCATGAAAACAGCGGCAACACACAACCCCGGCTGGACCTCATCGAGGAAGCCGCGAAAGGAAGGGCAGTCACAATGATGGCTGGAATGTATGCCGCTATCAGCGGCCTCGATGCCAACCAGGCGATGCTCAACGAGACCGCGAATGACCTGGCAAACGTAAACACAGTGGGCTACAAGGCCGCGAGCATCACGTTCGCGGACTCGCTCACGCAGGTGATGCACGGGGCTTCCGGTCCCACGCCCAGCAACGGTGGATCGAATCCACAGCAGATCGGTCTCGGCGTGCAGGTCAACGCTACCGAGAACCAGATGACCGAGGGTTCCTTCCAAACCACCAACAACCCGCTCGACGTCGCCCTCGAGGGTCCCGGCTTCCTGCGTGTCGGTGCCGGCGAACCAAAAGCAGAAGAACTCACCGCCGGCCTGCCCAGCAAATTCCAGTACACCCGGGCGGGCGACTTCACCACCGACGCGGCCGGCTACCTGACTACCCAGGCCGGCGAATATGTGATCGGGCGCAACGCCGAAGTGACCGCCGAAGCGGAAACCGGCAACACCTACAAGGCGGGCGAAAAAGACACGTTCCTCAGGATCCCCCCTGGATCGTCCAACGTCTCCATCGGCCAGGACGGGGCGGTCAGCTACACCGACGAGGAAGTCGGCTCCGCCCAGTTCGAAAAGCGGGTGACCGCCGGCTATCTCTCGATTGCCACGTTCGCCAACGAATCCGGGCTCGAACGTCTCGGCGGCTCGATGTGGGGGCTGACCGCCAACTCCGGCACGCCGCTCGTCGGCACCCCCGACACCTCCGGCTTCGCCTCCACCATCGGCGGCGAGCTCGAGATGTCAAACGTCGACCTCGCTACCGAGATGACCAACATGATCACCGCCGAGCGCGGCTATCAAGCCAACTCACGCGTGATCTCCACCGCCGACGAAATGCTCGGCACGCTGGTGCAGATCCAGTAGCCGACAAACTAGGCCAATAGCTCAATAAGACTTTCGTCGCTCAGGAGCGGCGGATGCTGTAAACCACATCGCCGTGGAAGGACGGCGCACGCAGGGACAGCTCCGAGGAGCCCTGGGGTGGGACGGCCACGCTTCAAGTCGTCCCACCCTGTGGCTAACGTGTTTCCGTAGTTACCGCAATGCGTGAGGGGGTTCGCTAATGATCACGCTCAACCGGCTCGGCCATCACGATGAGCCGTTCCATCTGAACATAGACATGATCGTGACCGTCGAGTCGACGCCCGACACGGTCATCACGCTCGCCACCGGCGCCAAGGTGGTCGTGGCGGAGACGCCCGAGGAGGTGGCTGCCGCTGTGTACGGCTACCGGGCAGCTGTTTTAGGCGACGCGCTCCGTCGCCGCGGCGGCTCGCTGCATCCGCCGCCGCTCGTATCCGCCCATCGCGGCGACGATGGCCCCCGGCTCACCGCCGTCGAGGATACGCCGAGCTAACGGCCCCAACGGTGTCGCAGGGATGCCAAAGCCCCGCACGCCGAGGGCTCACCCCCGCCCGGATTGAGGCTGACGATGGACTGCCGGTGATCCGTGTGCCCGCAGGCATGCCGCCGATCACGCCAGAGATGGTGCGGCGAGCACTCGACGAGGACTGAACCTCTCTCGACGGCGCTGCTGGACGTGAACGCGCTCGTGGCGCTGACGAGATGTAGGTGAAGTGCGTCGCGATGAATCTCCAGCCTGGGAAAAACATTGCAGTTTCGCCGGCACTTCGTGCAGCCGTGCCCGCCAGTATTGAAGGTTTTCGGGCAGAAGCCGATGTAGTCCGCGATGAAGGCTTCTACGGCCATCGGAATCGGGGTGGCCTTTGGCTCCCTGATGATGAGCTCGCTTATGGGCGGGACTAGTCCTGCCTCCTTTATCGACATCCCTGCGCTGATGATTATCCTCGGCGGCACCGGCGGGGTGACGCTTGCCAGCTGCGGAATGGCCTCGATGAAGCGCGTGCCCAGCCTCTACAAGATGGTGTTCGCAGCCGAACCGCCTGACATGCGCGGCCGTCTCGATCTACTCGTCTCGCTTGCCGACAAGGCCCGCCGCGAGGGCCTGCTGGCCCTCGACGCGATGCTCTCCGAGATCGACGATCCTTTCACTCGCAACGCCATGCAGCTGGTCGTCGACGGTACCGACCCGGAGATGGTCCATGCGATCCTCGAGGCCGAGGTCGATGGTATGGCTGCCCGCCATGCCGCCGGCGCCGCGCCGTTTGAGAAGGCCGGTGGCTTCGCCCCTACCATGGGCATCATCGGCACCGTGCTCGGCCTCGTGCATGTGCTGCAGAATCTCGCCGCGCCCGCCACCCTCGGGCCGTCCATCTCCGCCGCGTTCATCGCCACGCTGATGGGTGTTGGCTCCGCCAACGTCGTGTTCCTGCCGATCGCCAACCGCCTCAAGGCCATCTCCAGCGAAGAGATGGAGCTGCGGATGATGACCCTCGAGGGCATCCTCTCCATTCAAGCCGGCGATAACCCGCGGCTGGTGTCCGAAAAGCTGATGTCCTACGTGCCGCCCGCCGAGCGCGGCGAAACCGGCGAGGACAACGTCGCGCGCCTCAACGTCGAGGCCAAGGCAGCCTGAGATGGCACGTGGTGGGCACGGCCGCCGCCGCGGTCATGGTGGCGAGCACGAGAGCGAGGAGCGCTGGCTGCTCACCTACGCCGACATGATCACGCTGCTGATGGCGCTGTTCATGGTGCTGTTCTCGATCTCATCCGTCAACATCTCCAAGTACCAGACGCTGCAGAAGTCCCTCAAGGCGGCCTTCTCCGGTCACATCCTGCCCGGCGGCACGTCCGTAGCCTCAGAGGGGGCCACTGCCAACCACGCACAGACCCCAGCCAGCACCGAACTGCAGGCGATCGAGCCCGTCGCCACCGAAGGCTCCGCCAGCCTGCAGAACAGCACTTCGCACAACATCAGCACCGCCACCTCCACCAACGCCGCTGCTGCTGCCGCCAAAGCCGCCGCCGCCAACCATCAGGCCTCTGAGTTCGCACGCATCAAGGCTGAGCTCGAAGCGTATGCAAAGGCGCACGGCTTCTCCAAGAGCGTCAAGGTGGCGATCGAACAGCGCGGGCTCGTCATCAGGGTGCTCACCGACAGCCTGCTGTTCGCCTCCGGCAAGGCCACACTAGAAGGCCGCGCCTTCGGCCTGTTGACCGAGATCTCGAGCCTGTTGAACGTCGATCAGACCCACCCCATCTCCGTCGAAGGCAACACCGACAACGTGCCCATCCACTCGAGCCTGTTCCCCAGCAACTGGGAGCTCTCCACCGCCCGCGCGAGCATCGTCGTGCAGTACCTCATCGCCCACGGCGTCGGTGCCAACAGGCTCACAGCCTCAGGCAACGCCGAACAACGACCGATAGATAGCAATGCGACCGCAGCTGGGCGCGCGCGCAATCGGCGTGTGGAGATCGTCCTGCGACGACTCCACGGAGCCGAAGGCGAACCCGAAGCGGAAAGCGGATCCGAACCCTAGGTCTTCACGAGATGTCAATGCTCAAGAATAAAAAGCTAATGCTTGCAGTGGCCCTGCCGATTCTCATACTGGGCATCGGTTACAAGATGACCAGGCCCGCGCCTGTCAACAAGGACAAGATCAAAGGAACCCTGTACGTGCTGCCAGCGCCTTTCCTGCTGAATCTCCAACAGGGTCGCTTCGCCAAGCTCACCGTTGGGCTCGAGCTCGCTCCCGGGCAGAGTGACGGCGCCTCAGCAACCGCCGCCGCATCCAGCGGCGAAGATGCCGTCGGCACGCTGCCAGAGGAACCGCTCGTGCGCGAAATCATCACCAACGCCGTAACCAACCAGAACGGCGAAACGCTCGTCACCGAAAAGGGCCGAAAGGCGATCAAGCACCAGATCCTGCAGACGATCAGCAGGGAGACCGACGTCAAAGTCGAAGCGATCCTGATCCCAGACCTGACCGTTCAATAGGAGCCACCCCCTTTGCCGGACACAATCGAGTACGAGCAGTTCGAGCAAGGAGCCACTCCCGGCGGCGACGGCGCCCTCGATGTCGATCTGAGCCGTCTCAGCGACATCCCCATGGAGTTGAGCGTCGAGATCGGGCGCACGCACATGACCGTCGGCGAGACGCTCGATCTGCGCGTCGGCTCAGTCGTCACGCTCGAGCGACTTGCCGGTGAGGCCGCCGACCTGCTCGTCAACGGCAGTGCCATCGCCCGCGGCGAGGTCGTCGTCATCGACGAGCAGTACGGTCTGCGCATCACCGAAATCCTCGACGGCCAGTCCGACTCGCAGTCTGCAGACGCGCTCACCGCTGACGGCGGCCAGGGCACAGATGGCGCCGCCGCCGGCGGAGCTGGCGCCGCTGTCGGTGCCGGAGGGGCTGCCGATGCGCCTGCACCCGGTGCGGCTGGCCCGGCGTTGGGCGATGACGGGCCGAGCGGCGACAGCGGCGATGGTGCTGCCGGCGCCGCAGCAGACGCGGGACCCGACCAGGAGGGCTAGATGGTTGACTACAGGAGTCTTTGGCGGACATGAGCGTGGGCCAGGAGCAAAGCGACGCCCCCGACCTCGAGAGCGCCAAGGGCCAGGATGGGGCGGACCATGCGGACTCGCTGGAGCATGCAAGTGTCGGCCCCGAAGGCATCCGCACGCTCGACTTCTCCCAGCCAACTAAGTTCACCACCGAGCTGCGCCGGCGCATCGTGCGTGCGCTCGACGTGTTTTGCGACACCCTCGGCAGCTGGCTCGAAACCGAGCTGAACGCCGAGATCGAACTCGTCCTCACCGACATCAGCCAACACACTTGGGCAGCTGCCAAGGCACAGCTTCCCGCCGACGCGATCGCAGTGGCCGTCGAGGCCGAATCGATCCAACGGCACATGCTCATGAGCGTCGAGCTGCCGCTCGTGCTGCAGTCGCTTGAATGTCTGCTCGGCGGCGAGGCGTCCCACGCACCCGAGCAGCGCCATCTGACGGAGATCGACTGGGTGCTCACCAGGGGCGTGCTCGACTCGATCGTGCGCCAGTTGTCCGCCGCCTGGTGTGAGTTCGGCGGTCCCGAGCTCGTCCGCGGCGACGTCGACATCGAGGGCGACGCCGGCGTCAACACGCCCATCGGCGAACCTACCTTGTCGGTCACGCTCGACGTCAAGATCGACGCGCTCACCTCCGCGATCTCGCTGCTGATTCCATGGGCCGCAATCGAGCCCGTCACCGAGCGCATCCGCGGCGGCGGCAATCAGCCCACCGGCTCTGATCCCCGCGGCGCTGTCGCCCTGCGTCGCGGCGTCGCCAGCGCCAGCGTGTTGCTACGAGCAGAGGTTGGCTCCGTGCAGATGCCCATCGAGCGGATGCTCGAACTCACCCCAGGCGCGCTCGTCACGCTCGAAGACAGCTCCGAGGACGGTGTGCTGCTGTTCGCCGAGGGCGTCTCCCTCGGTCGCGGGCGCCCTGGCCGCAGCGGCGTCAGGCGCGCGGTCAAGCTCACCGCCGCCGGCGAACCACCGATCCGCGCCGACATCTACGCCAAGCTCGGCCGTGCCGAGCTCGAACGCGCCCGCGCCCACATGCAGGAGCCCGATGAGGGCTCCGAGCACGGCGAGATCCTGCGCAGCATCTTCGTCCGCGTCTGGGCCGAGCTCGGCAGGACCCATCTACCGCTCGGTGAGGCCCTCACGCTCACGCAGGGCACGCTGGTCGAGCTCGACCAGACGGCCGAGGCGCCCGTCGAGCTATTTGCCAACGGCCTGTGTTTCGCCAACGGCGCTCTTGTGGTCACCGCCGAGGGTCAGTGGGCAGTGCAGCTCGCCACGCTGCTGCAGTAGCGCCCTCACGGGGCAGCTTCGCCGCCCCTCAAGACCACCGCCGCTGGGCCGATAACCCGGAGGACTCTTCCTCGGAGTCGTCCCTCGATGATCAAGTGCATATCGCTTTACCGTGCGGTCGCGACGGCGACCGCGGCGCTTGGCGCCTGCCTGCTCGCGTTCGTGAGTGATGCGTCTGCGTTCTCGCCCGCGCTGAAAACAGCGCCCGCTACGGGCGAAAATACGCCGCTGGACCTCAACCCCTCCAGCAGCAGCTCGCACGCCAGCGTGGCCAGCAACGGTGGCGCGAGCATCGTGCGCACGATCGTTGGCCTGGCGATCGTCATCGCCGTCATCTGGGGGCTGGCGTGGATCCTGCGCCAGGTCAAGGCCCACCGCGAGGGTGGTAGCGACTCCGCTCAGACCAGCGCCGGCCTCTCAAGCGTCGCCGCGCTCACGCTTGGCTCTGGGCGCTCCGTGCATCTCGTGCGCGCCGGCAATGACTACGTGCTGTTGGGCGCCACCGAGCACGGGGTCGCGCCGATCCACCGCTACACCGAGCAGGAGGCTCGCGATGCCGGTCTGCTCGGCGAGCAGCACGCGCTTCTCGCGGCGAGCCCAGTCGTCGGGCCACGCCCCAATCCGATGCAGATGTCATCGCCCTCGACAGCGCTAGTCGAGCGCTTGCGCGAAATGACGGTCAGGCGATGAACACCCTCAGCCTCATCGCCGCACTGCCGGCCGTCAACTCCAGCAACGCTGTTCAGATCCTGCTGCTCGTGGGCGGTCTCACGCTCGTACCAGCGATCCTCTTCACCGTCACCGGTTTCAGCCGCATCCTCATCGTCCTCGGCTTCATCCGTACCGCCGTCGGCACCACCACCGCGCCGCCCAACCAGGTGCTTGTGGGTATCGCGCTGTTCCTCACCATCTTCGTCATGGCCCCCACCGTCGGTGCCATCAAGAAGGACGCGTTCGAACCACTCGAGGCGAGCAAGATCTCCACCACCGTCGCGCTCGAGCGCGCCGAGCAGCCCCTACGCGAATTCATGTTCCGCCAAACGCGCGTGGAGGACATCTCGCTGTTCGTCAACCTCGCTCACGCCAAAGAGCCCCACAAGCGCGCCGAAGTGCCCACCGAGGTACTGATCCCCGCGTTCATCGTCTCCGAGCTGAAGACCGCCTTTCAGATCGGCTTCCTGATCTTCCTGCCGTTCCTGTTGATCGACCTGATCGTCTCCTCCGTGCTCATGAGCATGGGCATGATCATGCTGCCGCCCACGTTCATTTCGCTGCCTTTCAAGATCCTGTTGTTCGTGCTTGTCGACGGCTGGGACCTCGTCATCAAATCCCTCGTCCAGAGCTTCCACTAGAGCCCAGCCACGCTCCCCCAGCCACCGCCCGCCCACTCTCCCCTAGCCACCATGAACCAGGACACCGTCGTCAACCTCGCCACGCAGGCTATGAGCCTCGCGCTGAAGATCGCTGGGCCGCTGCTGCTCGTCGCGCTCGCCGTGGGTCTCTTGGTCAGCGTCTTTCAAGCCGTCACCCAGATCCAGGAGCAGAGCCTGTCGCTGATCCCCAAGATCGCCGCCGTGGCCGTCGTGATCGTCGTCCTTGGCCCATGGATGCTCGGCCAGCTCGTCTCCTACACCACCGCCCTATACACGTCCATCCCCACGATGGTCGGCTCGTGATCCAGCTGCTCACGAAACTCGAGGGCGGTGAGCTGGTGGGTTTCATCCTCGTGCTCGCGCGAGTCACGCCGCTGTTCATGCTCGCGCCGCTGTTCTCATCCCAGATCATCCCTGTGCACGTAAAGGGGCTGATCGCAGTGGGGATCTCCGTGGGGCTCGCGCCGATCGCGCTGCACGGCCAGCACATCCCCACCGACCCCGTCACGCTCGCTGGCCTCGTCGTCGAGGGGCTGCTCGTCGGCTTTGGCTTTGCTTTCACGCTGAGCCTGCTGGCCGCTGCCGTCGAATCGGCCGGCTCGGTGATCGACGTGCTCGCGGGCTTCTCCTACGGCAACCTGATCAACCCCATGAACGGCCAGGAAACAGCCGTGATCGCGCGCTTTTACTCGCTCGTGGGAACGCTCGTGTTCCTGCTGATCGGCGGCGACGCGTGGACGCTGCGCGGCCTCGATCGCACCTTCCAGCTCGTTCCCCTGACGGAGGGGCCGCGGCTGACCTCGCTGCTGGGCGGCGTCGAGCAGGTCTTCTCCACCGTGTTCGCCGGCGCGCTCGAGGTCGCCGCGCCGGTACTCGTAGCGCTTTTGATCACCGACGTCGCCTTCGGCATCGTCTCGCGGGTCGTTCCCCAACTGAACATCTTCGCCGTGGGCTTTCCCACGAAGGTGGCCGTCGCGCTGCTCGTCGTGGGTGCGTCGCTGCCGTTCACCGCCAACTGGATCTCCAACCAAATGTCAGTCAGCGTGGGCGATGCCCTTGGCGCGCTGCACGTCGCGTAGCTCATGGCCAACGACGACCGCACCGAGAAGGCAACACCCCGCCACCGCCAGCGCGCGCGTGAGAAAGGGCAGGTGGCGCGCAGCCCCGACCTCGGCGGATCGGTGGTCGTGGTCGCTGGCCTGTTCACCATCGGCCTCGTGGGCGCCAAAGTCGTCGCTGCCGGCGGGGCGATGTTCCACCAAGCGTTCGGTGATATCGCCCAGTCCCACAAAGCAACCAGTGCCGCTGGGCTCGATGATCTGCTGCACTCGGCGATCGCCACCGTCGGTGTTGCGATCGCACCCATCGCCGGCGCCTGCCTCGCGGCCGGCCTGATCGTGGGCGTTGCACAAGTCGGCTTCAGGCCCACGCCGCAGGCGCTCAAACCCGACTTCCGCCGCATTAACCCGGCGTCGGGTCTGAAGAACCTGCTGGGGCCAAACGCTGTCTTCGAGGCGATCAAGACGGTCGTCAAGGTCGCCGTTGTCGGTGCCGTCGCCGCACTCGCGCTGCTCCCGGGTCTCACTGGGCTTGCCTCGATCGTCGGCATCTCCGCTGGCGGGCTCGGCTCGCTGTCGTTCGGCAAGGCCCTTGGTGTTGCCGAGGACGCGTCCTTCGCCTACCTGCTGATCGGGCTGATCGACTACGCCTGGAAGCGCCGTCGCCACGAGCAGCAGCTGATGATGACCAAGCAGCAGGTCAGGGACGAGACCCGCCAGTACGGCGTCTCCGCTGAGGTCAAGGCGGCGCTGCGCCGCCGCCAGGCGCAGCTTGCACGCGCGCGCATGATGGCCGCCGTGGCCACGGCCGACGTGGTCGTCGCCAACCCCACCCACTTCGCCGTGGCGCTCGTCTATGACGGCACCCGCACCGCTCCCGAGGTGGTCGCCAAGGGCCAGGATCTCGTTGCCCTGCAGATCAAGCGCGTGGCCGAAGAAAACGATGTGCCCGTAGTCAGCGACCCGCCGCTCGCCCGCGCGCTGCACGCGTCGGTCGAGATCGGCCAGATCATTCCTCAGGAGCTCTACGCCGCCGTCGCCAGCGTGCTCGCCTTCGTCTATCGCTTGGCCGGCCGTAGGAGGCTCGCGTCGTGAACAGCCCTGGCCTGCGCAGGCTGCTGAGCCACACCGACATGCTCGCGGCGGTCGCCGTGGTGCTCGTCGTGACGATGCTCGTCGTGCCGCTCCCTTCGGAGCTGCTCAGCTTGATGATCACGCTCAACATCGCCGGTGCGCTCACGATCGTGGTCGCAACCATGTATCTCAGCAAGGCGCTCGACTTCGCCTCATTCCCGAGCTTGCTGCTGCTCACCACGATGTTCCGCCTGGCAATCAACGTGTCGGTCACGCGGCTGGTCCTCACCACCGGCGACGCCGGCAGCGTGGTCAAGTCGTTCGGCGAATTCGTCGTCGGCGGCAACGTGGTCGTCGGCCTGGTGATCTTCCTGATCCTCGTCGTGATCCAGTTCATCGTCGTCACCAACGGTGCCGGACGCGTCGCCGAGGTGGGCGCGCGCTTCACGCTCGACGCCATGCCCGGCAAGCAGATGGCGATCGACGCCGACCTCAACGCCGGCCTGATCACCGACGACCAGGCGCGTGCGCGCCGCTCGGAGATCGCCCAGGAGGCTGACTTCTACGGCGCCATGGACGGCGCCTCCAAGTTCGTCAAAGGCGACGCGATGGCGGCCGTGATCATCACCGCAATCAACCTCGTCGGCGGGATCATCGTCGGCATGCTCCAGCGCCACCTCGGCTTCAGCGAAGCCACCCACCAGTACTCGCTGCTGACCGTCGGTGACGGCCTCTCAGCACAGATCCCCGCGCTGCTCATCTCCGTTGCCACCGGCATCATCGTCACCCGCGCCGCCTCCAATCGCGACCTCGGCTCGGACATCGCCAACCAGATCCTCGGGCAGCGCAAGGCGCCGCTCGTGGCCGCCTGCGCGATCGGCCTGTTCGCGCTGATCCCCGGGCTGCCGAAGCTGCCGTTCCTCTTGATTGCGGCAATCTTCGGTGCGATCGCTTGGGCCGTACGCAACGGTATGCCCGGCTCGCGCGACGCCGAGGATGCCGTCACCGCCGCAGCTGCGCAGGCGTCGCTACCCAAAGCCGGCGAGGAGCCGATGGCAGAGGTGGGCGTCGACGCGCTCGAGCTCGCCATCGGCTTTGGCCTCGTGCCGCTCGTCGACGGCGGTGGCGGGGGCACCGCCAGCAGCACACTCTTGCGGCGCGTGAGCATGATCCGCCGCCAGATCGCTGCCGACCTCGGCCTCGTGATCCCGCCCGTGCGCATCCACGACGAGCTGGGGATGGAGTCGCACGAGTATGTCGTCAAGGTGCGCGGCTCAGAGGTCACGCGCGGGCGGATCATGCCCGGGCATCTGCTCGCGATGGACCCCGGCGACGCAATGGGCAAACTCCAGGGCATCCCCACGCGCGAGCCCGCCTTCGGCTTGGAGGCTGTCTGGATCCAGGAGTCCGCGCGCGGCGAGGCCGAGTCGCTCGGCTACACCGTCGTCGACGCCGAGTCGGTGATCGTCACGCACTTGACCGAGACGATCCGCGACCACGCCTCCGAGGTACTCACTCGCCAGGATGTCCGCGCGCTGCTCGACAAGCTCAAGGAGACCAACGCCGCTGTCGTTGAAGAGGTTGTACCCGATGCACTGTCCGTTGGCGAGATCCAGCGCGTACTGCAGTCGCTGCTCGCGGAGGGTGTGCCGATCCGCGATCTCGGCACGATCGTGGAGGCGATTGGGGACAAGGCGCGAACAACACGTGACACAAGCCTCCTATCGGAGTACGCTCGCCAGGCACTGGGTCGGGCGATCACGGCTCCCCACCTGGACGAGCGGTTGCGACTGCAAGCCATCACCCTGGATCCCGCCATTGAGCAGGAGGTCTCCACCTCGATCACCCAGACCACCGACGGGGAGTACCTCGCCATGGATCCTCCGCGCGCACAAGCGATCGTTACCGCGCTGCGCAAGCAGGTCGAGCACGCCACCGCGCGTGGTGCCCACGGTGGCAAGGGACCAGTTCTTCTCTGCTCGGCGCGTATCCGCAGGCACCTGCGGCGTTTGATTGCCCAGGCGCAGCCGCATCTCGCGGTCTGCTCATACAACGAGATCGCCCCCGGCATTGATGTCGAAACGATTGGCGTTATACACGCATGAGTACCCCCGGCGAGATTTTGGAAGCGCTCGGCCGCGAGGCCCGTTCGCGGCTGGGCAACGGCCGCGACACGACTACCCGCGTCTATCGCGGCCGCTCTGTCGAGGAACTGGTACCGCAGATTCAGCGCGATCTCGGTCCCGACGCGATCATCCTGCGCCGCCGCGAGGGGCTGACCGGGGGAGTGCTCGGCTTCTTCCAGCGCGCGTTCGTAGAGATCGAGGCGATGCCGGGCGGGCCCGGCGTCGATCTCTACGACGAACAGCTCGGCGAAACGCCGCCTGCTGCACCCGAATACACACAAGAGCCGCCGCCGCAGGCCCCGCAGCCGCCGCCCGTGCAAGCGCCACCTGTTGCTCAGCCCGTGGCGGAATCGCAGCCGGCGGCGCCGCCTGCCGCGGCGCCGCCCGTCCCGCCGAGCCTGCCGCAGCGCCCCACGTTCGAGTACCGCTCCGCGGCGATGCGCCCGCAAACGCTCGTGCCGCCGGCGTTTGTGCCGCCACCACGACCCACGACCCCGGCATCCGCTGCTGGTTCGTCCCCGACCGTGGCCGAGCCGCTGCCGACTCCTTTCTATACGCGCCAGGCGATGCCGGCGCCCGCTGCCGCTGCCGGTAGCGCGTACGTGACCGCCCACCTGGCTGCACTGGCGCGCGCGGAACGCGCAAAGGGCCCACCGCGTGGGCCGATCCCCGAGCGCCGCGAGGATACATCCGCCTGGGCGAGCGACTTCCAGGAGCTGATTCCACGCGAGCAGACCGAGATGTTCCCGCGTCCGGCCGCATCCGTGCTCGCGCCACAGCAGGCTGCGAGCGAGCGGCGTGTGGTTGCCCCCGGCTCGCAGGGGCGCGCGCGCGCCGGCGTCGCCAAGAGCCTGCAGCGCTGCGGCATCGGCGAGGAGCTCGCGTACGAGCTGATCGACGCGGCCGGCGCGCACGCGCTCGCGCTAACCCCCAGGGCAGGTCTCGTGCAGGCGGTGCGCGCGACGCTCGCCCAGCGGATACCGGTCGCGCCGCCGCTGGCCACCAAGGGTGCGGCAATCGTCGTGATCGGGGCGGGCGGCGCCGGCAAGACGACTTTCTGCACGACGTTGCTGGGCGCCTATCGCCGCAGCAGCACGCTGCCTGCGAGCTACGCCACGATTGCCCGCGACGGCGAGCGCGGCGAGCTACAGCTGCTGCTCGCCCCCCACATCGTCAAGCCCACCCCCGCTGATGCTCCCAATTCGCTACGGGCGCTGCGCCGCGCGCGCAGCGATGGCATGGCGATTCTCGATACGCCCAGCCTCTCACCCTCCGATCGCGGCGGCGTCCGCGAGCTCGCACGGCTGCTCGGCGAGATGACGCCCGAGCGCGTGGTCGTGGCGCTACCCGCCACACTCGGCGCTACCGCCGCCGCGCAGCTGTTGAAGGCGCTGCAGCCGTTGGGAGCGAACACGTTGGCGATCACCCATGCGGACGAGACCGACCAGCTGGGGGTGGCGGTGGAGGCCGCCTGTCGCTTTGGCCTTGCCCCCGAATACATGCTCGAACGTGGTCGCGGCGGCGCCTGGCGGCTGCGCCAGCTGACTCCGGCCGTCCTGGTTGAGAGGCTCTTGC
>DATHLT010000109.1:0-6356 GCA_035487855.1 Solirubrobacteraceae bacterium
GAGATCCGGCGCGAGGACAATGTGATAGCCGAGGAGCTCTACGCACTGCTCTCCGCTGGCGTGGGGATCAGGCGAAAGCTGGTGATCGCTGCAAGCGACATCTTTCCCCGACCCGACTACATGCGGTGGTGGTCACCGCTGGCCCGGCGCGGCAAGCTCGGGCTGGCTTTCGGCTACCTCTGGCGCACAATCTGGATTATCGGCCAGGCTCCGGCGGCGATTCACACTTTGTGGCGCATACAGCGTGCGAAGGGCCGGGCGTAGAAGCACGGCGAAATGGGTGCGGTGATGCCGACTACGTCGCTAGTCGGAAACATCCCGTATGGGCAGATCCCGGTCGGGTGGTGTTTGCGATGTCGCATATACGAGCGCGCGTGATGAGCTGACGTGCTCTGTCAGCTGGCTGCTTGCTGGGAGAGCAGTGCGCTGGTGGCTTCGTCGGCGTCTCCGCGGTCTCCCTCGAGAATCACGGCGTTGGTTGCGGCGCGTCGTACGGCTGTGAGTACTTGCTCTGGGCGTGAGCGTGCGGCGATGGAGTGCTCTAGGAGTTTGACGGCGCCCTCTCCGGCGGTGCGGGAACTCGGTGCCCAGGCAACGCCGGGACGGTATGTCGTGAACGCGATCACAGTGACGGGTAGAGGCCTGTCGCCGGCTCGGCCGCCGAGGCTCTCGACGGGCTGCTCGTTGGTCTCGCGGGTGTCGTTGATGCGCATCGACAAAGGCTTTGGGTAGGGGTGAACGAGGCCGTCGGCGTCGAGTACTGCGTACTCGTCGGACCAGTATTCCGCGCCCGTCTCTACGAGTGCGGCAACGAGTGTTGTCTTCCCCGCGAAGCTTTTCCCTGGAAGCACGATTGCGCGGTCCTCTACGCCAACGACTCCAGCGTGCACGAAAACGTGGTTGGGGGCGTGCAGTGCGATGTACATGCGCAGCTCAGCGTCGAGGATGCCGAGTGCGAGTCGCAGGTCAAATGGGCCCGCGATGGGCTGTTCGTCGCACACGACGCTCAGTAGCCCGTCATCGGTGTCCTTGACGAGTGCGAAACGGCCACGCTCGGGTGGGCGCTTTACCGTGTGAGCGTGTGGGGGTAGAAAATCGGAAACAGCTGCGAAGTGCTCAGGGTCGGCGCTGACGGCCACGGTCACGCCGAACGCCTCGACTGCCACCGACTCTGCGCTTTCACCAGCCACACACGGGACCGTAGCGGGTGTACATTCAGACGATGAACGACGCACTGGTGATCGCTCGGCTGTCTCTCGCCGCTGTGTTCGTCATCGCGGGGGTCGCGAAGCTCGCCGACCGGCCGGGCACACGGCAAGCACTGGCCAATTTCGATGTGCCGGCCCGCCTTATCGATCCGTTCGTACTGCTCCTGCCCGCTGCCGAGCTCGCGGCGGCAACCGCTCTGGTGTTTCCGACAACGGCCCGCTGGGGAGCCGCTGGCAGCCTGCTACTCCTCGCGCTGTTCGTGGTGGGCCTCGCACGAGTACTGCGCCGCGGCGAAGCCCCCGACTGCCACTGCTTCGGCCAACTGCACTCCCAACCAGCGAGCTGGACGACGATAGCCCGCAATCTCGTGCTGGCACTACCAGCCGCATACGTGACGCTCAAGGGCCCCGGCCCCTCGCTTACCTCCTGGGTCGCCGGCGCCGACGCGACTGGCCTCTGGCTGATCGCGAGCGGCGTACTGGCAGTTCTCGCGACAACGACATCCGTGCTTCTTTGGCGTGAGAATCGCAGGCTACGCTCGAGCGGTGGCCGCGCGGCCACTGTGCCCCGTCAGATCGGAGCGCTGGCGCCGCAGTTCGCTTTGCCCTCCGCTACGGGACGGGTAGTGAGTCTTCACGACCTCTTGGCCGATGACCGGGCCTGTGTACTCACGTTCGTAAGCCCCGGGTGCGGCCCCTGCGCTGCGCTCCTGCCCGAACTCGCACGCTGGCACGACACCGTCACCGAACGCCTGGCCCTCACCTTGGTCGCCCCGGTGGAGGCCATGCAAGCCGAGGCGCTCGCGCGTGCGCACGCCCTGACAGATGTGCTCATCGACGAGCAAGCAACCGTCATGCACGCATACGGAGTCATGGGGACTCCCTCCGCCATCCTTGTCGCGCCGGACGGCACGGTGCGCAGCGCGCCCGTCGCCGGCCACGTCGCAATCGAATCCCTCATACGCCTAGCCCTTCACGGCGAGACACGGTCAGATCCTGCCCGAGGCTGACCACAACACGCCCCTTCGAGCGCCCAGCGACCCGGTTCGGAACGGGGTGGGATCCCGAGGGAACGACTCGGCCCCGCCGGTACTTCTGGCGTAGCGTTGTGCTCGCCCGAAGTTGTAACAGTCCGCATAATCTTGAGGCGGGGTATGACACGGCGACGTTGCCGCGGTCGGCATGGGGCTGATAAGTCTCCAAGCGCTCGAGGTAAGGCTAGTGCTCGACACTCGCAGCGAAGGAATCTCGCGCGTGGCGATACAAGCCGAGAGCCACGCCGGCCTACGTGACTCCATAGCCCAGCGTTGCCGACAGCTGCTGAGACGCGGATAAGAAACAACGATGCCATCTCGGCAGTCGCCACGAGTTAGCTGATCTCGCATTGCGACGGCGAGCGCAACGTGAGTGAGCTCGTCGGGGTAAGCGAGAAGTTGGTCGCCGACGCACTCCACGAACTGCGCGAGAAGGATCTGCTCGACGTCGAGCCCCAGCCCATGCAGAGCACCGTCCCCGGTATCTCTCGCCGGGAAGCGATTGGCCGGGGCGTGCGTTACGCCGCCGCCGCCGTGCCGATGATCGTCTCCGCGACTGCCGCGACGCCAGCAATGGCCAGCTCGGGGGAAATCACAAATTGCAAGACGGAAAATAGGTGCGTTAACGCAGACGCAGTCTGCTGTTGCTGCGAAAATGGTGAAGCGGTCACCCAAAGCACGGGCTTTACTTGTGGAACTCCATGCAGCGGTCGTGGTGGTGTGTTTAAAGAAACGACAGGGAAAATGGCTGTGTAGCGACCGCCGTTGCCGGTCGCTACGTAGGGGATCGTGTGGTAGGCGTGCGGGTGTCCCTCATCCGTTTGATGGACGGAAACGGGGCGGGTGGGTGATCGCGAGCGATTGGCGGTGTGCCGGATCCTAGTGCTCTCAACTCGCCAGGCGGTAGTCCTGGCGCCCCGTTGTGGATGCGCGCGAGTCGGCCCCCGGAGCTTTTTCCGTCCAGCAGCGGTAGGCCGGGTGCGGAGCGCCACCGTTAGACTTGACGACGATGTCGGAAATCTCGGCCTCTGCGTATAGAGCTGGCGCTGGTGAGCCGGTGGTGCTGCTGCACGGCTTTACTGCAGCGTGGAGGATCTGGCATCCAATCCTGGCCGATCTGGTTGCTCGCTACGAGGTGATCGCACCGACGCTCCCGGGCCACCACGGTGGCCCGATCTTTCCCGCCGATCAGCCGATCAGCTTCGAGCGTTCCACAGACGCGGTCGAGGGGCTGCTGGATGAGCTGGGTGTTGGCACGGCGCATTTCGTTGGCAACTCGATGGGCGGCGGGATCGCACTGGAGCTCGCCAAGCGCGGCCGTGCGCGATCGGTGGTCGCACTGGCCCCGGCCGGCGGCTGGAGCCGGGGCGACGGCGAGGGTCCGCGCATCGGGAACTTGTTCGCTAAGCAGCTCATGATGCTCAAGCGAACGGAAGCCTGGAGTGAGCGGCTCATGAGACGTCCCGGGACGCGCCGCCTGGCATTCAGGGAAATCATGCGCCACGGGGAGCTCGTGTCTCCGGCGGATGCAGCCTCGATATCGCAGGCAGCGCTGGGCTGTTCGATCAGCCAGCCGGCGATTCAAGCGTTGCGGGCCGACGATGCCGAGCTCACGATCAGAGATCTGGATCGGATCAGCTGTCCGGTGCTGTTGGCCACGCCTCAGTTCGACCGTGTACTGCCGGGTCCTCGCCACGCTCCGCGTTACCGTCGCGAGATACCGGGCGTCAAGGCCATCACGCTCGCCGGCTGCGGACACGTGCCGATGTGGGACAACACCGAGCTCGTAACGAAATTGATCGTCGATCACGTCGAGCGGAACTTTGGACCCAGCGCTGGCGCCGAGGCAGATGTGCCGTCGCAGTCGACGGCAGTTGGGGCTTGAGCGGTGGCTTTGCACCCCCTGGCCCAAGGGTTCGACACGATCGCTGACACTTACGAGCGTGGGCGTCCGGCGTATCCACAGGAGGTGGTCGCCCGCCTGGCAGCGGAGCTTCGGATCGAGCCGGGCGATCGCGTTCTTGATCTAGCGGCGGGTACGGGCAAGTTGACAAAGGCGCTGCTCGACTTCGGGCTGGACGCGGTGGCGGTTGAGCCCCAGCAGTCGCTGCGCGGCTTGCTCGAGGATGCGATCGGATCTGAGCGTGTGCGTGAGGGCACGGCGGAGGCGATCCCGCTAGAGGATGGATCGGTGGCGGCGGTGACAGTTGCAGATGCGTTTCACTGGTTCGAGCCAGCGGGTGCATTGGCGGAGATCGCTCGGGTCCTGCGGCCAGGTGGTGGGGTCGCACTGCTGGCGTGCGCGGTTGACTGGGGTGGCACTTCGTGGGCGCACGAGGTGGGGACGGTGATCGCGGAGCTGCGTCCGGAGCACCCGCTGTTCGATGGCCCATCGTGGCAGGAGTCCGTGAAGGCGGCCGGCGGATGGACGGAGCCGAGGGAGATTCAGCTGACCTTCCCTGAGCGGACTGACGCGGAGCGGGTGATCGACTACATCGCCTCGATGAGCTGGATGGTCGCGCTGCCGCAGGAGCGCAGGACGGAGACGCTCGCGCACGTGGCGGCGATTATCCGTGCGGGCGGGACGCCGTCTGAGCTGCCGGTGCACGTACGCGTGGGGTTGACTGCCCGCGCGTGAGCGATTACTGGGCGTGCCGGCCAGCCAACTCCTCGACGAGTCGCGCGGCGGTTGCTCCGGCATCGTGGGCACTATTCCAGGCGGCCAGCTCGTATGCACGCGCCCGAATTGCGGGGGCCGCGAGTGCCCGCTCGACTGCCAGCCGCAGTACGCGGGGGGTGATGTAGCGCCGCGGCACGCGTACCCCGGCACCGGCCCAATCGAGGCGGGCGGCGTTCTCGTTCATATCGCCGACGGCGGGGCAGGCGACGACGGCGCAGCCTGAGGCGAGCGCGCGGACGAGCGTGCCATGCCCGGCGTGACAGATGACGACGTCGCAGTGGGGCATGGTGCGTGAATAGGAGACCCAGTCGACCACACGGGCGTTGTGGGGCACGGGCAGCGAGCGCGATGGCAGCCTACGGTTGTAGGTGGCTAGCACCCGCACGGGAGCGTCTGCCAGCCCGCGTAGTGCGGCGCGGAGCATAGTGTGCTTAGCGTCTTGGGCGGTTGAGGGGGCGATCAGGACGAGTGGGTCCTCGAGTCCACCGCTGTCACGCGCTGAGGACGTGCCTTTGGGCAGCTCGACATCGTCGGCGGGTGGCTCCCACATGAGCGGCCCGACGACGTGCACGTGCGCAGGCCAGGTGCGAGGGTACTCGAGCTGGGGGAAGGTGGCGACGAGCGCGAGTTGGCGGCTGATGCCGCCATGGACATAGTCGAGCGCGGGCAGGTCGAGTCGCGCGCGTGTGCGGTTGAGGTCGACGCGTCCGTGCTCGAGACCGCGTTCGACGGCGCGGTGGGCCTGACGCCAGAAGGCACGCCCGGATGCGGTTCGGGGCATACGAGCGCCAAGCGAGTAGATAGGGAACTCGCGCTGCCCGTGGGGGTAGACGTGGGGGATGAGCGTGGCGTAGGGGACGCCTGCGATCTCGGCGGCGAGGGCGGGGGCGAGGGTGAGGATGTCGGCGACGACGACGTCGGGTCCGAGCTCGCGCACGAGCGGGACGGTGTCTTGCGTGGCATGGACGACGGCCTCGTAGAAGTCGAGCGGCTCAGGTCCGTTGGGGAAGACGCTGTACTCGGGCGCGGCGGCGAAGTGCAGTCCCTCGGCCTCGACGTTCCGCTGCCAGCGCCGCCATGTTTGAAGCGTTACGTGATGCCCGCGGGCGGCGAGGGCGCGCCCAAGGGCGATCATGGGGAACGCATGCCCGGGGTCGCCGAAGGCGCCGAGCAGTATGCGTCGCGGCGGTCCAGCGGCGCTACTCACGAAGGCTCGCTCAGGCGGCGAGCTCGGCGAGCAGCCGTAGCTGCTGCAGGCGCTCGGGGGCGGTGAAGGCTGTAGGGGTGACGCCGAGGGTGCCGACTCCTGCTTGACGATAGATGGCGAGACGCTCGCGGATCACCCCGGGAGGCCCGCAGAGCGAGACGCTGTCGATGAGCTCATCGGGGATGGCGGCCATGGCCTCCTCGCGCTTGCCTTCGAGATATAGGTCT
>DATHLT010000110.1:0-10630 GCA_035487855.1 Solirubrobacteraceae bacterium
TGCCGCAGCGCCCGTTCATGCTGCTCGGCCAGCAGTCGCTTGCCGACCTCTCGCGCGCACCGGCAGCCAAGCACACAGCGTGGGCGTATACGCACGGGCCACAGACTGGTGTCGACTGGGTGGCAGAGCGCGACCGTCACGTGGAGCGGATGGAGGTGCAGGTCGAGCGCTTTGCGCCGGGCTTTCGCGACTTGATCCTCGCGCGCCACGTGCTGGGTCCGGCGGATCTGCAGCAGCGCAACGCGAACCTGGTGGGCGGTGACGTGGGCGGCGGCAGCTACACGCTGCGGCAGGTGATCTTCCGCCCGGTGCCGTCGCTTGCTCCCTACCGCACCCCTGTGCGGGGCCTCTACCTAGGCAGCGCAGCGACGTTCCCTGGCGGGGGTGTACACGGCACCCCAGGCCGGGCGGCGGCGCGGCTGGCGTTGGCTGAGGCGAGGATGAGGAGTTTCGCGGGCCGCGGCGAGGATTAGGCGTTTCGTTGGCTCAGGCGAGGAGTGAGGCGCTTGCTTTCTAGGATGGGCGCATGAGAGCTGCGGTCCTACACGAGTACGGCGTGCCGGTGGCGGGCGAGTTCGACGAGCCCGCGGCGGAGGGTCCCGATCAGGCAGTGGTTGGTGTGCTGGCGGCAGGGTTGAACCCCGTGGACGTGGCGATCTGCGCGGGACGCTTTTATGCGGGCAAGCCGCCGCTACCGTCGGTGGCGGGACGCGAGGGCGTGGGCATGCTGGAGGGCAAGCGCGTGTACTTCGACGGGCCGGTGGTCCCGTTCGGCTCGATGGCCGAGCGTGCGCTTGTCGATCCCCGCTCCACCTATCCGGTGCCTGACGGGGTGTCCGACGGGGTGGCTGTGGCGCTTGGCATATCTGGCCTGGCAGCGTGGCTGGCGCTCACATGGCGCGCGGATGTGAAGCCGGGCGAGCACGTGCTGGTGCTGGCGGCGAGCGGTGTATTGGGCCAGATCGCGGTGCAGGCGGCAAAGCTTTTGGGCGCCGGGCGCGTGGTGGCGGCGGCGCGCTCGCCCGAGGGCCTTGCGCGCTGCATGGAACTGGGTGCGGACGCGAGCGTTCGCCTGGACGGGTCGGGTGAGCTCTCGGGGGCGCTCTCCCAGGCGGGCGAGGGGCGTATCGACGTGGTGCTGGACCCCCTGTGGGGCGAGCCATTGGTGGCGGCGCTGGGCGCGGCGAGCTTCGGGGCACGGATCGTGCAGATCGGCGCGGGCGCAGGCGCGGAGGCGACGATCCCCTCGGCTCCGGTGCGGGGCAAGATGCTGGTGCTGATGGGCCACACGAACTTCGCGGCGCCCCCGGAGGTGAAGGCTGAGGCCTATCGGCGGATGGCTGAGGCGGCGGCAGCGGGTGAGATGAAGGTGGAGGTCGATCCGCTGGGCCTCGACCAGGTGGGTGAGGCGTGGCGGCGCCTGCATGCCGGTTCGCACCGCAAGATCATGCTCGTGCCATAGACCCATTCAAAGGGGTTCGTCGGCCTCATGCTCGGCGGCCATCCATCCCGGCGAGAATCCGATTGACGCTGTCGTTGTCGTGGGACGAACTGGCGGCGAGCTGCTTCGCCTCGAGCGCAGTCTGTTCGATCATCGAGCTTGTGGCGTTGCGGATGAAGCGCGTGCTGTACCCCGTCTGCTGTGCGAGTGATGTCCATGCGTTCGCGTTGATGTCCGCGAGGTCGCGCGCTCCGTCGATGCTCATCGCGAGCCTGGTGGTCAGCTCTGGATAACAAGTCGTCGACACGAGGTCGTACAGCGGCGCGAGGGTGGGAGAGGCCCCGTCGTAGAGCAGTGAGAAGTTCTTGCCGTGCGCGTCGCAGTTGCCGATCAGCCAGTTGAACACGAGCGCCTGCCAGAGCGTCGGTAGGTCCCGTGCGGGAACGGTGGAGCAGGATCGCAACAGCGCGACTGTCTCCGCGACACTCGGACCGCCCTCAGCCTGGTACTTGGCATTCGACGGGCGGCCGAGCGCCTGACAAACGTCCTCCTGATGGAGCCGGCGAACAGGGTCAGCTGTAACGTCGCGGTCGAAGCGCTCCACGAGCAGGTAGGGCACCCCGGAGACGGTGATGTGCTTGCTGACGATCGCGGTTGGCAGCCCGACCGCTCGCGCGAGGTCCATGCAGAATGCCTCGTTGTCGACGAGGCCAGTGAAGCGAGTGGGCTCTGGCTTGATGATGTGGGTGCTGGCGGCTGCCGAGTTGAGCGGCAAGCCGATCTCTTGGTCTTCGAGGATCACCGGCAGCTTGGGCTGTGCGCCGGCGAGCGAAAGCCGGATCCCCTCCTTTGGGTCTGCTGCCAGCGGCCGTTGTGGCAGCGCCTGGAGCAGGCGGTCGAGCTCCTCGGAATCGATCGACTTCACTTCGGGCTTCGATGGCAGCTCCACGTTCGGCTGCAGGAGGGTGATGGCGCCGGCACAGTCGCCGCCGACGTCCTCTAGCAGGGCGAAGTCGTTACTGGCTGAGACCCCAAGATTTCTTGCCAGGGTCTCTCTCGGCTCGCCCTCGAGTAGCAGTCCGCCGAACACCGCCACGCAAGCCCGATGCGGGTGCGCGTTCGCCTGGAGCGGCAGCGCTTGAGAGACCACAGGCCCTGTGTAGGCGGGGTCATAGCGGAACTGCAGGTTCCCGTTGTCCTTCCTGATGAGGGTGCCGGCATGTTCGCCCGCGAGGTAAACAGCGAGCTCACTCACCGCGTCGACCACGTGGCTGCAGGCGAATGTCGAGGCCGACAGCACGTGTGGCTTCGAGTGCGATCTTTAGCTGCACAGTGTCCTTGCCGCTCTCGAGCTCACCGATGACACGCCGGTTGACGCCGATTACGTTCGCGACGTCCTCCTGGGCCAGGTTCAGCTCGCGGCGACGGTGGCGTACCGCGGCGCCGAGCTCGGCGGCTGTCATGATCCGGTCCATGTGATCGATCGGTAACTATACCAAGTCAATGCGTACGGCGTGATCGATCGGTAGCATTCTCCCATCAGGATGATTTATGTGATCGATCGGTAGCATATCTGCTTTGTGGCAGCTATGTGATCGATCGCATGGTGGAGCTGCGGAGCTATGTTGCCGCGCGACTACTTGCGCTTGGACTGGTGCGCGAGCACCTTGCCGAAGGCGTCCTCGAGCTGCGTGGTCATGCGCTGCTTGAACAGTGCGAGCAGCGCCTCGGAGGCGAGCGGTCGCAGCGAGCTGACGCCGGCGATCAGCTCATCCCAGCCCTCATCGGGCTGGCCGGCTTGATCGAACGGCTCCCACAGCTCTCTGAGGAACAGCTTGGTGAACGCGCGGGAAATGGACTCGCAGTCACGGCTGACCTTCTCCACGAGCACCAGCGCCGAGTGCAGCGGTATGCCCAGATCCACTACCTGCTCGGCGGCGTTCATGAGCGCGGGGCTGGGGACTTCGAAGCGGCCGTCGCCGAGCGGGACGAGCAGCTTGAGCTTGCGCACGCGCTCGATGTCCTTGGAGTCGACGTCGCCGAAGCGGGTGGCGAGCTCCTGGGCGGTGATGATCTCGGGCTCCTCGGCCTCAAAGGGGGTGGTGACGGCGATGCGCAGGCCGAGCAGGCGCTCGGCGAGGCCGTGTGAGCCGCTGAGCAGCCGCTCGATGGCGTGCAGGTTGAAGCCATCGGCCTGCAGGTCGAGGATCAGCCGCAGGCGGGCGACGTGCTCGGCGTTGTAGTAGCCGACGCGTGCCCTTACCTCTGGCGGAGGCAGTAGGCCGCGTGTGTGGTGGTTGCGGATGTTGCGCACCGACATGCCCACCTCGGCGGCGAGCTGCTCGATCGTGAGGTCGTAGTCGGAGGTTTGCGTCGCAGTGTCCGATGCATGCGTGTGGGAGTCCACAGCTTGGGCCTGCGCGGTGCGGGTACGTCTTTGTGTGGGCTTCTCGTGTGTGTCCGCTGACGCCGTAGCCATCGCCGATTGAGGATACCACGTTTGATGTGCCCTCATTTGAGGTAACATGATTCAACGTCATGCTGAACTGCACGCACCAGCCGAGTTGGATTTGCCCAAACCGGGACCTAAAGCGCGCCAAGCGGGACCTGTCATGCGCCAAGCGGTACTTGCCGCACGGGTTTACGACAGCCTCATCAACCTCCTGGCTTTCCCGTGGCTGAACGGGGAGCGGTGCCACAGGTTTCGCCCGTGCGGCGCAGGGTTCTGGACCTTGTGCGCTCGTTCACCTCGCCGTTGCTGCCGGACGACTACCTGGAGCTGGTCAACCCGCTTTGGTCGACGCGCGAGCTACGCGGTCGCGTGGAACGCATCGAGCGTGAGACGCCGGAGGCAGTGAGCGTGCTGATCAAGCCGGGGTGGGAGTGGCCGGGCCACCTGCCGGGCCAATATGTGCGCTTGGGCATCGAGGTGGACGGCATCCACCATTGGCGTGCGTATTCGCTGACATCCGCGCCGGGACGCCCGGACGGCTGCATCGCGATCACGCCCAAGCTGGTGCCCGAGGGAAAGGTTTCGCCGTTTTTGTTCGGCCGTGTGCGCCCAGGTGCGATCGTGCGCTTGGGCGGTGTGGAAGGGACGTTCACGCTGCCCGAGTGCCTGCCGGACCGAGTGCTGTTCATCAGCGCGGGTAGTGGCGTCACGCCGATCATGAGCATGCTGCGCGCGCTTGCCGCACGTGGCGAGCTGCGCGACGTGGCGCACATCCACAGCGCGCGCACCGCAGAGACGGTGATCTTCTCCCGCGAGCTCCGTGCGCTACACACGCACGAGCATGGCTATCGGCTGCACGAGCAACTGACAGGCGAGCGCGGGCGCGTTGCGCCGGAGCACTTGGACGAGATCTGTCCGGACTGGCGCGAGCGCGAGACGTTCCTGTGTGGGCCGGCGGGTCTGCTGGCGGCGATGCGTGAGCGCTGGGAGCGCGACGGCGCGCCCGAGCGGCTGCACGTTGAGCACTTTCAGCCGTATGAGGAGCTGGGCGGTGAGCACGCGGGCGTGGGCGGCACGATCAACTTCTGTAAGAGCGGTGTGCAGGCGGCCAGCGATGGCAGCCAGTCGATTCTGGCGGCGGGCGAGGGCGCGGGCGCGACACTGCCGTATGGCTGTCGCATGGGCATCTGCCACAGCTGTGTGGGACGGCTGCGGGCGGGCCAGGTGCGCGATCTGCGCACGGGTCGCGTACACGGACAGCCGGGGGAAACGCTTCAGACATGCATCAACGCGCCTGAGGGCGCGGTCGAGATCGATCTTTAAACCACTAGGAAGGAATGGCTATGGCCGCAACCCAAATGCAGGGCACCGCGACGGAGCAGGGCTTCTCCGCTGTTCAGCCCAGCGACGCAGGTGCTGGGCACGATGCAAACGGCGAACCGCAGAGCCCCCTGGCGCTGCTCACACCTGAGCAGATCGAGCAGCTGGGCCGCGAGTTCGATGCGATCCACGACGAGGTGTATGCGGACCTAGGGGAGCGCGACTCGCGCTACATCCGCGCGACGATCAAGCTGCATCGCCAGCTGGTGCTGGCGGCGCGGGCGCTGCTGTTGGGCTCACGCTTTCAGGCGCCGTGGCTGGCGGGCACGGCATCGCTGTCACTGGCGAAGATCCTGGAGAACATGGAGATTGGCCACAACGTGATGCACGGCCAGTGGGACTGGATGAACGACCCGGACATCAACTCCCAGACGTGGGATTGGGACACGGCCTCGCCGGCGGACGCGTGGCGTCACTCGCACAACTACGAGCACCACACGTTCACGAATATCCGCGGCAAGGACCGCGATCTCGGATACGAGATCATGCGCATCGACCCGCACCAGCGCTGGCATCCGATCTACCTTTTCCAGCCGTTTTACAATCTGCTGTTGATGGGCTTCTTCGAGTGGGGTGTGGCGGTGCACGACCTCAATCGCGGGGCGATCCACTCGGGAGAGAAGTCAAAGGAGCAGCTACTTGAGGAGCTGAAGGCGATCGGCGTGAAGGCCCGCGGGCAGGTGGTCAAGGACTACATCGCCTTCCCAGCGCTGTCGGCATTGGCGGCGCTGGTGGCGAGCCGTGGCTCGGTGGAGGCGAGCAAGCGTTCGTTCAAGACCACGCTTGCTGCGAACTTCACGGCGAACATCGTTCGCAACGTGTGGGCGTACTCGATCATCTTCTGCGGGCACTTCCCCGACCAGACGTACACGTTCAGCGAGGCTGAGGTCGCGGATGAGACCCGCGGCGGCTGGTACGTGCGCCAGCTGCTGGGCGCGGCGAACATCGACGGCGGCCCGCTGTTTCACCTGCTGGCAGGCAACCTGAGCTTCCAGGTAGAGCACCACTTGTTCCCGGACATGCCCTCGAGCCGCTACGCGGAGATCGCACCGCGCGTACGCGACATTTGCCGTCGCCACGGCCTGCCGTATAACACGGGACCGCTACACAAGCAGCTGGGTACGGTTCACCGCACGATCCTGCGGCTGGCGTTCCCGGGAGGCAAGGTGCGCCCGAAGCCGGGTCCGTATCAGCCCGACGTGATTTGAGTGGACTGCCTGTCCGCTAGCTCGTACTGGCGGGGCCGGTGGGCGCATCCTCGGCGATGACGTGGCCGATGGGGGCCGTGCCCTCGTCGGGTTTTACGATCGTCCAAACGGGAACGGGCTCGACGCGGCCGCGCACCTCGAGCTCGCCGACGAGCACCAGACTTTCGGGCGGAGCTTTGAGTCGCTCGCGGGTTGAGTCGGCGACGAACAGCATGTGCCCACTGCCCTTGGTCATGCCCTCCAGCCGCGAGGCGGTGTTGGTGGTATCGCCGAGCGCGGTGTACTCGACGCGCTGTTCGGAGCCGATGTTGCCGGCCATGACAGCGCCGCTGTTGATGCCCACACCCATGGCGAACTTGTGCTCATGGCCGTTGTCGGCAATCCACGCGTTGAACGCATCAAGTCGCGACCCGATCATCTCAGCGGCTGCGCTCAGCGCGCGGTCGGCGTGGTCGTCCTGTTCGAGCGGTGCGCCGAACACGGCCATGATGCCGTCGCCCATATAGGACACGAGCGTGCCGCCAGCGGCGAGGATCGCCTCGGTCATCTCATTGAGGTAGCAGTTGACTACCTCAATCACCCGCGGCGCCGCCAATTTCTCGGAGAAGCTGGTGAATCCCCGCAGGTCGGAGAACAGCACCGTGCAGTCCCGTTCGACGGCACCGAGGCGCAGATTGCCGCCGGCGCTTGCCACTACCTGGTCGACGACGTCGGCTGGGACGAAGCGCGCGAACAGGTCATGCACGCGGGCGCGTTCGATCGTTTCGCCGACGTACAGGACGGCAAGTGTGCCCAGTGTCCCCACGCCGAGTGCGAGCAATGGGTAGACGAACGTGACGATCAGGCCGCTGTTGAACGCGACCTGTACAGCGATGGTGAAGACCACGGCAAGCGCTAGCGCGTCGAGTAGTGAGCGCCATTGACGCAGGCGCATGCTGCCGATCGGAACGACCATCCCGATCAGGAGGATGGTGAGGATGTTGAGCCAGCTGGGGGCGCCGCGCAGAGGGATTCCGCGCAACAAAGTGGAGATGGCGTTGGCCCAGATTTCGGGGCCCGGCATCGTGCCGTTGCTCGTTGGTGTGGCGTGGACATCTTGTAGCAGTGGGTCCGAGGCACCGACGACCACCAGCTTGCCGCGGACAGCGCTTGCTGGAAAGTCACCGTTGTACACGGACGAGAACGGGACCGAATTGAGCGTTTCGGTTGGTCCGACGTAATCGATCGGCAGCGTTCCATCTTCAAAGAATGAAGGCGGGAAGCGATGGCCGGTCATCACTTCAGCGGCCACTACAGCGAAGCTCTCGAGGTGGCTGTATTCGCGGGCAAAGCGTCTCACCGAGCCATCGGTGTCGAGCTCAAGGTGGTCCTCGGCGACACGTGCTCCCGCTTCGCTCAGGGCTTTGGGTTCCCCTCCTAGGATCGTGGTTTCGCCTTTGGCACCGATGGCGGTTGCCGCGAGAATCGTTTTCCCGTGGGCTCGCGCAACGGCTTCGTATAGGTCGAGGTCTTCTCGTGCAACGGTCGGTTGACCAAAGTCGATGTCGACCGCGATGGTGTGTGCCCCTGCCTCGCGTAGATGGTCGATCACCTTCGCATCCCATTCGCGGGGAAATGGAAAGTTGTGGCGCAACTTCCGGAAGGTCGCGGGATCGATCGCAACGAATGCGATGTTTGACGGTACGCCGCTGTAACCCCTGATCGAGAACCGCGCGTCGATCGTCTGCAGTTCACTGCGCCTGAGCAGGTGTGTTGCATACCCGAGCACCCCGATGCCGCCGGCCAAAACGGCAACCGCCAGCAGGGAGAGAGCCTTGCGTCGTTGTCTGTGTGTCCCGCCCATGTAATCGCCCAATCGTCAGAGTCCGACGGCTGCCGGCGCGCCGATGCTAACCGACGGCCTCGCGCGGGTTTTGTGTGCCCGACTGAGCCTAATCGCAGAGTCGCATGCCTTCAAAGGGCTGTAAGGTTCGCCCGCGGGCGAGGTAGGTAGGCGAACACAGAAGGAGCCAAAGCTTTGGACGTAGAGACGAGCATCTCGACGGAGTGGTCTGAAACTCACCGGACCACGTGGGTTTCGCGAGCGCTGGCTTGCGTGTCTGTACTAGCGGTGGTCCTCGGGGTGCTCTCGCTGGTGGCTCCGGCTCGATCCGAGGCTGCCCCGCTGCCTGGCTCGCTCTCACAGCTGGCAAGCCCGCTCAACTGTATGGGGGAAGTAGCGTGGCCCAAACCCGGTGGAGAAAGCTTGATCGGCTGCGGGGTGCTGCTGGCGGAAGGCACACTGAACGCTGCATACCAGGCGCAGGTGAGCCCGGATGGTAGGAATGTCTACTCTGTTGCCGTGTCGGGCGATCTGGTCGAGTATTCACGCAATCAGGCAAATGGCACCCTGACTGAGATCGGCTGCGTGACCGAAGGGTCGAGCGAATGCGCTCCGGCGAACTCGACCACGAAAGCGATCGCGATGAGCAGCCCGGCGGCTGTTGCGATCAGTCCCAATGGGGAGGGTGTGTATGTCATCACGCAGGGCACCAACAGCCTCGTTGAATTCAGCCGCGACCCGGAAACGGGCCTGCTGACCGAGACGGGATGCATCAGTCGCGAAGACTCCGAATGCGCATCGCACGAAGCAGGGGGTCTCAACTCTCCCTACGGGATTGCTGTTAGTCCTGACGGTAAGAACGTGTACGTGGCCAGCTATTCCGACGAAGCGATAGCCGAGTTCTCGCGCAATACCGCGACCGGAGCGCTCACACAGCTCGCGGGTGGCAATAACTGCATCACGAGCGGCAGCAAAGGGCTGACCGGTTGCGAAACCGAAGGTGCCCTGGGACTCGAACGGGCGGTCGGCGTGGCCGTTAGCCCTGACGGCAAGAACGTTTACGTCGCTGCGGGAGCGACCGTTGGCGAAGGCGCCGTGGTCTCATTTGAACGGAACACGAGCACGGGAGCGCTCACTCAGCTGCCGGGCAAGGAAGGCTGCATCAGCACGGCCAATGCGAGCTGCGCCCACGGCGTCGCGATCGATGGTCCCGAGGATCTCGTCATCAGCCCGGATGGGAGCGACGTGTACACGAACTCGAGCCAGAACAACGCAGTGCTCGAGTTCCACCGCGAAGCCTCGGGCACGCTCGCGCAACTGGCATCTCCGAATGTGTGCTTGATGAAGGCGCCCGTCGAAGCGGGCTGCACCGAAGCTAAGGGCCTGCAAGATGCCCTCGGGGTGGCGATCAGCCCGGCGGGAGAAAACGTGTATGCGAGCGGCCCGATCGAAGATGACGAGGCGGCGTTTGCGCGCAATGCGGAAACCGGCGCCCTCACCCAGCTTCCCGCTCCCTACGAATGTGCAGGCAAAAGCGAAACCGAAGGAAAAATTGACAACGAATGCGGCACGCAGGGCATTCAGGGCATCGCCGGCGCCAGACGCGTGACGGTGAGTCCCGACGGCATGAGTCTGTACGTGGCAGGGCAGAATGATCACACGGTGGTGGAGCTCGCACGGGCAGTGACCCCGGAGGTGTCGGCGGTCGGTCCGGCGAGTGGTCCTGCCGCAGGAGGGAGCGTTGTGACGATCTCCGGCTCGGGCTTCGTGGAAGGCGCAGTGGTCGACTTCGGAGCCACGCGTGCTACGAGCGTCACGGTCAACTCGGCGTCATCGATTACGGCGGCGAGCCCCGCGGGCAATGGGGTCGTGGACGTGACCGTCAGTACCTATGCCGGCACCTCCGCGGCGACGGCGGCCGACAAGTTTACGTATATCCCGCCTGCAGGAGGAAGTCGGCCAGGCTCGGGCTTTGTGCCGGCCGTTGTCGTCCCACGACCGGTCCTCGCGCGAACCGGCAACGTGGCCCCGATCGCGGGCAAGGTGCTTGTGCGGCTTCCTGGCACGAAAGCACTTGTACCCCTCTCGTCCCTCCGTCAGATCCCGTTCGGCACAGTCATCGAAGCGACGCACGGCCACGTCAGCGTGACCACCGCGCAGCCGAACGGCACTACCCAAACGGGCGAATTCTTTGAAGGAGAGTTCGTGCTCAAGCAGGGCCGCAACGGCCAGGTGATCGCTGAACTGACGGGCGGCAACTTCTCAGTGTGCCCGACTGCGCGCGAGCGAGCGCACAAGGCGAGCGCCACTGCGGCGGCGTCGCATGC
>DATHLT010000111.1:0-22518 GCA_035487855.1 Solirubrobacteraceae bacterium
CTGCCGCCGAGCGCTACGGGCTGATCCGCGAGATCGATCGCATGGTGCTGGAGAAGGTCGCCGCACTCCTGGGGGGGCAGAACCACGCCGAGGGCGTGTCCATCGCTATGAACCTGTCAGCGCTGTCGGTGACCGAACCCGCCATGCTCGCCCACCTGGAGCGTCGGCTGGCCCATCACGGGGTCGACCCATCGCGGCTCGTGATCGAGGTCACCGAGACCGCTGCGATCTCAGATATGGAGAGCGCCAGGATCTTCTGTGCCGGTGTGCTCGCGCTCGGCTGTGCGGTCGCACTCGATGACTTCGGCGCGGGCTTCGGCTCATTTCAATATCTCAAGCACCTGCCCTTCAGCTACCTGAAGATCGACGGGGACTTCATCCGCAGCCTGCCCGTCTCCCGCACCGACCAGCTGGTCGTGCGCGCGCTCGCCGGTGTCGTGCGCGGCATGGGGCGGCGCACGATCGCGGAGTTCGTTGGCGATGAGACGACCATGAGCATGCTCCGTAGCTACGGCGTGGACTACGCCCAGGGCTTCGAGGTAGGGCGGCCCAGCCCGCACCTGCCGCTGGCCGCGTAGTCGAGTAGCTGCCAGGCACGCTCGCGCTGAGCGCGCAGTCGCGCCGGCGTTAGCGCGGCTGCGGGAACTGGGCGCGCATCGCCCGATCCCAAACCCGGTCGCTCAGCAGCCGCCGGGTCGCAATCGACAACTTCGCCGAAGCGGTGATCGTGCGTCGCGCCGGGGCGCGACGGCGCGTGATCACACGTTCGATCACCTCCGCCACGCGCTCCGGTCCCGCGCCGAGAAGACGCATCGGCCCCTGGTAGGCGCCTGCGGTGACCGCGCCTACTGTCGCGTTGAAGTGCTCGTACGGGTCCGTGTTGGTGGCGTCACTGCCGGTATCCCCGATGTTGCCCCCGATATCGGTCATGCTGGCGGTCGCGGCCTCGCCGAACTCTGTTGTGATTAGCCCCGGCTCGAGCAGGATCACGTCGATCCCAAAGCCCCGTAGCTCGAAGCGCAGCGCGTCGGAGATCGCCTCCAGTGCGTACTTAGTCGCGTGGTAGTGGCCGCCGCCGGGGAACGTCAGACGCCCGCCCATCGAGCCCAAGTTCACCACCTTGCCCCAGCGCTGGGCGCGCATCTGCGGTAGTACCAGCTGTGTGAGTCGCACGAGGCCGAAAACGTTTGTCTCGAACTGGCGGCGCACCGCCGCGATCGGCACCGTCTCGATTGCGCCGCTCTGGCTATAGCCGGCATTGTTGATCAGCACGCCCACCGCGCCCTCCGCCTGCTCGACGGTGGTGACGGCCGCCCGCATCGACTCCTCATCGGTCACATCCAACGCCAGCGTGTGGCAGCCGGCCTCTGCCAGCTCTGCGATCGACTCCAACTTTCGGGCGCTCGCGTAGACGCTCCAACCGGAGCGCGCAAGGCGAAGCGCGCTCGCGTGGCCGATGCCAGAGGAGCAGCCGGTTATCAGCACCGCCTTGGAAGGCTCAGCCATTGCCGCAGCATAGGCGCTGAGGTGTGCCTGCGCGAGGTAGGCTCTGCACATGACCACAATCTCCGCTGACACCCTGCCCGACGCGCTGAGCGCCCCCGCGCGCGAGTTCATCGCACAGCCACACCGTTTGCTGATCGGCGCCGAGCGTCTGGATGCGGCTGACGGGCGCACCTTCGAGACACTCGACCCATCCACCGGGAGGGAGATCGCAGAGGTCGCGCTCGCCGGCCCCGACGACGTTGCTCGCGCGGTCGCCGCCGCACGTGCGGCGTTCAACGACGGTCCATGGGCATCGATGCCTGCCGCTGGGCGCGAGCGGCTGATGCACAAGCTCGCTGATGCGATTGAGGCGCACGCAGAGGAAATCGCCCAGATTGAGTCGCTCGACAACGGCAAGCCCGTAGGGCTGGCCCAGTACGTCGACGTGGCCGGTGCTGTTGGGCACCTGCGCTACTTCGCTGGCTGGCCGAGCAAGATCGAGGGTGGCGTACTGCCCGTGACCGCGCCCAACATGCACTGCTACACGCGCCGTGAGCCGGTCGGCGTGTGTGCGCAGATCATCCCGTGGAACTTCCCGCTGCTGATGGCCGCGTGGAAGCTCGGTCCGGCGCTCGCTGCCGGCTGTACCGTTGTGCTGAAGCCTGCCGAGCAGACGCCGCTGTCGGCGCTGCGCGTAGGTGAACTCGCGCTCGAGGTGGGCTTCCCGCCGGGTGTGCTGAACGTGCTGACCGGCGATGGCAGCACCGGTGCCGCGCTCGTCGATCATCCAGATGTCGACAAGGTCGCCTTCACAGGCTCCACCTCGGTCGGGCGCGAGATCGGCTCCAAGGCGGGCAAAGCGCTAAAGCGCGTGACGCTCGAGCTCGGCGGCAAGTCGCCCAACATCATCCTGCCCGACGCCGACATCCAGGCGGCCGTCCGGGGCTCCTTCCAGGCGATCTACTTCAATTCCGGGCAGGCATGCAACGCCGGCTCGCGTCTGTTCGTTCCCGCGGAGCGCTTCGATGAGGTCATGACCGGCCTGACCGATGCTGCCTCTTCAGCCCAGCTTGGGGCGGGCCTCGAGGCTGGCACCCAGCTCGGTCCGCTCGTCTCCGCCGAGCAGCAGGAGCGCGTCCTTGGCTACATCCAAGCCGGACGCGAGGAGGGCGCGGAGGTGCTCGCCGGCGGCGAGGCAGCGCTCACCGACAGCGGCGGCTACTTCGTCGCTCCTACGCTGTTCGCCACCACATCTGACGATCTGCGCATCGCGCGCGAGGAGATCTTCGGCCCGGTGCTTGTCGCCTCGCCGTATGACTCGCTCGAGGAAGTAGCCGAGCGCGCGAACGCCGGCGAGTACGGGCTCGCCGCGGGTGTGTGGACACGGGACGTCTCGAACGCGCACCGCCTGGCAGCGATGCTGCGAGCGGGCATGGTCTACATCAACACCTGGGGGGTGGTCGACCCATCCGCTCCGTTCGGGGGGTTCAAGGCCTCCGGGATCGGTCGCGAGCACGGCCACGATGGCCTCGATGCCTACCTGGAGACGAAGACGGTATGGACCGCGTTGTGAGCCCTCTCGCTCTGTGAGCGCGGTCGCGCAGGGCGAACCGCGCCTTGCTCATGAACGCAGCGAACGGTGGGTGTCCGCGCTCGCCACGGTCTGCGGCCTGTTGTTGGTTGCGATCGCCGCGGAGATCGTCGTCGATGCTGCCGCCGGTCCTTCGCCGGTTGTACCCAAATCGCCCGAACTGGTTGGTTGGCTGAGCGGACTCGGCGAGCGCCTGGGCTATCGCGGCTTTTTGATCGCGCTGCTGGTCTCCTGCGGCGCCTACGGGGTGCTGGCCGTGCTCGCCCGTCGCTTTGGCACTCGCGCTATCTCCACGCGCTGGGCGATCGTGCTGATCGCGGCGCTACAGCTGATCGTGTTCGTGGGGCCGGTTCTGCTGTCGACCGATGTCTTCAGCTATGTCGCCTACGCCCGCATGGGGGTCGAACACGGCCTGAACCCCTATACCCATGGTCCCGATGCGATCGTGCACGATCCGATCTACCGCTACGTCGGCCACGACTGGGATCGCGTGGCTACCGCGTACGGGCCGCTATACACGCTGCTGTCCTATCCGCTGGCGCCGCTGGGGGTAGTCGGCGCGCTGTGGGCGATGAAACTCGAGGCGCTGCTCGCGAGTGCCGGCACGCTCGCGCTCACCTGGCGCTGTGCGCGTGCCCGCGGTTTCGACCCCGTGGCCGCGATCCTCGTGGTGGGCGCGAACCCGCTCTACTTCCTCTACGCGTTGGGCGGTGCGCACAACGATCTGATCATGATGCTCGCGATGATGGCGGCCGTCAGTCTCGTTGTCGTGGCCCCGGCTGCCGGCTCGTCCACACGCTCTGCACGGCGCGAGGCCGCCGCCGCTGCCTGGATCGTGGCGGGCGCGCTGACGAAGGCCACCGTGGCGGTGCTGTTGCCGTTCATGATCGTCTCCAAACGACGGCTTGCGCCGATCCTCGGGATGGTGGCGGCGTTGGCGCTCGCCGCCGTTGTCGGTTATGCCGTGTTCGGTATCCACGGCATCAACATTGTCGCCGCGCTCAACCGCGATGCGGCGTTCGTCTCGACCGACAGCTTCGCCAACGAGATCGCTCACCTGCTCGGCAAGCCGGGCGTGTTCCCGATCGACCACGACCTGCTCAAGGCGGCACTCGTGCTAATTCTGCTGCACCTGCTGTGGCGCACGTGGCGCGGTTATGACTGGGTGGCCGCCTCTGGTTGGGCGCTGCTGGCGATCTCCGTCACCAGCACATGGCTGTTGGCGTGGTACATCCTGTGGCCGTTGCCGCTGGCGGTCGTCACGCGCGACCGGCGACTACTGGCTGCCACCCTCGCCATCCAGGCGTTGTTCGTCATCCACCAGACCTCGCCGCTGTTGGCGCCCGTGCAATGAGTGGCGCATCGCTTTCATCCGAGGAGCGCCTCCCGGTCGAGGAACGGCGCTGGGAGCGGTTGCCCCCATGGCTGCGTCCACGCATCTCAGAGCAGCACGGCAGTGGGCGTCTGTGGCGCTTGGAGACGACAGTGTTGGTAGTCGTCGGGCTGTTCCTGGCGGTGGCGGTCGTCAACGACCTCGCCCGCCAGACGCGGATCAACCACCGCCTGGTCGCCGACCTGACGACATGGCGTCACTACACCGACCACGACTACAAAAACATCTCGATCGACCAGGAAACGCTCGGTGCGGGCAGCGACCACGAGGTGCTGTGCGGCAATACCAGCGGCGGCGCGCCCGGAAGCAAGACGCAGATCTGCCTGGCGATCTGGGGGGCGACCGTCGGCGGCCGGCGTACGGTCCACGGTGGCTGGTATCTGCCGCCTTACTACGAAGACGTGCGTAGCGAGCGTTACGGCTGCTTCGGCGCCGTACGGCGGCTGTGTCCGCGATGAGCGCAACCGCGCAGGCCGCGGCGGAGCCGGCGGCGCGCGTACGCAGCTCGATGGCCTCGTGGTGGCCGCTCGCTGCCATCACGGTCTTCGCGGCGGTGCTGCGCCTGTCGACGCTCGATCTGCAGAGCTTCTGGTACGACGAGGCGTTCACGCCCGTCCACGTCCTACACCCGAGCCTGTGGGCGACGTTGCGCTCGGTGACGCACACGGAGAACACGCCGCCGCTCTGGTACGTACTCGAGTGGGCCGATTCGCGCCTGCTCGGTACCGGCGAGCTCGCCCTGCGGCTGCCGTCCGCGCTGGCCGGGATTGCGACGGTGCCCGTTGCGTGGGCGATCGCTCGCGAGATCGAAGGCTCGGCCACCAGCCGTGCGGCGATCGTGTGCGCTGCGCTCGTCGCCGTCAACCCGCTGTTCGTGTGGTATTCGCAGGAGGCGCGCGCGTACGCGCTGTTCGTGCTGATGGCGGCGCTCGCGATGCTGTGCTTCCTGCGTGCACGACGGCAGCCAACGCCGAAGCGCATGGCGGTGTTCGCGCTGACCGGCGCGCTGGCGCTGTTGACGCACTACTTCGCGGTCTTCCTCTTGGTCCCGATGGCGCTGTTGCTGTTGCGCGATCGCGCGACCCGTCGCGTGGCGGTTCCCGCAGTCGGGGTGCTGGCGCTGGTGGGCCTCGCACTGCTGCCGCTGATCTCAGCGCAGGGAGGGCACGGCACGCAGTGGATCGGGCAATGGCCGCTTAGCGATCGCCTGCAGGCGATTCCCCAGTACTACCTAACTGGCTATTCCGGCCTGCCGCTCGGGCGCGGTATCGAGCTGCTCGTCGCACTGCCGATCCTCGCTGCGCTCGCGTTCGGAGCTTGGCATATGAACAGCCCGCATGCGCACCCCGGCCTCGACGGCTCGAACGTCCGCCGAGAAGGTGTTTGGATAGCGCTCGTCATAGCTGCCGGTGGAGTGATAATTCCAATTGTGCTCGTGGGATTCGGGGCCGATTACCTGGCGCCGCGCAACCTCGTCGCGGCGATGATCCCGCTCACGGTGGCGATCGCCGTGGTTAGCGTGTGGCCTGGCACGGGCAGGACGGGGATTGTCCTCTCGGCTTTGATCGCGGTGGCCTTCCTCGCCATCTCCCTGGATGTCGATTTGAGCCCGCGCCTGCAACGCGGGAACTGGCGCGACGTCGCCAACGCCCTGCGCGGTAGGGTGGGTGGGGACCGAAACTACGCGATCACCACTGTCGAGCTTGGTTCGGCACCGCTCGAGTACTACCTGCACGGGCTACATGAGCTGCACGCGCGACGTTCGGTACTCGTGCGGGAAATCGATGAGACGGGCTACGCGCCACTGCGCGCATCGGCAGGCGCGCCGCCTGCGCCGGGTTTCCGCCTGAAGGCCCGTCTGGACATCGACGGGCTGATCGTCTATCGCTTCGCATCAGTCACGGCGCGCCTGGTCAGCGAGGAGGCGCTGCGTCGCCATGTGATCACGCTTGCAGCCCCAAATGTGCTCGTGCCAGCGAATTCCCAGGCTAACTTCACGGACGTGCGAGGGTAAGAAGGTGCATGCGCAACTGTCGTCGGCGAGCAAAAAGATTTAGGTTGTCTGCATGGCACAGCTGACGGTTGAGGCTCACAGCGAGGCGAAGGTCGCGCTGGAGCTCGCCCGCGAGCATTTGCTGTCTCTACAAGAGGACGGTGGCTGGTGGCGCGGTGAGCTGCAGACGAACGTGACGATGGACGCCGAGGACATGCTGCTGCGCGAGTTCCTGGGGATCCGCAGAGCAGATGAGACAGCGCGCTCGGCGGCGTGGATCCGCTCCCAGCAGCGTGCCGACGGCACCTGGGCAAACTTTCACGGCGGCCCTGGTGAGCTCTCCACCACGATCGAGGCCTATTGGGGCCTGCGGCTGGCTGGCGACCCCGTCGAGGCTGACCACATGCGCGCCGCCGCCGAGTTCATCCGCGAGGAAGGCGGGATCGAGCAGGCACGGGTGTTCACCCACCTGTGGCTCGCGCTGTTCGGGCTGTGGTCCTGGGATCGAGTTCCGGCCCTGCCGCCCGAGGTAATCCTGCTGCCAGCGTCGGTCCCGCTGAATGTGTACGACTTCGCCTGTTGGGCACGTCAGACAATCGTGGCGCTTTCGATTGTCAAAGCCAACCGGCCCATGCGTCCGCTCCCGTTCGACCTGCAAGAGCTGCATACGAGCACCACCGCAGCCGGTGGCGCTGAGCCGGGGTGGCAACTGGGCAACGGCCAGTTTCGTCGCGCCGCATGGCTCTCGCGCTTGGACAGCTTGCTGCGCGCGTATGAACGCCGCCCGTTCGCGCTGCTGCGGCGCCTCGCGCTTGCGCGTGCCGAGCGTTGGATCGTGCGCCGCCAGGAGGCCGACGGCTCTTGGGGCGGTATCCAGCCGCCGTGGGTGTACTCGCTGATGGCGCTACACCTGAGCGGATATCCACTCGACCATCCCGTGATGCAACGTGGCCTGGAAGGCCTCGAGCGTTTCATGGTTGAGGACCCAGGCGACGATCAGCGATCGCGCCCGCCCGGTGCTCCCGCCGGTGAAAGCAGGCGCTTGGAAGCGTGCCAATCACCCGTGTGGGATACGGCGCTCGCGGTTGTTGCGCTCGGCGATGCCGATTTGCCGGAGGACCATCCGGCGCTGGTGAAAGCCACGGAATGGCTGCTCGCAGAGGAGGTCACCGTGCCGGGTGACTGGTCGGTACGCAGACCCCAGCTGGAGCCTGGGGGCTGGGCGTTTGAGTTCGCGAACGTCAACTACCCCGACGTCGATGACACCGCGGAGGTCGTGCTCGCGCTGAATCGGTTCGCCGGACGCCCACCCCTCGGTGCCCGTGTCGACGGTGCGATCGGACGTGCGCTGCGTTGGGTCGAAGGGATGCAGAGCAACGGGGGCGGCTGGGGCGCGTTCGACGCCGACAACACGCGCGCGCTCGTGCGCGAGCTGCCGTTCCTTGACTTCGGCGAGGTGATCGACGAGCCGAGCGCCGATGTGACGGCGCACACGGTGGAGATGCTCGGTGTGCTCGGGTTGGGCGACACGCCTGCCGCACGGCGCGGGGTGCGCTGGCTGATCGAGCAGCAGGAGGCCGACGGGTCGTGGTTCGGGCGTTGGGGCATCAACCACATCTATGGCACCGGGGCGTCCGTGCCCGGGCTGATCGCCGCGGGTGTCGATCCCGCGCAGCCGTGCATCCGTCGTGCCGTGGCGTGGCTCGAGAGCCACCAGAACGAAGACGGTGGTTGGGGGGAGGACCCGCGCTCCTATGACGAGCAGCGATGGATCGGACACGGCCCCAGCACGCCGTCGCAGACGGCATGGGCGCTGCTTGCCCTACACGCAGCCGGTGAGCGCTCACAGGCCGTCACCCGCGGCGTTGCTTGGTTGGTTGGCGCGCAACGTGCCGATGGCGGCTGGGATGAGCCCCAGTACACCGGCACAGGCTTCCCCTCCGACTACTACATCAATTACCACCTCTACCGGCTCACGTTCCCGATCATGGCCCTTGGGCGCTGCCTCTCCTCGGACACCCAGTGGGACGTGGCGTCCGGGGGGTCCACCGAGCGGCGGCGCTGATGCTGACAGCCGCCCCGCCGATCGACGCCCCAAGCGCGGAGGCGGTCATGGCGCGGGCAGCGGGCGAGAATTTCCCTGTTGCCAGCCGCGTGCTACCGCGCAGAGCGCGCGCGCACCTGCTGGCCGTATATGGGTTCGCGCGGCTCGTCGACGAGTTGGGCGACGCCGACGGCCGATCGCCGGCCGAGCGGCTTGTTGCGCTCGACTGGCTCGAAGTGGAGCTCGAGCGCGCGTTCGCGGGCGAGGCCGAGCATCCGTTGCTTGTGCGTCTGGGGGCGAGCGTGCGCGAGTGCGGGCTACCGCGCGAGCCATTGCTGCGCTTGATCGAGGCAAACCGTGTCGACCAGCGTGTCAGCCGCTACCGGTCATGGGCGCAACTGCGCGAGTACTGCGCACTGTCCGCCGATCCGGTGGGCGAGCTGGTGCTCGCGATCTTTGGCCTGTCGACCTCCGCCCGTGTTGAGCTGTCGAACGCGATCTGCACCGCGCTACAGCTCGCCGAGCACTGCCAGGATGTGGCCGAGGATTTCGCTCGCGATCGCGTGTACCTACCGCAGGAGGATCTCGCCCGGTTCGCCGCCACCGAGGCGGACATCGGACGAGAGCACGCAAGCGAGGCGTTGCAAGCGGTGCTCGCCTTCGAGGTCGATCGTGCCCGCGAGCTACTGATCGCGGGCACACCGCTGATCGCCGAGCTGCACGGGCGCCCGAAGCTCGCCGTCGCGGCTTTCATTGCCGGCGGGCACTCCGCCCTCGATGCGATCGTGCGCGCCCACTATGACGTGCTGGCGGGGCCGCCGCGGGCCGGGCGCGCACGACGTGCGCTGGCGCTCGCGGCGACGCTGCGCGACGGCCGGTCGCCGGCGCCGCGGAGGGTTGCAGAGTGAACGCGACAGCCGACATCGCCGACGCTTACAGCCACTGCGAAGCGATCACGCGCAAGCAGGCCGCCAACTTCTTCTACGGGATCCGCCTGCTGCCACGCGAGCGTCGTCAGGCGATGTGCGCGGCATATGCGTTCGCGCGGCGTGTCGATGACATCGGCGACGGCACGCTCCCATGCGAGGAGAAGCTGCGGCTGCTCGACCACCAGGCGCGTGCGCTCGACGCGATCGCGTCGGCCGGCACGTATGGCGCCGAGACCCTCGCCGCGCACCCCGGTCGCGACGAGGACGCGCGCCCCGGGCGCGACGGTGGAGCCGGCGGCACGGAAGGTCTCGTGATGGTGGCGCTCGCGGACGCCCAGCGACGCTTTGCGCTGCCCATCGATGCGCTCGGCGAGCTGATCGAGGGTGTGCGGATGGACATCTCGTGCGTCACGTACGAGAGCTTCGATGACCTCTTGCCGTACTGCCGCCGCGTGGCGGGCGCGATCGGCCGGGTATGCCTGGCGATCTTCGGTCTGCGCGAGCCTGCCGGGCCCGACGCTGCGCGCGCGCAAGCGCTTGCGGATGATCTCGGCGTTGCGCTGCAGCTGACGAACATCTTGCGCGACGTCCGCGAGGATGCGAACAACGGGCGTGTGTACCTGCCAGCAGAGGACCTGCGGCGCTTCGGCGTGATCGCCGAGGATGTTGTGCCCACCACGAGCCTGCAGGAGACCGCTGACGCGGTACTCGGCGCGCTCGAGCGCGCGAACGCCGGCGCCAATGATGGCCGCGGGGGCGATGCCCAGGAGATCGAGCGGCTGACCGCGCTCGTACGCTTCGAGGCCGAGCGCGCCGCACAGTGGTTCGACCACGGCCTACAGCTGGCGCCGCTGCTTGACCGGCGCAGCGCCGCTTGTGTACTCGCGATGGCCGGCATCTACAGACGACTGCTCGGGCGCATCGATGCGCATCCTGAGGAGGCCGTGCGCCGGCGGATGTCGCTGCCGGCACACGAGAAGGCATGGGTTGCGGCTCGCGTGATGCTGGGGGCGGGAGCTTGAGCTCAGGGCGGCGCGTGATCGTTATCGGCGGTGGGCTTGCGGGTATCGTCGTCGCGCTCGACTGTGCCGCGGCAGGCGCCGAGGTGACGCTGCTCGAGGTCAGGCGCAGGCTCGGCGGCGCCGCCTACTCCTTCGAGCGTGAAGGTCTGCAGATGGACAACGGCCAGCACGTGTTCCTGCGCTGCTGCGCCGCCTACCGCGGGCTACTGGCGCGGCTGGGTAGCGAGCAGCTGACGACGCTACAGCCACGGCTCGAGATCCCCGTGTTGAAGCCCGACAGCGAGCCAGCGTTGTTGCGCCGCGGCTCGCTGCCGGCGCCCGCGCATCTCGCGGGTGCGCTTGCCAGCTATCCGCACCTGTCGCTGCTGCAGCGGCTCGGGGCTGTGCGCGCCGCGCTCGGCCTGATGCGACTGGATCCCGCCGATCCGGAGCTCGACCAGGTCAGCTTCGGTGATTGGCTCGCGCGTCATGGTCAGGGACCGCAGGCGGTGGGCGCGCTTTGGGATTTGATCGCGCTGCCCACGATCAACCTGCCGGCCGCACAGGCATCGCTGGCGCTTGCGGCATTCGTGTTCCAAAGGGGCCTGCTTTCGGGTGCAAACGCCGGTGACATCGGCTTTCATCACGCGACGCTGGGTGAGACAGTCGGGGAGCCGGCCGAGCGTGCGCTGCGCGAGGCGGGCGTGCAGGTGCGGCTCGGCTGGCGCGCCGAACAGGTGCAGTGCAGCGGCGCAGGCCTTGAGGTGCAATGTCGTGGCGCGCGTAGCGAGGGTGTGTCAGAGGCCGATGAGTTGCGCGCCGAGGCTGCGGTGGTGGCGCTCCCGCACGCCCGGGCGGCCACGCTGCTGGAGCCGCTGTTGGGCGACGCGGCGCGCGCATGGAACGGGCTCGGTAGCTCAGCGATCGTGAACCTCCACGTCGTCTATGACAGGCCCGTGCTCGATCAGCCGTTCGCCGCTGGGGTAGGCACGCCGGTGCAGTACCTGTTTGACCGCAGCGCTGCCGCCGGAGCACCCGCGGGCTGCCAATATCTGGCTGTGTCGCTGTCGGGTGCCGAGCGTGAGATGAAGATGAGCGTGGATGACCTGCGCAAGCGCTACCTACCGGCGCTCGAAAAGCTCTTGCCGCGTGCCCGCCAGGCGAAGGTTGAGCTGTTCCTCGCCACGCGCGAGCACGCGGCGACCTTTCGCGCCGCCCCTGGCACCGCTGCGCTGCGACCCGGCCCGAGAAGCGCGATCCCTGGTTTGGTGCTGGCGGGCGCTTGGACGGCAACCGGCTGGCCGGCGACGCTCGAGGGTGCGGTTCTCAGTGGCCACGCTGCCGCGCACTGCACGCTCGCGGGACTCGATTTGGATGGCCCAATTGTGGAGGCTGGCGCCGGCAGCGCGGCTGGCGGTAGCGAAAGCGCGCTGGCGCGGTGAGCGAGCTACTTGTCGCCGCGCCGCTGCGCATCGAGGCGGCGCTGATCTCATCGGCAGCGCGCAGTGCCGTCGTGCGCAAGACCGGCATGGGGCCCGATCGTGCGAAGGCGGCCGCCGGAGAGCTGGCCGCTGTCGCCGGCGGTGTGATGCTCGTGCTTGGTTTCTGCGGCGGGCTGGACACGACGTCTGTGCCCGGCGAAGTGATCGTCGCCGAAGACGTGTACGCGGCAACCGACGAAGGCCACGCCGAGGAGCGGGTCAGCTGCGACCTGACCTCCCAGCTCGTGCAGCGGCTTACAGGGTTGGGCATGAAGGTGCGCACGGGCCATGTGGTGTGCGTCTCCAAGCTGGCGCTGGGGGAGCGGCGTGCGCAGCTACACGCGGGCGGCGCAATCGCTGTCGACATGGAGTCCGTCTGGCTCGCGGCCGGCACCGGCAGCCGTCCGTTTGGCGTTGTACGGGTGGTGCTCGACAGCCCCGAGCACGAGCTGATGCGTCTCGGTGCCGCAGCCGGCGCGTTGCGCGCCGCGATCGCGTTGCGCCGGGTGGCCGGTGCCCTTCACGAGTGGACGCCAGGCGACTAAGGTAGCCAGATGGCGGCACGTATCAGGCAGAGCACGCGTATGGGGTGGTATCTCGCACGCCAACGGCTGGCCAAACGCGAGAAGTTCCCGCTGATCGTCGAGCTGGAGCCGCTGTTCCAGTGCAATCTGGCCTGTTCTGGTTGCGGAAAGATCCAGCATCCCGAGCATGAGTTGCGCCGGCGGATGCCCGTCGAGCAGGCGATCGCCGCGATCGACGAGGCTGGAGCCCCGATGGTTTCGATCGCGGGAGGCGAGCCTCTCATTCACCCCGAGATCCACGTGATCGCAGCCGAACTGCTCAAGAAAAAGAAGTTCGTCTACCTATGCACGAACGCCCTGCTGCTCGAGAAGAAGCTCGGGAACTTCAAGCCGAGTCCCTACTTCTCCTGGGCTGTTCACATGGATGGCTTGCAGGAGCGCCACGACGCCTCCGTCGAGCGCGAGGGCGTCTTCGAGAAGGCCGTCGCAGCGATCAAGGCGGCCAAGGCCGCCGGTTTCAAAGTAACCACCAACACGACCTTCTTCACCCAGGATTCGCCCAAGACCGTGCGCGAGGTGCTCGACTTCCTCAACGACGATCTCGAAGTCGACGAGATGATGATCTCGCCCGCCTACGCGTATGAGAAAGCACCAGACCAGGAGCATTTCCTCGGCGTCGCGCAGACACGCAAGCTGTTCAGCGAGGCGTTCGCGGACGGCCGGCGCAAGAAGTGGCGGTTGAACCACAGCCCGCTGTTCCTCGACTTCCTCGAGGGCAAGGCCGAATTCGACTGCACCGCCTGGGGGATCCCCAGCTACTCGCTGTTCGGGTGGCAGCGCCCCTGCTATTTGATGGCGGATGGCTACACCAAGACCTACAAAGAGCTGATCGAGACGACGGACTGGAGTAAGTACGGCCGCGGCAAGGATTCCCGCTGCGAAAACTGCATGGCTCACTGTGGCTATGAGCCGACGGCGGTGCTGCACACCACCAGCTCGCTGCGCCAGTCGCTGCGTGCCATGGCAGGCTGAGAAGCCCTAGGAGTTCGCGTCGTCCTCCGCCCGCGCGGCGCTGTGACGGAGGTCCTGCCAGGAGACGCCCTCGTTGAACAGCGCCGGCACCCCCAGAATCAACGCGGTCACTACCTCCACCGCCTGCAGGATGATGCCGTAGGCGAGGGCCTGGCCTGCACCGACACCGTAGGCGGCGAGCACCACCAAGCAGGCGGCCTGGAACACGCCCACGTTCGACGGCGTCGCCGGCAGCACCGCGCTCAGATTGACTGCCAGCAGGATCGCCGCGGCTGCCGCCGGGCCGGCCTCGGATTGAAGGCCGAGCGCGAGGATCACCATGTAGCAGGCGAGCCACTGAAGCGCCCATGCCAACAGCTGAAACGCGATCGCGGTGGAGCCGTAGCGCGGACGGGCGAATACCACGAGACCTTGGCGGGCGAGATGCAACAGGCGCGCGATCGTGTTCGCCGCGCGCGCTACTCGCGGCCAGGGCGAGCGTTGCGCCAGCGCCAGCAGTTTCGGACCGGCGAGCACCAGGGCGCACGCCGCGAGCGGTAGCGCTAGTGCGGTCACGATCCCAGCCACGTGGCCACTCGGCAGCGGCACGCTCGTGAAGCTCACCGCGAGCAGAATCACCAGCGCAAGCAGGTTGATGAGCGTCTGTGAGAACACCGTCCCGGCAACGATCGGCACGAGGCGGCTGGTGCGCCCCTCCAGGCGACGCGAGAGCACGAGTATGCGCGAGGGCTCGCCCAGGCGGCCGGGCACCAGAGCGGAGGCCATCACGCCGATCATCAACGCTCGTATCACCGAACCCCACGGCATCGCCGTGTCGGGCAGCGCCGCGCGCAGCGTTTGATGCCAGGAGACTGCCCGCATCAGCATCGCCAGCGACATCAGCGCTAGCGCTAGCGCGATCCATCCTGGTGAGGCCGTCAGGAGAGCGTGACCGGCGCGCCGCAGTTCCAGGCGCGAGAGCGCGAAGATCACGAGCCCAGCGAGCGCCAGCGCGAGCACGACGATGCCCACGCGCCTGAGGGCCAGCCGCCGCGATCGGATCCTCACGTTCTCCGGTGAAACCATACGGGCGGGGTCTATCAGGTCGTGTTCTGCAGGCCAAGTAAGCGCAGTTCGCGGTCGTAAGTCTCAGACGAGCGACGCAGGCGCTCGCTATCCTGACGGTCGCAGCGATGAGGCCCGCTCCATAACCGTGGTTAACGACCGCTGATGGCTTCTACGTCACCGTCACTCGAACGTCAGTGAGGATCGTCGTGGAACGCAATCGGAGCCCAGAGGGTTCGGCCACCAGCAGACTCGAGCAGGCACTGCGTGCGCTGCCGCTCGATCGCCAGGAGCTGGCGGCGATCTTCGCGGGCGGCTTCATCGGCGCGATCCTCCGCGCGGCACTCTCACAGAGCCTGACCACGCCTCCCGGGCAGTGGCCGTGGGCGACGTTCATCGTCAACATGCTCGGCGCGGCGCTGCTCGGCTACTTCGTCACCCGCCTGCAGGAGCGTCTACCACCGTCGCTGTACCGCCGGGCGTTCCTCGGCACGGGCATCTGCGGTGCGCTGACGACGTTCTCCACGGTGATGGTGGAGCTGGCGAAGATGCTCGAACGCTCCCAGCCCCTGTTGGCCGGCACGTATGCCGCCGCGAGTCTCGCGGGTGGCTTCGCGATGGTCTTCCTGGCCACGAAGCTGGTGCGTCGCGCGAGGCCCACGGGATGAGCTTCGTGGCGCTATGGCTTGGGGTTGGCGCCCTCGGGGGGGTGGGGGCGATCGCACGTTTCCTGCTCGACGCGCTCGTCTCGACCAGCACTGGCGCGCGCTTCCCGCTTGGCACGCTCGTGGTCAACCTCTCGGGTGCGCTCGTGCTCGGCCTGCTCGTGGGGCTCGCCGTCAACCGCAACACCTACCTACTCGCAGGCACCGCGGTGATCGGCTCCTACACGACCTTCTCCACGTGGATGCTCGAGTCCCATCGCCTCGCTGAGGACGGCCTACGTTGGCTTTTGTGGGCGAACGTCGCGCTCAGCCTCCTGCTGGGTGTGGGCGCCGCGGCGCTCGGCCGGCTGCTGGGGGCGGGCTGATGGTCGAGGACGGCATGCGGATGAGCGTTTACTTCGGGGAGCGTGATCGCGCCGGCGCTCAGCTGCTCGCCGACGTGCTGCTCGAGCTGTTCGCCGATCGCGGCGTGCACTCGAGCATCCTGCTGCGCGGCATCGAGGGCTTTGGCATCAAGCATCGCCTGCAGAGCGAGCGCCTGCTCACGCTTTCAGAAGATCTTCCGCTGATCGCGCTGGCGGTCGACTCACAGCCACGCATCGAGGCCCTGCTCGCGCAGGTGCAAGCGCTCAGCGCCCACGGGTTGATCACGCTCGAGCGTGCGCGTCTGTTGAGTGGAGGCGTCGCGGACGCCGAGCTCACCCCCGGATTGGATGCGGTCAAGCTCGCGATCTACCTCGGCCGCCACGAGCGCGTTGGCTCGCGTCCTGCTCACACGGCGGTGGTGGAGTGCCTACACCGCCACGGCGTGGCCGGCGCGAGCGTGCTTCTCGGCCTCGACGGCACAGCGCACGGTGTGCGCCATCGGGCCGGCTTGCTTGCCCGTAACACGCAGGTCCCGCTGATGGTCCAGAGCGTGGGCGAGAGCACGACCATCTCGTCGGCGCTAGATGAGATCGCGGGGATGCTGAGCGATCCGTCGATGACGCTCGAGCGCGTGCGGGTGTGCAAGCGCGACGGTGTGCAACTGGCAGAGCCACTGTTGCCGCCGGATACCGATGGTGCGGGCCTTGCCTACTGGCAGAAGCTCGTCGTGTACGCGAGCGAGCAGAGTCGCTACGGGCATCAGCAGCTACACAGCGGGCTGATCCGTCGGCTGCGCCGCGAGGGAGCCGCCGGTGCGACCTCGCTGCGCGGACAGTGGGGCTACCACGGCGAGCACCAGCCGCACGGCGAACGCTTCTGGTCGATGCGCCGGCATGTGCCGGTGCTCACCGTGCTGCTCGACACCGCCGCCAACACGCTGCGCTGGTTTGACATCGTCGATGAGATGACCCGCGAGACGGGGCTCGTGACGAGCGAGGTCGTGCCCGCGTTGCGCGCCTGCGGGCCGGGCATCGCCCATGGCGGTTTGGAGCTCGCGAAGCGTCAGCGGCTCAGCGAATGACCTGCGTCTGAGTCTTGCCGCACACCGAGCACTTGCGTTCGAGCACGTAGTCTTTGGGGCTGCCTTTGCCCCAGGCGCGCTCCCACTCGCCCCAAATGTGTTTGTGCCAGAACCGCATGGGGTCATTATCGGGGTCCGGGCTGACGTTGGCGTTGCCGAAGACGTCGAGGACGGTCCTACGCTGTGTCTGCACGGCAATCACCAATGGCAGGCCAAGCGAACGAGGAGCGAGCATGAAAGCCACATGGAACGACGCGACCCTTGCCGAGAGCGATGACACGCTGGTAGTCGAGAACAACCACTACTTCCCCGCTGAGAGCATCAACGAGCAGTACTTCAGCGACAGCGACACGCACACGATCTGCCCCTGGAAGGGCACCGCTAGCTACAAGACGATCGAGGTCGACGGCGAGAGCAACGCGGACGCGGCGTGGTACTACCCAGAGCCGAAGGACGCGGACTACAGCGGCCGCTCGGCGGCCGACTTCAGGGATCGGTTTGCGTTTTGGAAGGGCGTCACGGTGGAGGAGTAGCCCGCGTAGCCGCCACAGCAGATCGGTGATCACGCTTCGAGCATCAGTGTGACGGGGCCGTCGTTGGCGAGCTCGACCTGCATGTGTGCGCCGAACACGCCGCGCTTGGCGACGGCTCGCTCACAGAAGCGCTGATACAGCGGCTCGGCGTGCTCGGAGCCGGCGGCGGCGATGAAGCTCGGCCGGTTGCCGCGGCGTGCGTCGCCGTAGAGGGTGAACTGGCTCACGCACAGGATCTCGCGCTCGCCGAGCGCCTCGTTCATGTGCCCGTGTGCGTCGGGGAAGATACGCAGCGCGCGTACCTTCCCAGCCAGCCGGTCGGCCGCGGCGTTGTCGTCCTTGTGGGTGACGCCGAGCAGCACCAACAGCCCTGGGCCGATCTCGGCGACCACGCGCTCGTTGACCCGCACGGTGGCGCGGCTGACCCTCTGCACGAGCGCACGCATGTCGGCGGCCGAGTATAGGACGCTCCGTCCACAAGACGCTCCGTCCGAGTTTTGCCCTTCTGACTCCAGTTGTAGGGGTTCTTTGCCGAAAACGCTCCTATGCGCCGTCAAGGCCGACTGAGGAGGCTGAGCGCGCAGCTGACGCTCAATCGACAGGTGGCTCTGTTGAGCATCGTGCCGATCATCGCGTTGGGTTTTATCCTCGCGCGAGTGCTGCAGGCGCAGATCGTTGAGCGTACGCTCGCCGATGAGAGCGAGGCCGCGCGGATCATTGCCCACATCGGCATTGAGCCCCATCTCTCCCCGCAGGACCTACGCACGGGTCTCACGCCGGCGGGTATCCGTGCTTTGGATCAGCAGCTGAGCGCGCGCTCAGTGACGCAGGACCTCGCGCGGATCAAGATCTGGAACTCCCACTTCAAGGTCATCTACTCCGACGATCACAGCCTGATCGGGCGCACGCTGCCCCCGAGTGACGACTTGCTGCACGCGCTTGCCGGTCGGCCGGACGACGCGGACGTGGTTACTCCTCGCCCGCACACAGAGACTGCCAGCGAGGTGGGCTTGGGTGAACTGGTGGAGGTGTATGTGCCGCTGCGCTTCGCTTCCTCTGGGCCTCCGGAAGGCGCATTTGAGATCTACCTGAGCTACCGCCCAGTAGCGTCCGCACTGGCGAGCGACAAGCGAATGATCGCGCTGCTTGTGGCGGTCGGGCTGGCGCTGTTGTGGGCGATCCTGTATCGAATCGTTGCGCGTGCCTCGCGTCGGCTGCGCCGTCAATCGCGGGAGAACTATCGTCTGGCGCGCTACGACCAGCTCACAGGGCTGCCTAACCGCACTCTGTTCATCGAGCGTGTCACTAATGCAGTCCGCCAGGAAAGCCGCCAGGACGGTGTTGTGGCGGTGCTGCTGATCGACCTCGATCACTTCACGGAGGTCAACAACACGCTGGGTGAAGCCAACGGCGATGAGCTGCTGCGCGAGGTTGCCCGGCGCCTACGCGATGAGTTGCCTGGGGAGACGCTTGTGTCACGGCTGGGTGGCGATGAGTACGCGGTGTTGTGTCCGCGCACGGACGGCGTGGCGGATGCGCTCAGGATCGCGACGGCGCTACAGGCGAGCCTCGAAGCGCCAGTGTCGCTCAACGGGGTTGCGCTGAACGTCGAGGCGAGCATTGGCGTAGCGGTGATGGGTGAGCACGCACAGGACCCAGATGCGCTGCTGCAACACGCCGATGCGGCGCTCGCGCACGCGCGCTCTCGCGGCGGGCGTCTGCAGGTCTACTCACCCGAGTGCGATCAGTTCGACGCCACCGGCCTGGTGCTGTTGGGGCAGGTTCGATCAGCGCTTGAGCGCGGAGAGTTCATCGTTTACTACCAGCCGAAGGTCGACATGCATAGCCGGCGGATCATCGGCGTGGAGGCGTTGGTGCGCTGGCAGCACCCCGAGCACGGGATGTTGCCGCCGATGCGGTTCATCCCGCTGATCGAGCAGACGGCGCTGGTTGGCCCGCTGACGATGTATGTGCTCGAGCAGTCGCTCAAGCAACTGGTGGCCTGGCGCAGGAGTGGCATCGACTTGGAGCTGTCGGTCAACTTGTCTGCCCGCAATCTGATCGACGCTGAGCTTCCCGGTCGGGTCGCCTCACTGCTGGAGCAGCATGGGATTCCCGCGGAGCGGCTGACGGTGGAGGTGACGGAGAGCGCAGCGGTGATTGACCGTGGACGGGCAGTTGCCGGCTTGGAGGCGTTGCGGGCCAGTGGTGTGGGTGTCTCGATCGACGATTTCGGGACGGGCAACGCGTCGATCGAGTATCTGGCGACGCTGCCGGCGAGTGAGATCAAGATCGATCGCTCGTTCATCACGGACATCCTCGAGGACAGGCGTAGCGAGGCGATCGTGCGCTCGACGATCGAGCTGGCGCGCAATCTGGAGCTGACGGTCGTGGCAGAGGGAATTGAGAGCGAGGCGGTAATGGATCATCTCGCGATGCTGGGCTGCGAGGTGGGGCAGGGCTACTTCATCTCGCGGCCGCTGCCCGCGGATGAGCTTGCGCGGCTGCTACCTGCGCCTGCGTCGCACGCGCTGAGCGTCGGCGCAGGCGCATGATGCCGCGTAGGTCTTCGTAAGCGGTCGCGAGGATGTGCACGCGCGAGTCGGGGTCATCGACCCAGTGGACGGGCACCTCGTGGATGGACAGCTTGTTGCGCTGCGCGAGATAGAGCAGCTCGGTGTCAAAGAACCAAGCGTTGTCCTCGATCTGCCCGAGCAGCGTCTGCACGACCTCGCGGCGGACAGCCTTGAAGCCGCACTGCGCGTCGGAGAAGCGGGCGTCGAGCAGTGCGTGTAGCAGCAGGTTGTAGCCGCGGGAGATTAGCTCGCGCTTGAGCCCACGCTCCACGCGTGCGCCGGGGGCGAGCCGCGAGCCGATGGCCACGTCGGCACGACCGTCCAGCAGCGGCTCGAGCAGCCCCACGAGTGCGTCCAGGTCGGTCGAGAGGTCGACGTCCATGTAGGCCACGACGTTGGCATCGCTAGTGCCCCAGGCGGCGCGTAGCGCGAGGCCGCGTCCCTTGCGCTTGAGGTGAATTACGCTCAGCTCGGGGAACTCCATCGAGAGCAGGCGGGCGACTCCGAGCGTGCCGTCGGTACTGGCGTTGTCTGCGATTGTGATTTTGAAAGGGAGATCGAAGTTGCGTGTCAGGTGCGCGTGCAATGTGCGGATGCTGGAGGCGAGAATTTGCTGCTCGTTATGGACGGGTATCACTATCTCGACGGCCGGGGTGAGGGGGCTTGGAGAGTTCATGTCACGCATCCTGGAGTGCGCGCGTGCGAGGCCGCTGGATGAAAGCTGAGAGCTGGCTGAGTGTCATCGCTGATGCTCCCGTCCGTGAGCGCCGCTCGCGTGATTGCCCACAGGACCATCTCACGGGCGCACGGCGGCATCGTCCGTGCGGATGGCGCGGAGCTTTATTTGCCCCCTGGCGCATTGGACGAGCCGCACGCCGTCGCGACGATCAGCAAGCTGAGCCCCGAGAAGTTCGATTTCGCGATCCGGGGCGAGTGGAACGGGAGGTGCGCATGACGCTGCCTGATCCTCCGGCAGGATGGGTGGCTGTCGTCCTCCACACGGTCCATGGGGTGACGAGACTTGAAAGCCGGAAGCTCGGCCAGATGACTGTCTGGGTCGATGGGCAAGCGCAGGCAGCGCGCGGTCCTCACCGATCTCATCGAAGAGCAGTAGGCGCTGGCTCGCGTTCGGGCCTGGGAGGACAGCAGACACACACGTGGGCGCTGGAGGGCTAGATGGTGATGCGCTCCACCTCCCCGCTTCGTCCGCGGCCCGCACAGCTTCGCAAGGCGGTAGCGAGCGATGGCGAGAGCGATGCCTCGGGGTACCTTCATAGGTACGGGCAGCAGGAACACCGAGAACCAAAACCGCCAGTTTGCGCTGTTAGCTATCTCGGGCGGTAACGGCGTTCCTAACGAAAAGACTTAAGGCGGTAGTGTGATCACCGTAGTAGCGGCGGTCCGGCACGGGTCTCCCTGGTTTGAGAGCCCGTACCGGACCGTTAGGGTTCCGTTGTCCGTCGAGATTTGCCGGGCCGTTCGGCGCGGGGTCTCCCTGGGTTGAGAGCTTTCCGGCCTACTCAGTTGTCCGTCCATCCATTCGGGACTAGTGACACGATACGGCCTCGCAGCGAGGCTGACCCCTCGTGAGGATGGCCAGACCCGCAACGACCGGCATTTCGGCGGGAATCACCCCGATTTCGGCGCCGTTACCAGTGCGAAATCCCTGCAAGCGCTTAATGCCGGTCGCTGCGACCGTAGTGGCGAACATCTCGAGGCACTAATCCGTCGTGTTGATGACTAGAAGCCGTAACGATGGAATCCTCCTACCTCGGGCTTGCTCGAAGCGCAAAAGCCCTGCAAAAGCGCCTAATGCCAGTCGCGCTGAGTGGTGGCGAACGCCTCAATGATGTCGGTCTCGAAGGCTTCTTGAAGCGCATCGCCTGGCAGAAGCCGATCGCGTCGCCGAACATGTTGCGCATTGCGGCATAGTCGAGCCTGGCTGGTGCCCTGTGTTGAGGCGCCTCGATGAGGACGAGGACGATGAGGCGGTGGTCAATCTCCCACCGTGCCTTGGGCAAGCAGTCGACGAACTTCTCGGGTATTTCTGGCCACGCCACACCGCCCGGCTTCTCGGCAGGCGTGGCTGGAAGTCCCGTTGTCGCGTGCTCGACCCGCGCCCACCCGCTCACTGACGGTCCGATGTTGGGGGGCGACGGTCTGGGCAGCGGGTACGTGGGGGGTGAGGAGTTCCGCCCGAGACATGACGAAGGCGAGCAGGCCGATGAGGGCGAGGTCGGCGAGCACGATGATTGCGATGGCGAGTGTGAGGGGCATTTCCGGAGCCTTTCGGATTGGTTGCCGTTGACTGGTAGTCAGTCTCGCTCGGCAGCATCAGTGCTCTGCAGGCGTAGCCTGAGAGCTCGCTGAGAGACCCGACAGGAGCTAAGAGCCATCTGCGAGGGGCGCTCAGGCAGGCTCGGCGGCGGACCGGTCGGGCCGCTCGTCCAGGGTGTGCTGCTCGGGCATCTCAGGGGGCGCCTTGGGCAGGCGCACGCTGAAGATTGCGCCCCCATCAGGGGCGTTGGTAGCGCTGATCTGGCCGCTGTGCGCGGAGACGACCGTGTGGGCGATCGCTAGGCCGAGACCCGCCCCGGCCTTGCCGCGCTCGCGGCCTGCCTCCGCACGCCAAAAGCGGTCGAAGAGGCTGTCCTCACCTGTTTGCGGCAGTCCCGGGCCGTGGTCGCGCACAGCGACCGTAACGGTCTGATTGTCGTGCTCGAGCGACACCTCGATGGGCGTGCCGGCTGGGGTGTGGACGAGCGCGTTGCGGGTGAGAT
>DATHLT010000112.1:0-13599 GCA_035487855.1 Solirubrobacteraceae bacterium
GCCGCCCCGTCCACCGTGATCAGCACCTTCGCCTCAGAGAACTCCATCCGCTCGCGTACCGCCTCCGCCGAGAAGCCACCGAACACCACATTGTGCGGCGCCCCAATGCGCGCGCACGCAAGCATCGCCACCACCACCTCAGGGATCATCGGCAGGTAGATCCCCACCACATCGCCCTTCTGCACCCCAAGCTCCTTCAGCGCATTCGCAAAGCGTTCCACTTGCTCCAGCAGCTCCCCGTACGTGAGGTCCCGCTCCTCACCCGCCTCCCCCCGCCAGTGAAAGGCCACCCGCTCGCCCCGGCCCGCGATCACATGCCGGTCCAGGCAGTTGTACGACACGTTCAGCGTGCCGCCCGTGAACCACTTGTAGAACGGCGGGTCATCGTCGTCGAGCACACGGCTCCAGCGCTGAAACCAGTCCAGCTGCTCAGCCTGTGCCGTCCACCACCCCAACGGGTCCGCCGCCGCCCGCTCATACACCTCTGGATCTTTCAGCAGCGCCTGCTCGCGAAACGCAGCCGGCGGCTCGAACTTCTCAACCTCGAGTAGGGAGGCCAGCGCCGTATCGAGCGCCTCACCTGCAGCCGTATCGGGTTCGCTTGACATCACTCACTCCTCATAGTCACGGACTCCCCAGCACATTCTCGCACGGGGTACCCGCCACGAATGGAGCGTTTAGCTACGTGCGCCGCGCCTGCGCTTACGCGAGGCGCGACCCGACTCTGGCGCCACCGGCGCCGGCACCGAGCCCCCGCCGGCAGTGGCAGCCACCGGCTGCGCACTACTAGCCCGCCCGCCACCACGTGGTGGCCACGGTACCGCCATCCCTGCCGCCCACGCCGGCGGATCGCCGGTCGGTTTCGGCCAGCGCCCCAACAACAAGATGCCCATCATCACCATCCAGAAGGCCGGAATCACCTGTAGCTCCGCGCTGATGTCAGGCAGGAAGATCAACAAGCTCGCGAACACGCCAAGAATGCCCATCCAGCGCGGCAGCAACCCCACGCGCATCGCGTTGATCGCGCTGCCCATCATGCCCGCCACAAACGCCAGCCCCGCGAGCAACTCGATATAGCCCACCACCGCGTTCGCCGGGCTCGTCAACAGCGCCCGTTCCACCGCGACGTTGGAGTGATCGTGGCCCACCGCAAAGCTGTGCGATTCAATCGCCGTCACCACCTCATGCGCCACGCTCGTCGTGATCAGGCCGATACCGCCAATCAGGATCAACGGGCGCGCCATGCGCCAGCTCTGCGGTCGGCGGAAGCCCGTTGCGCCGACCAGCAGCAGCAGCATCATCATCAGCACTGTCAGCGCGATCGCCGACAGCACGCCGCCTGCGATCAAGCCAAACGCATGGCGGCTGATGTATTTCACCCACGGGGTTCGCGGGCTAACAGCCGGGCTGACCACACCCGACAGGGCCGGTGACAAGCCCTCCAACAAGCCCACCGACGGCGCCGCGTTCACCGTCGAGGCGATGATGATCGCGCTCAACAGGTACAGGAAGCCGCCCGCAAACGCTGGCACCGCAAGCCTGTTGCGACGCTCCGTCTCCGCCGCCACCTGTGTGCTGATATCGCCTGAGCTGGGCATGAGCTACGGCAGTCTATGATGCGAGCATGGAAAGTGGTGGACTCGGTGATCTGTTCGGCGACCCCGATGAGCTCCAGCGGCGCCTCGCAGAGTTCGCAGAACAGATGCAAGGCAACCAACGACTCGCCTGGGCCGACAACGCGATCAAGCTCGCCGTCGACATGACAGTCGCCGCCGTCAACCGCATCAACGTCCAAGGCAATGCCGAGGCACAAGCCGAGCAGATCCGCACCGTTATGGCCCGAGTCTTCCCCGAGGCTGTCACCCTCGTGCGCGAGGCACGCGAGGGGCTTCAGTAACAGTCCTGCCGGCGCGCAGCGCCGTCCAGGACGAAACTTGGATCCCCTCAGTCCTGCCGGCGCGCAGCACCGTCCAGGACGACTTCGATCATCCGCGTAGCGCCGTCCAGGACGGAACTCAATAACCCGCAGCCCCCGCCTGCTCCGCCGCGCGCTCAGCATCACGCGACTCCCGCCCGGCCTGGATGACTTCTTTGAAGGAGCGAAAGCGGAAGATGAACACGATCGCTCCCAGGCCCACGAGCGCTGTGAACGCGGCGATCGCGATCTGCTGGCCGACTGAGTAGGCGGCCACCACCGCGGTGGGAGCGCTTGACGCGAACACCTTTACCAGCAGCGCCTGCTGCACACCCGCGCCACCAGGCGTGAACGGGACGGCGCCGGCGACCTGGTTGACGCCGAACACCAGCAGCACGTTTTTGACCGACCCGCCGACGCGAAAGGCATCGAGCAGGAACCAGAAGGCGGCGAAGCGGCAGATCCACGCGAGCGCCTGCAACGAGACGACCTCGCGCAGATAACGCCGCCTGTCCTCCAGGATCGTCACACCCTGCCTGACCCGCGCCCAGAACGACTTCACGCGTTCTGACAGCAGCGCAAACGCCACCAAGCCAATCACCGCTAGCGCCGTGATCAGGAACAGCGTAAGGCGAAAGTGGCTCGCGAGATAGGAGATGTCGAAGGAGCTCAGTTTGGAGAAGTCTGGAGGCTTAGGGAAGACCCCCTGCGTGAACGCGAACATCAGCACCAGCACGCCTACGCTCGCGTCGAAGATCGACTCCACGAAGAACGCTGCCGCAACCGTCGGGTAGCGCGATCCAGGGATCGAAGAGCGGGTGAGGAAAAGCTTGATCACGTCCCCGCCGCGCGCCGGCACGACGTTGTTGAAGCCCACTGCCGCGAAGTACGCACCCCACACGCGCCGCCACTGGAAGCTAACCGCCGGATACGCAGCGCGCAGGCTGTGGAAGAAGCCTCGTGAGCGCAGGGTCAGGTTGAGGCCAAAGAACAGCAGGCCGAGTATCAGCGCCGGCCAATGCACGGCCGCCAGGTCTTCCAAGAACTGACCCACCGCGTCGAAGAACGTGCTGATGCTCTGGCCCAGCGAGGCTGATGCGATGAACACGCCACCAGCGTACGGTGCCGGCCTCAGACTGCGTTCAGCGCGAGCGCACCGAGCAGCGCCAGCGGCGCCAACACCAGTCCCTGACGTGAGTAGGCAAGCGCCGACGGTCGCGCGCCCACAGCACGTGCCGAGCGCCACCACAGGACCGCCGCCAGCGAGCCCGTGACCGCGAGGTTGGGACCCACATTCAGCCCCAGCAGCAGAGCATTCATCGGCAGATGAGCCGTCGATGCGAGCAGCACCGCTGCTGGGAGGTTGTTGACCACCACACTGCTCAGCGCCGCAATCGCCACCGTCGCCGGCATTCCCGGTGAGTGCAGGAGATCCGCCGGGAAGGCACTCGCGCGGGCGAGCGTCCCCAGCGCAACCGCCAGCCCGAACAGCCCTGCAAGCGTCGGTACGTCCAGCCACAAAAGGCTTTCCCGCCATGAGAGCTCCCCACCATGCGTGCGTACCGCAAGCAGGATCAGCCCCACCGCGAGCACCGGCAGCGCGGCATTGTGTAGGGCCGCGATCAGGCATGCCGCCAGCAGCGCTCCCCAGAAGCCGAGCCTCAGCCGCAAATGCGTCGGAGGTGCGCCCGCAGGCTCCAGGGTCGACGCGTCGATGGACCCATTGTCCGCAGCGCACAAGCCGCGCCGGTGGAGGACGAGCAGTCCTATCGCCGTGATCACCGGCGCTGCAAGCGCCGCCGCGAGCATGCGAGTAAAGAACGTCGCGCCGGAGATGTGCTCGCCGGAGAGAACCAGCAGGTTGGTGAGGTTCGAGCCAGGCAGAAGCAGCGACGATGCGTTGGCCATGAAGATCGCGCCGTAGAGGAAGCATCCCGTGTCCACGCCGCGGCGCTGCGCTGTCTTCACGAGCACGGGCGTGAGGAACACTGCAGCTGTATCCAGGTTCAGCAGCGCCGTCACGATCGCCACCAGCGCAAAGCAGGCAAGCGCAAGCGCCACCGTGCTCCCGGGGAAGCGCACCAGCCGCTCAGCAGCCACGTCGAACAGGCCGTCTCCTCCCGCAACCATGCCGATCAGCAGCAGCCCGGCAACGAGGGCGAACGGTGGCCACGCCTGCTCGAGCGCAGCGTGTGCGTGCGTGCTGTCCAACAACAGCGCCAGGCCGATCAGCAGTACCCCCGCTATCCGGCCGTTCATCGCTCTGAACAGCTACCCCTCTTTTTTACGCCCAAGCGCCCGGTAGAGCTGCCGCGTGCGACACCGGCCAAGCCAATGCGGGCCGGCCGTCGCCTATGCGCTAGAACGAGAGCATGGCTTCGCGTGGCAGCGCCAAGCAACGCCTGACCGTCGCGGTCACAGGGCCGACTGGGGAGATCGGCCAAGCGGTCGTCGATGCGCTCGAGCGCTCGCGCGACGTCGGGAGCATCCTCGGCATGGCACGCCGGCCATTCGACCCTGGCGCGCACGGCTGGAGGAAAGTCTCCTACCGACAGGGAGACGTGCTCGACCGCGATGCCGTGGACGGGCTGGTGGCCGGGGCCGACGTGGTCGTTCACCTGGCCTTCATGATCATGGGTGGGGCCAAGGAGAGCCGCGCCGTCAACCTCGTTGGCTCGCGCCACGTGTTCGAGGCGACCGTCTCGGCAAAAGCGAAGCGGTTGGTTTATGCGTCGTCGGTGGCTGCGTATGGATTCCATCGCGACAACCCCCAACCACTGACCGAGGATGTTCCCGCGCGTGGCACCGCCGCCCACTACTACTCCGCTCAGAAGGCCGAGGTGGAGGCGCTGCTATCGAAAACACTCGCCGGTAGCGCCACTGCCAGCTATGTCTTTCGCCCGTGCATCGTCGCCGGGCCGAAAGCGCCGCTGTTGATCGACAGCCTCCCGTACACGCAGATCTCCGAGCGCCTGCCCGCCGCGGTGCTGGGATTGCTCGACGGGTTGCCCATCCTCAAGCCCGTGCTGCCCGACCCAGGCACGCCATTTCAGCTTGTCCATCACGACGACGTGGCCAGTGCAATGCGCGCAGCCGTGCTGGGGCAAGGAGCTCCTGGCGTCTACAACCTCGCCGGACCAGGAAAGCTGACCGTCAAGCAGTTGGCCGATGAGCTCGGCTGGTACTCAATCCCGATCCCCGAGCTAGCCGTCGACGCGGCAGCGGAGATGATCGGGCGGCTGGGCTTCCTGCCAGCGCAAGCCCAGTGGATCGCCGCTTTTCGCGAGCCCGTGATCATGAGTACGGATAAGGCACGACGTGAGCTCGGCTGGCGCCCCAGCCACGACGTTCTCGAAACCCTACGCGAGACGATCACCGAGACCAGGATGGATCGCCTGATTCGCTAATAGGCGTTCTACGAGATGACTCCGCGTGGCGAGCACCAGCCGCGCACCATAGGCTACGCGGTCCGTGAGCACCCGCCAACAATCCGACAGCGCTCCCGCGCATCGCAGCGTCGCCGTCGTCACAGACAGCACCACATATCTACCCGTGTCGTTGATCAAGCGCTGGGGGATCCACCCAGTCAGCCTGTATGTCGGCTGGGATGGCGATCTGCGGCTCGAGAGCGACTACCTGGATCTCGATGCCTTCTACAAGCGACTGCACGACTCGCCGCAACTACCTACCACCTCCCAGCCGTCGGTTGGAGATTTCCTGGCTTGCTACCAACCCTTGCTACGCGCCGGACACGACATCGTCTCCGTCCATATTGCAGGCGGCCTCTCGGGCACCTGTGAGAGCGCCAGAGAAGCCGCTCGCACAATTGCCGAGGAACCCCAGGCAGGGGAGGTACACGTACTCGATAGCCAGACCGGTGCAGGCGGCCTCGGCTGCCTGGTGCTGCTCGCTGCGGCCCTTGCCGCACAGGGTGCCACGCTCGAGCAGGTCGTCTCAGACGTGCAGCAGGGGAGGGAGAGCCTCGACATTTGGTTCTGCCTCGACACGCTCGAGTACCTGCGCCGCGGCGGACGCATCGGTGCGGCACAGGCGATGGTGGGCACCGCTCTGAAAGTCAAGCCGATCCTTACGTTCGGTACAGAGATCGCGCCCGTGGACCGCGTGCGCACCCACCGACGCGCGCTCGAGCGGATGGTCGCCTACCTCCACCAGCTGCACGAGCGGGGTGCCAGCCATTGGATCGTCCAGCACGCTCAATCAAGCGCGGACGCAGTTCAGCTGGTCTCCGCCGGCACCGAGCTGTTCGGCTCGCCGCCACTGTTCTGCACTGAGGTGGGCCCCGTGCTCGGAGCCAACCTGGGCTCAGGGATGCTCGTGGGCGGGCTCGCCATGCCGGCCGAGCTCGATCTGCGCACCGGCTCCTGACGCGGGCTGCTTAGACAGGTTCTTACAGCGGGCTAGCCATGACGGCCCGCGCGGTGCGGATCGTGGCCCGCTCATCAGCCCTCAGACCGTCTGCAAACTCGTCGATGCTGCGCTTCGGACCGGTAACCGTGAAACAGACCTGTGTCGCGAGCAGATGCCGATGCTCGACGAGCATACATTCCAAGCCCAGCTTGGCTGCCCAGTTGCGCATCGTCTGCTCGAATTCGAGCTCAGCCAACAGACGCCAATCCTGCTCGGTAGAGCCCTCGAGCGCCTGTGTCACGCCTAACAAGATAACCGCAACTGCCGTCTCCGCGCAGGACGACCAGCGCCGATTACATCGGCCTGCTCCGTCGATTGTGCCCGGCTCGCCCAATATGACCGAATAGTCCACGCCGTGAATATTCATCGGGCGCCTTATCGCGCTCGGCACGACTCGCCATGATGCGCTTGCACAATGCTCAATGATGACGTCAGCAAGGCCCCAGCGGGACCAGCAGGCCGGGCGGAGCGCTCGGCCAAGCGCAGTACCCGCGCTCGCGAGGGGCTCGTATCGCTCGAGCTGACCACCGCACAAGTGGAGGGCGTTGTGAGGGCGACCGCCGAGGCGCGCGGTCCGAGCCTGAGCCTGTTGCTATCGGGGCTAATTGCCGAGCAGGCGATCTCAGAGAGCTCCCTGGAAGAGCGCTACTGGGCGGAGCTCGAGAGCGGGCGCCTGTCTCACTCGCTGTTTCGCGGGCTACTGATCCTCGCGCTGTTCATCTCTGGTGAGGAGGGCCGTGGCGTGGTAGAAGTCGCGCGCCAGCTCGGGTTGAGCCCGAGCACAACACACCGCTACATCTCTACGCTAGTGGCCTTTGGGCTGCTCACGCAAGACCCTTCGACACGCAAGTATCGGCTACCACGTTGAACCGGCCCTGGCACATCTCACAGAGCTGCGGCGCGCGCCGGCGCTGCGTCGCCACCATCAGCCAGCATTCCGGCGCCTCAGTCGCATCACTGCCAGGATGGGCGCGCTGGTCGGCCCGAGGCAAGCGAGTGTCTGCATCGCGACAGGTCGGGCGAAGTCAGTGCGTGCCCCAGGGGCTGAGAGGTAGAAGCTGGCAATGCCGGCGAGGATGACCATGTGCCGGCAGTGGTTGCTCAGGGTGCCCGCCAGCGCTCTGGCTTCAGCCGTGATCGCAGCAAATCGCTCAGCTGCTTGACCACACGTGTCGTAGTGGTCAACGAAGCTGTGGTTGGTGCCGTCAGCATCGCTGGGATAGTCAACGAGGCTGTCCAATAGCGCGCTGATCGCACAGATCGGGGGCGAGTAGGCCGTGTCTATGCGCTCTGCTTCCTGAAGCGTGGTCGTACACGCAGCCGCAGCAAACAATGCGTGCAGCGACAGGCACGAGATACCGCCCGCCGCCAGCTCCCACCACAGGTAGCCACTGTTCTCAGATTGGGCCGCCGCCCAACTGACGAGTGGCGTGTCGCCTTCAACCAGCATCGCGTGGTTTCGACTCTGCGCCTGCCCGCAACGCTCGGCCGCATTGATCAGCACCGGCTCGATCGCGGCGGCCGAGGGGAGCACTCCGATCACCGCCTGACACGCGCGAACCAGCCCCGTGAGATATCCGCCGTCGTCGCTCTGCGATTGCAGCCCGTAGTGGCCGAGCACGCGGCGCTTGGAGCTGACGGCGTCGCTGAGCGCTCGATGCAGCGAAAGCCCATTGCGCAGCGGCGCTGATGTGGGTTGCTCGTTGATCGCATCGAGATAGTCGTATGCGACCTGGTAGTCCACCATCAAGCGAACCAGCCTGCCTCGATGGCGACGCGGCGCCAGTACCGCGAAGAACGCCGCCGCCTCCGGGTTCAGGCGCTCGCGAGTTAACTTGTCGAGTGCGGCGGCGCGTAGCGCCGCGTCGGGGATCTGCTGTGCCCGCTGCTTACAACGGCTTATCTCGTGTCGGGCCCGCGGATAGATCGTCAACCAATAGGCGATCCCAGCGGTCAGCAGTGCGGCGACCTCACGTACCTTGGACGACCGTATGGGTTTCATACCAGCAATGCTGGTATGAGGACCGGACGCTTCTTAAGCCAAACAAATCAAATGTACTAATTGAATGTTCTAGTCCTGCAGAGCAAGCTGCGGCGACACCTGCGAGGCCACATACCCAGGGACCGTCAGCGCCAGCAGCGCCCCTATCACAATTAGAAGGATAGTTTGAACAGTATAAATTCCTTCCAACGCAAACGGCGCAGGAAAACCGGTCGTCAGTCTGAGAAAGCGATCGATCAACAGGTGGCCGTAGATACCCGCTATCGCGCCCGTGAGCGCCCCCGTGCCGAGCACCAGCAGCGACTCGAAGGTGAGAACACCACGAAGCTGCCAGGGGCTGAAGCTGTTGATCCGCAGCGATGCCAGCGATGAACGCCGCTGCCAGATCCCAGCGCCCATCGCTGCCGCCATCGCCAGGGCCGCCGCAATCTTCAACAGCAGCGTGATCTGGCTCATGCGACTCAGCCCTTCGCGAGCAAGCGCGTCGGCCTGCGCGGCGCGTTCACCGCTTGTCTGAGCCGTCAGCGCGGTGTCGCGACCGAGCACGCCCTGGATCGACTGCCTCACCGCCAAAGGGTTCGCGCCAGGCTGTGTCTGCACTTCCAGCGCACTAGGATCCGAGCTCTCCCACGCGTAGTGATAGTCGGAGGCGCCCATGATGATCGAGCCAGAGCTCCAGCCGAGGTTGGTCGTGGTCGCAGCAATGCGGTAGCTAACGGCGCCCGTTGGCGTGGGCAGCGTGAGCCTGTCGCCCACCCTCACGTGATGAGCTTCAGCGATCTGCTGGGAAACGGTGACCCAGCCTCCCTGGCGCAGGTGCGCAGTCGCCGTCAGGAGATTGCCTTCCTGAATCTGGCTGGCGGGGATCGGCGTCGGCGCGCTCGCCGCACGCGCGATGATCCAGATCCGGCGCCCAGCGAAATCGAGGAAGCCACCCTGGTAGGTACGCACGCTGGCTACGCCTGGTAGCGCCGCGATGCGGGCAGGTAGGTGCGGTGCGGTGAAGCTGCTAGTCGCGAGGTCATCGTTGCCGGTCACAACCCACACCTCAGCTGTAGAGACGTATTCGGAGTAGTCGCGATATAGGCCGTTGAGCAGATCGTTGTGCGAGCCTTCCGCGGCCACACACCCGAACACCGCAATCGCACCCGTCGCCGCGAGAGCCAACGATCGCACGTTCGTCGCCCGCAGGGCACGCACGGCCACGGTCAGCATGTTCAACCGCGGCGTGCGCGAAGCGATCCCCTCAGCCAGCCACAGCACCGCCTGCAGAGCCAACGGGATCGCAAGCAGGGTCGCGATCGACAGGCCGATAATTGCGACAACGATGGCCGAAGGCCAGAAGACGAGCACGCCGCTAGTCACCAGGAGCAGCGCGGCTGATGCCAGAAAGAGCTGCAGATGCGCGCGACCGTTCAACGCCTGCCCTGGTTCGCCGTCCTCGAAGTAGACAGCGTCGACAGCGCGGCTACGGCGCAAATCAAGTAGTGGCGGGGCCGCAGCCACACACGTCACCAGCACCCCCCCGAAGAAGGAGATCAGCAGGGGCTTCAGCCCAACCACCGTCTGCGTCCCGAGGGGAAATGCGGCAGCTAGATAGCTTGGTGTCGCATGAAAGAGCGTGCGAGAGAGGAAGTCGCCGATCGCCAGCCCAACGAGTGACGCCACCACACCGAGGCACACGGCCTGAAACACAAGCATCCTGACGAGCTGCAGGGGCTTCACGCCCTGCATGCGCAGATCGGCGATCACACGCCGGCGCTCCGGCACCGTCAGCAGCATCGCGTTGAAAGCCAGTAGCAGGCCGACAATGCCGCTCACGAGCGCAAAGAAGCCCGTCGCCTCGGTGTTCGGTGCGACTGCCCGATTGAGTAGCGCCACTTCCTGATCGGCAGGCGCAACCGTCAGTCGGCCGGCGGCAAGCACCGTCAGCTCTCGCTCGACGGCTGCCTGTCTTCCTGGTGCAGTCGTAAGCAGGATGCGCGTCACACGATCGGACAGGCCCGTGAGCCTCTGCACGAACCGCAGCGGGGCGATCGCAGCCATCGCGCCAGACAGCCCACCGAGCGTTTCCGGACCGAGTACCGCGATCACCGCCACTGAGCTCACGCGTCCACGCACCTGCAGCCAGACATGCGCGCCGGGAGCTTGCGAGCTCAGGCCGAGAGCGTCCGCTGTTGCGCTCGGCAGGATCACACCAGGCGTGCTGAGATCGCGCAGCGAGATGCTGCGCGTGATGTTGCCGCCAAGCGTGAGCAGGCTCGGCGCCGCGCTCGCTACATCGATCGCCACACGTTGGCCGCTGGGACCCACGAGCGATGCGTTCTCATCGAGGATGGGGGCCGCCAAAGTGACACCTGGTAGCTGCCTTACCCGCGCGAGCAAATGTTCGTCGAAGCCATTAGCGTCGCGCGATCGCAGCTGCAAGGTCGCGCTGCCGGCGATGCCACGGACAATCGCACTGGACGCGTCCGTGATGCTCGTGTTGGCCACCTGTACCGCGAATACGAGCGCTACGCCAATCGCAATCCCCACGCCCGCAAGCAGCTCCTGGACCGGCCGCGTACGCAGCCGCCGGCCATAGAAATACAGGAGTCCCGACAGGCGCACGCGCCTACCCCCAGGCCCTGCGGCGCACCGGCACGGGCATGGCGAACGTCGGGCGCTCCTCGCCGCTGAGCTTGCCGTCGCGCAGCGTACACACCCGGTCGGCAATCGCCGCGGCCTGCGGATCGTGCGTGACTAGTAACACTGCAGCCAGCTGCTGACGAGCGATGTCCGAGAGCAAAGTGAGGATTTCAGCGCTACGCTGCGTATCGAGACTTCCAGTGGGCTCATCCGCGAGAATCACGCGCGGCTCGTTGATCAGCGCCCGCGCAATCGCAACGCGCTGGCGCTCGCCACCGGATAGCTGGTCGGGGGTGTGGCTAAGACGCTCACCGAGCCCTACACGTTCAAGCCATGGGATAGCGGCACGTCGTGCCTCACCCAACGGCACCCTGTCAGCCAACAGCTTGATCGCTGCGTTCTCAACCGCCGGCACGCCGGCCATCAGGTGGAAGGACTGATAGATAAACCCGACCTTACGGCGCTGGTAATCGGCCGTCTCGTTCGCGGAGAGGCCCGCTAGGTCCTCTCCCTCAAAGCGCACGACCCCCGCATCCGGGGTCATCAGCCCCGCTGCGAGCATCAGCATCGTGCTCTTGCCAGAGCCGCTCGGTCCATGCAGCGCTACGATTTCCCCCGCTCGTACGGTCAGCGTGACGCCATCGACCGCGCGCACGACCTCGCCGCCGAAACCCGGGTAATGCTTGACGGCACTATCCAGCTCCAAAACGGCGCCCGGCGCGCCGTTGCTCACCGCCACCGAGCTCCCGACTCGGCGCGCCGAAGCGGCACCACATGAGCATTAGCGGGCTTCGCGTCTCCACGCAGCTCGCCGTTGTCGATCGACAGTGCGCGGTCTACCCCCGACAGCCCCTGGGCTTCACCCGTGCTCATCAATACCGCCGTGCCTTCGTTTGCGATCGAGCGCAGCAAAGCCAGCAGCGGATCGCGCTCGAGCAGATCGACACCGGTGGTTGGCTCATCGATTATGAGCAGTGCCGGCTCGGTCACCAGCGCGCTCGCGATCGCCACATATGCGACCTCTGCGCCGTCGAGCTCATGGCACTCGAGTTGCCCGCAGCGCTCCCCACCCACGCGCACGAGCATCTCCTGTGCCCGCCGCCGCGCCTCCGTTGGCGACGCCCGCTGAGCGAGCAGCCCCGCCGCGATGTGCTCTACGACCAGCCCACTCTGCGCGGAAGGGAATGACGTCTGGCAGTAGCCGATCCGCCGACCCAGGATGTTGTTGCGCCAGCGCGCGAGGTCACGCCCTTCGAAGGTGACCTTTCCTTCTTCAGGCGACTCGATCCCAGCCGCGATCCGCAGCAGCGTGCTTCTGCCCGAACGCCTGGCGCCCCACACAGCGACCAGCTCCCCCGGTTCGATTTCGAGCGAAATGTCTCTGATTGCCACACGCTCGAGCCTGCCGCGCCGGTAGCGCTTGGTGGCATGCTCGATTGACAGCAAGCTCATAGCGGATCATCGTCTCCAACCGACGCAGTCTCCACAGCGCGCAGTTCCGCCCGAGCGTAAGTGATCCACCCCAGCTGGGCATCGATCATCCGTCGCCGCTCCTCAATCAGCAACCGCTCCACCACACCGGCTACATCCAGCGAGTCAGCCGTCACGCCTCGCTGCGGACGCGCCAGCTCCTGGGCCTCGCGCACGCATTCCTGCTCGTAACGAGCGATGAAGTCGATCGCCGCCTCGACGCTATGCACTCCCGCGAGCGTCATCCTTCCAAGCATCTCGACCCGCTGCGGATCATTGCGAACACGCTCGGCCAGCCAGCCTCTATAGGCCCGCGCGCCGCGGGGAGTCGCTCGATAAGGCGCCCCTGCCTTCGCCCCGCGCCTCACACCAGTGGTCGAACGACCCGACATCTTCTCGATCAACCCCGCGTCCATAAGCGTGCCCAGCGCTGCGTAGATCGAAGACCTACCGGCGTTCAAGAACTCACCGAAGCGGCCCTCGAAGCGCTGTCCGATCTCATAGCCGTGACTCGGCTTCTCGATCACCAGGCCGAGCACCGCGCAGGCAACCTGCGAGCGCAGCACAGCGCCGTCCGCTGGATCAGCACCCCGCTCTTCAAAGACATGTTCGCCAGACACCAACACAAGCTCCTCGCTACACAAATTACCTGATCTTTGACGTGCACGGAATAGTACCGTTCATTCCAAACATCGCAGACAGCCGAGTGGATAAAAACGACACCTCGGCGACTTGTCGACTCCGCAATTTGCGGCAAATGCCAGCGGCGGCCTACTGAAGCGCGCGCAGAACCAGCTCGTCGTGCTCCGATGGCTTGACCTTGCGCAACACCTCGGCAATTCGTCCATCGCCGCCGATCACGAACGTGGTGCGCTCGTTGCCGAAGTACGTTTTGCCATACATCGACTTCTGCACCCATACGCCATAGGCATCCGCGACCGCGTGGCCCTCGTCCGCGAGCAGCGTGAAGTTCAGGCCCTGCTTGTCGTGGAACTTCTTCACCTTGGCAACGGTGTCCGGCGATATCCCCAGAACCACCGCTCCCGCTTTGGCGTAATCGTCACGGCGGTCGCGCACTCCACACGCTTGCGTTGTGCAGCCTGGCGTATCGGCCTTCGGGTAGAAGTAGACGACCACCTGCCGGCCGCGTAGGTCT
>DATHLT010000113.1:0-5800 GCA_035487855.1 Solirubrobacteraceae bacterium
TGGGATGGTCACGGTTCCGGGCCCGGTGATTGAGCCGTTGACGGTGGTGTCTGTGAGGTTGACGCCTGTGCCCACAGGGGTGAAGGTGGATTGGAGCACGATTGTGCCGGCGCCAGTGAAGGTGCCTGTGCTGGTTTGTGAGACGGTGGCGTAGAGCGTGAGCGTTCCGCTCGCGGCGTTGATCGTGCCGTTGTTACGTATCGGTGCATAGATCGCGGCACCTTCGGTCCCACCCGCGTACTTGAGTGTCGCGCCGGCAGCGTTGATCAGCTGTCCACCTACCGTCCCGTCCCAACCGATCGAGGTGCCGTCGCCGATGGTTAGGGTCGACTTGTTTTCAAGTGTGGAGGTACCATTGATGGTGAGCCCGTTTGCCATGGCCACGCTCGCTTGACCATCGTTGACAAGATGCACGCCTGAAAGCTGGCTTTCGCTGCTGGTCAGAGTGCCGCCCGCAGAAAGGGTGACGGCAGGTGATCCGGTGCCTTCGAGCGTTCCCCCTTCGAGCGAGATGAGGTCAGTTACTGTGAGAGCACTGCTCGTGTCCAGTGTGGCGCCCTGCAGTGTGAGTCCGTACACCGTCGTGGCAGCGGTGAGCTTCACGGTGGCGCCACTGATACAGACGAGGTCGTCGCTGTTGGGCACCCGCGCTGGGGTCCAGTTGGACGCGGTCGACCACGCCGTGCTGGTGGCCCCGCTCCACGTGATTGAGCATGTGACCGTCGGCGTGAACGACACGGTTGCCGGTGACGATCGCAGACCGCCCGTGTTGGTGGCATACACCGACACGACATAGGTGACGCCGGGAGTGAGATCGGTGAGTTCCGTGCTGGTCGATGACGCTGGGACGGTTTGGGTGGTGGTAGCGGGATCCGTGACGATCGTGTAGCTGCTCAATGCCGAGCCACCCGTGCTCGTCGGTGCCTGCCAGTTGAGTGTGGCCGACCGTCCGTCGTGGGCGCTTACGACTTCGAGTTTCTGCGGCGCGTTGAACGGTTTGCCGACCGTGACCGTGGTTTCGCCGATGGCGCCAGCGCTATCCCGTGCGATCACGCTGAGTGTGCGTCCCACCGGCGCTACGGCCTGCAGCAGGCCCGAGCTGCTGATGGTGTCGCCTGCTCCCCCTAGCACGGTCCAGGTCACCGGGAAGCTCTGGCCGTCGCTGCGCGTCGCTTTGAACTGCTCGCTACCGCCGACAGGCACGGAGGGACTAGGCGGCGAGACGGTCAAGAAGGCGCCGGGCGGCTTGGCGATCACGAAGGAGGGGAACGTGAGGTGTGCGATCTGTGCCTCAAGTGAGGCGTGAAAGCCGAGCAGGTCGATGTCCCATCCAGCCTTCAAGTTGAGCGAAGGAACCAGCGAGAAATAATTTTGCCCGGCCGCTGGGTCAGGGTTGAGGGTCGCCTGCAGGTTCTCGGCGGCTTCGAAGTTAGGGCCGGTGGCGTCGTAGAGGTCAAGCTGGGGCTGCTCGGTGAAGCCCACGCTCGCGCTTGCCGAGAGGTTCTCGAGCGGGTTGCCAGACACGGTCAGCGGTGTGGAGATGTTCTTCACCGAGAGCGTTCCTGGTTGGTGTGAGCTCCATGATGCCTGTGCGCCGATCCTGATCGAGGCCGTTACCTGTGTGCTGATCTGCCCCGAGGCGTTCAGGTAAATCGGGATCTTGGGCACGACGATCACCGGAATCGGGCCGATCTGAAAGTCCTCCGGCTCACCGTCGATCTCGCCGATCTTCTTCGACAACGATCCCTGCAGCGTTGCTGACAGCGCGGCTTTGACAGCCACCGAGGCGGACGCTGTGACGTTCGCTCCGTTGGGCACGTCGAAGAAGCCGGTCGTCACCGCGATGTCGACTCCCACGCTGGGGGTCACGTCGAGCTCGCCGGACACCTTCAGCGGCCCCGATCCGTATTCGATTCCAAGGACGAGTTCCCGGCTGAAGCTGACGCTCAGGGCAGGTTTGATCAGGCGGATGCCCGGAAGCGCTGGCTTGAAAGTCGCCGCGGGTTCGCTCGATGTGCTCAATGGGTTCAGCGTGCTCGCGAGCGAGAGTCCCGTGAACGCTTGTGAGAGTGCGGCCTGCGCGATGCCCACGACGTAGCTGCCGGAGCTCATTTTGGTCACGCTCTCTACGGTGTCCAGCAGGCCCTGCGGTGCCGCTGTGGCCGGCCCGGCGACGACTACCTGCCCGACTTTCAGGGTCGTGACCTGCGTCGGCACCGGAGTAGTCCAGGTCAGCTGTTCGTTTTCGGCAGAGGACAGCGCAGCCATCGTGGCTGAGCTGAGCACGACAGTGGATGATGTCGTCGAGGTCAGCGGCGAAACCGGCTGACCGGCCGAGCCAGACGTGCCGACGCCGGCGGCGTTCACGGCGGCGATCGAGAAGGACCAGAAGGCGTTTGTGGGGGTGAGCCCGCTGACCGCGAGGTTAGTAGCGGTGCCCGCCGCGCTCACCGTCGTCGGTTTTGCTTCCGGCGCTGGCACCCACTGGCCGCTTTCATTCTGCACGACCTCTTCATAGGTGATCCGGTATGCACTGATGCTCGCGCCGCCAGTGTCGACCGAAGGCTGCCAAGAGAGGTCCACTTCACCGGTTCCCGATGGCGCGGCCGTGACCTGTTCCGGGGCGCCAGGTGCGTACGTGGCCGAAGGTACTCCCGAGCCGCTCGCTGCACTCGAGGAGCCGACTGAGTTCTGGGCGACGACCGAGACGGAGTAGCTTGTCCCATCCGTCAGCCCCGAAAGTGTCGCCGATGTGGCCGACGCGCCTGCGCTGACAGAGATCGTTGATTCGCCCGCGCTTGCCTTGATCACATAACCGCTCAGTGCTGCGCCACCCGTGGATACGGGCGCTGACCACGACACGAGCAGCGAATGTTCGCGTCCTAGCACCGAGGTGATCAGCGGTGCTCCCGGCACCTGTGCTGGAAACGGAGCAAACGGATTCGAGTTAGAGCTCCATGCGCTTTGGCCGGCTTTATTGATGGCGCTCACGCGCGCAACGTATGCGGCTCCCACGCACAGACCGCCGACGAGCGCTGCGCTGTTGGAGCTGGAGATCGACACCGTCACGGTGGAACATCCGCTCGGCAGTTTCGTGCCTGGGGCAGCCATTGCCTGAACCGAATAGGAGGAGACTTCGGCGGACGCTGGGTCCGGAGACCATGAAACCAGGCCGCCGAGGCCCTGCGGCGATACCGACTCCAGGAAGGGAACTGGCGGCACATTCGCCGCGCTGGCTGCTGAAACGTCGAGAGACCAGGCAGTGCCCAGTGACACCAAGGCCGCGAGCACTCCCATTACGCCCGTCCGTCGCACAAGTCACCCCCGAAGTCGATTCGAAGCACGTCGTCCGATGTGCGCAGCCGACGAGCCGAGCGGCGTGATCCTAGCCAGATCCCAATTGTTAGGAGTGCTGATAGGCCGACTGATCGTCACAAACAGGACATATGAACCCAATTTGCGATCATTCACAATCCTCCCGGGCCTGCAGGTCAACGAGCGGACTCTGCGGAGGGCATGGGCACTCGGGACGCTGCGGGGAACGAGGACCACTCCCTACAGGCTCGAGTTGCAGGTGGATGAGCGCGTCTACCTTCGTCACCATTGGCCCACACTTAGCCAGCTGCGCCGCGCGCTGCGCACCGAGCCCAACGTCTCGCTGGCCATTGTGCTTGGCAGACGGCTGGGCTGCATTTGCCAGCGCTGTCAGGGCCCCCGAGCGCACTCGTGCTAGCCGAAGCGCTGACGTGCGGCCACCTCAACAAGAACTACCTGCCGGGCACGTGTGCCGACGGACCCGACCCTGCCGGCAAGACGACGAGCGCGACGGTCTCACCAGCGCTCGAGATCAGCGAAGCAGCGACGATGGTGACAGGAAGCGACATATCGAAGTCGGAATCGGTGCCTCAGCCCAGCGAAGTCGACGAAAGCCCTGGCTGGCGCTGCCGCGCGCCCCTTCCCGCTCCGGCACCAAAAATCGTCGGCGGAACCGAAGCTGGCAGCGGCAGCACAAGCGCGAGCATCCTCAGCCAAAGCGACTGCCACGCGGCCGCGACCATCGTTGCCTCGAGCTGGCGGCGCGACTTCCTGCTCGCCCTGATCGGTGCGCTCGTCGCAGTAGGCATCCACATGATGTTCCAGGCAATGGTCGAGAAGGCGCCCGGACGCAAGCGTGGACAAGGGCACTCGGCAGACGCCTGAGCCAGCGGGAGGCGAAGTGAGCAGCGTGGAAAGCTAGACCGAGGAGCGCTACAGGCTGTAGCTTCGGCTAGCACCCCGCCAAAGACGACAGTCAGCGACGCTACAAGGCAAATACGACCGCCCGTGCGAACAGCGCGGCGCGAGCTGCGGTCAGTTCCAGAACCCTTCTCCTGGCCGCGACGCCCGTCAGGGCAAGGACGATCGCCCTTGCCTGCGCTGGGTCCACGGCGTTCTGCGCGAACTAAAGCTGCCATCAGCCCGATCCGACAATTTCGTGTGTGTGCCATTCACCGGAGGAAGGCACAGCGGGTCGCGGGCTCGGGGGTTGCTGTGGCGTCAGCCGGTCGCTCCGTGGTAGCCGTAGCACGGCAGCCGATCCTGGACCGAAGTGGGAGCCTGCTCGGCTATGAGCTGCTGTTTCGGGAACCAAACAGCGAGAGCGCAGGAGTCCTCGACGACCGAGCGGCGACCTCGACGGTCATTCTCGATGGGCTCTTCGACGTCGGGCTGCTCGATCTCGTCGGCGAAAGCGTTGCCTATGTGAATGTCTCGCGTGACTTTCTGCTGAGCGTGCGTCCGCCGCCGCTACCGGCCGCGCGCGTCGTACTCGAGGTGCTCGAGGATCAAGTCGTTGACGATGCGCTGCTCGGCGTGCTGGACGACCTTGTCGCGGACGGCTTCACAATCGCGCTCGACGACTTCCGGTTCACCACTGCGACAGAACGGCTCATCGGGTATGCGAGCATCATTAAGGTCGACGTGCTCGAGCACACCGGCCGGGCCCTCGAGGATCTCGTATCGCATCTGAGAGCCAACTATCCCGGCCTGACCCTGCTCGCCGAGAAGGTCGAGACCCGTTCAGAGTGGGTGCGCTGCCGTGTGCTCGGCTTTGACGCCTTCCAGGGCTACTACTTCGCGCGGCCCTCAAGCTTGCAGCGCTCGCGCCTGCCTACGCAGGGTCTTGCCTCGCTGAGCACGATGGTCGAGCTCAGCGCGACCGAGGACTTTGACGAGCTCCACCGCATCATCACGCGCGACGTGGGTCTGAGCATGCGCCTGCTGCGATACGCCAACTCGGCATACGTCTCGCTGCCTCGGCGCGTCGGCTCCGTCCAAGAAGGGCTCGCCTGGCTCGGCGCGGTGACCGTACGCCGCTTCGCCATGATGGTCGCTCTCGCAAACGCTCACGACGCCCCCAATGAGCTGCTCATAACCGCGCTAGTGCGGGCCCGCATGTGCCAACTGCTTTCCGGTGCCGGAGACGGCGCAGCGGGAGAGTCGTACTTCACCGTCGGTCTGTTCTCCGTCGCAGACGCGCTCGCCGATGCACCGATGCAGCTCGTGATCGAGCAGCTGCCATTCCGTTATGACATTGTCGACGCCTTGCTTTACGGCAGCGGCAAGCTCGGTGACCTTCTGGCCGGAGTCATCGCCTACCAGCGCGGCGACTTCGACGCCGCCAGCGAGCTGATCGCCTGTCAGCCCGATGTTGAGCGGGTCTACCGCGAGGCGATCAGCTGGGCTGACCACAGCATCGCCGAGCTCGCGTAGGGTCGCGTCTCGGATAACCATTGGCGAGCCCTCCGACCAGAACCTGATG
>DATHLT010000114.1:0-11676 GCA_035487855.1 Solirubrobacteraceae bacterium
GCGGGAGTGCTCTCCGGCGACGTCAAGGACGTGCTGCTGCTCGACGTCACCCCGCTAACGCTCGGCATCGAGACCAAGGGCGGCGTCATGACCAAGCTGATCGAGCGCAACACCACGATCCCCACCCGTAAGGGCGAGGTCTTCTCGACCGCTGAGGACAATCAGCCGTCGGTTGAGATCCACGTGCTGCAGGGCGAGCGCGAGATGGCTCAGTACAACAAGTCGCTCGGCAAGTTCCAGCTGACCGGCATCCCGCCGGCGCCGCGAGGCATCCCGCAGATCGAGGTCGCATTCGACATCGACGCCAACGGCATCCTCAACGTGTCCGCCAAGGATCTCGGCACCGGCAAGGAGCAGAAGATCGAGATCAAGTCCGGCTCTGGGCTCTCCGACGATGAGATCAAGAACATGGTCTCCGACGCCGAGTCCCACGCTGAGGAGGACCGCAAGGCACGCGAGCTCGCCGAGGCACGCAACAACGGTGAGAACGCCGCCTACCAGGCCGAGCGCCAGTTGGTGGACCTCGGTGACCAGGTCGACGCCGACTCCAAAGGTCGCATCGAGGAGGCCATCAAGGAGCTCCGAGAGGTGCTCGAGTCAGACGACCCCACCACCATCAACGCCAAGGCAGAAACGCTGCAGACCGCCTTCCACGCGGTCTCCGAGGCGATGTATCAGCGCGCCCAGGAGCAGGCTGCTGCCTCCGGCAATGGTGCCGCGGCTGATGGTGGCGCCGACGCATCGTCCTCCGATGACGAGGACGTAGTGGACGCTGAGGTCGTAGACGAGCCGCAGGCCTCCTAAGGCGCGTCTGATGACAGAGATCAAGATCACAACCGCCGGTCAGCCCGGGTCGCCGTCCGCGGCCGGGGCTGCCGGGCCCTCGACGGACGCTGCCGGCTCCGGAGCAGGTGTGCCGGACTCGTTCTCCGACGGTCTGCCTACATCCGTTGCAGGGGCGGGAGCGGCTTCGGCGGCCGCGAAAGCGCTCGAAGGCGCGCACGCCCAGGCAGCGGCCGACGTAGACGAGGCGGCGGAGATCGAGGGCGAGCTCGACGAGCTGGTCAAGACGGCGCGCCAGCGTGACGACTACCTGGCGCTGGCACAACGCACGCAGGCCGACTTCGAGAACTACCGCAAGCGTGTCGCCCGCGAGACCGCGGCCGCCCGCGATCGCGGCGTCGGCTCGCTCGCCAAGGAGCTGTTGCCCGCGCTGGACAATCTCGACCGTGCGCTAGACGGCGCGGCCGAGGACGATCCGCTGCTGCAGGGCGTGCGCCTCGTGCGCAACGAGCTGAAGGCAGCGCTCTCGCGCACGGGCATCCAATCGTTCTGCCCGCTCGGCGAGCCGTTCGACCCTGAGGTGCACGAGGCCGTTGCCACCGCCGAGCAGGCGCCCGGCGGCAGCCCCAGCGGCACCGTCGTTGAGGTCTACCAAGACGGCTACCGCCTGGGCGATGGTGTGTTGCGTCCCGCGCGAGTGGTCGTGGCCGCATAGGACGGCATCCAGATGGCGACACGACCCGACTACTACAAGACACTCGGGGTCGACAAAAAAGCGACCGCTGAGGAGATCAAGAAGGCCTACCGCAAACTCGCGCGCCAGTATCACCCCGACCGCAACCCCGACGACAAGCAGGCGGAGGCGCGCTTCAAGGAGATATCCCAAGCCCACGACGTGCTGGGCGATCCGGAGAAGCGCAAGCAGTACGACTCCGGCTCAGGAGCGTTCGCCAGTGGCGCTGGTCCCGGCGGCGGCTTTGGTGGCTTCGGCAACTTCGACTTCGACGGATCCTCCATGGGGGACATCCTGTCGAACCTGTTCGGCGGCTCCGCCAGCGGCCGACGCGTACGCACGCAGCCACGCGCAGAGCGTGGTAACGACCTCGAGGCGCAGGTCTCTATCTCCTTCGACCAGGCTGTCTCCGGCGCACAGGTGCCGCTGCAGATCCCGATGTCAGCCACCTGTCCGACCTGTCACGGCACCGGCGCCAAGCCCGGCACTGCACCTTCGGTGTGCCCCCGCTGCGAGGGGCGCGGCATCGAGACGCAGGGGCAGGGCATGTTCTCCATCTCCCAGCCGTGTTCGCGCTGCGGCGGCACCGGTACGGTGATCGAAGACCCCTGCCCGACGTGCGCCGGAGCGGGCGCCGTGCGCACGGTCAAGAGACTTCGCGTGAACATCCCCGCGGGCGTGCGCGACGGCAGTCGCATCCGCCTCGCCGGCAAGGGCGAGCCCGGGCGCAACGGCGGTCCCCCCGGCGACCTGTACCTGATCACCCATGTGGACGCCTCGCCGCTGTTCACCCGCAAGGGTGACAACCTCGAGGTGGAAGTGCCGCTGAGCATCCCCGAGGCGCTGCAAGGAGCCGAGGTACAGGTCCCCACGCTAAACGGCACCAAGACGCTTCGTGTACGTCCCGGCACCGCCCACGGCACCGTCCAGCGTCTGCGCGGCGAAGGGCCGCCAAAGCTTGGTGGCAAGGAGAAAGGCGACATCCACTACCGCTTCGTGATCGACGTCCCAGAGAACCTCAGCTCCGAGCAGCAACAGGCGGTCGACGAGCTTTCCAAGACGCTGGGCGCTAGTAACCCTCGCGCGCGGCTGTTCGAGAACGGCTCCGCGCCGAGCTCCGCCGCAGCGGCCGCTGGTGCGGGCAAGGCAGGGGAGAGCTGATGACCGGCCTGGATGGCAGCTTGCCAAGCCCCACGCCGCCGCACGCGGACGCAACTGGTCGCACGCCGATCGTGCGCATGCAGGTGGAGACCGACCGCGGCGTGTTCATGATCTCCGTGGCTGCTGAGCTAGCGCAGATGCACCCGCAGACGCTGCGCATGTACGAGGCACGCGGGCTGATCGAGCCGAAGCGCTCGCCCAAGGGTACACGCCTTTACTCGCAGGAGGACGTCGAGAAGCTCAGGCGCATCCAGGAGATGACAGCCGACCTTGGCCTCAACCTCGCGGGCGTCGAGCGCGTGCTGCGCCTCGAGCAGGAGATCGACAGCATGCAGCAACGCATCGAAGCGATCGAGCTGGAAGCGCTGCAGGCGCAGGTGCGTCTGGCCAACGAGCTCGAGGAGGTGCGCCGCTCCTTCCGCGCTGAGCTGACCGTTCCCTATCGCGGTGGCCTCGAGCTCGTGCGCGCCGCTGACGCGCGCTCCCCATTCCGTCCCAACCCACGCAGGAGCCAGAAATGACACCTCCCAACGGAGTCGGCCCAGGCGCCCAGGCAACCGCTCCCGAGGAGGAGCAGAGCCCACTGCAGCGCTTCGGCCGCGACCTCACAGAGACCGCCGCCCAAGGCAAGCTCGACCCAGTGATCGGGCGCGACGATGAGATCCGCCGCGTGATCCAGGTACTCAGTCGTCGCACCAAGAACAACCCCGTGCTGATCGGTGAGCCCGGCGTTGGCAAGACCGCCATTGTCGAGGGCCTCGCACAGCGGATCATCGACGGCGACGTGCCCGAGACGCTGCGCGACAGGCGCGTGATCGCACTCGACATGGGTGCGCTGATCGCCGGCGCCGCCTACCGCGGCGAGTTCGAGGAGCGCCTTAAGGGCGTGCTCAAGGAGGTGGCAGACGGCGAAGGCACGATCATCCTGTTCCTCGACGAGCTGCACACGATCGTCGGTGCGGGTGCCGCCCAAGGTTCAGTCGACGCGTCGAACCTGCTCAAGCCGATGCTCGCCCGCGGGGAACTGCGTGCGGTGGGAGCCACCACGCTGGACGAGTACCGCAAGTACATCGAGAAGGACGCGGCGCTCGAGCGCCGCTTCCAGCCGGTGATGGTCGGCGAGCCTTCCGTGCAGGACGCGATTGCAATCCTGCGTGGCCTGAAGGAGCGCTATGAGGTCCATCACAAGGTGCGTATCCAGGACAGCGCGCTGATCGCCGCAGCGACGCTCTCCCAGCGCTACATCGCCGACCGCTTCCTACCCGACAAGGCGATCGACCTGATCGATGAGGCAGCCTCGAAGATCCGCATCGAGATCGACTCGCTGCCCACCGAGATCGACGAGGTTGACCGCCGCATCATGCAGTTGCAGATCGAGCTCACGTCGCTGCGCAAGGAGAAGGACGCCGCGTCTAAGGAACGCCGCGAGGCGATCGAGCGCGAGCTGGAGGAGCTCAAACAGCGCTCCGACGCGATGAAGCAGCAGTGGCAGAAGGAGAAGGACGCGATCCAGGGCGTCTCCGAACTAAAGGAGCGCCTCGAGCAGGCACGCCTAGAAGCCGAACGGGCCGAGCGCGAAGCCAACCTACAGCGCGCCGCTGAGCTTCGCTACGGCGAGATCCCCGAGCTGGAGAAGCAGCTCGCCGAGCGCGAATCCGCGGAGAGCGAGGGGACGGCAGGCTCTTCAGAGGAGATGGAGCACCCGGTTTTCCTCAAGGAGGAGGTCGACGCCGACGACGTCGCCGAGGTCGTCGCCCGCTGGACGGGCATCCCAGTCAACCGCCTACTCGAGGGCGAAACGGAGAAGCTCGTGCACATGGAGGAGCGCCTGCACGAACGGGTGGTCGGCCAGGACGAGGCGATCGAGGCCGTCGCTACCGCGCTGCGACGCTCGCGTGCGGGGCTACAGGACCCCGACCGGCCGATCGGCTCGTTTCTGTTCCTCGGCCCCACCGGCGTCGGCAAGACCGAGCTCGCTCGCGCACTCGCCGAGTTCATGTTCGACTCGCAGGACGCGATGGTCCGTATCGACATGTCCGAGTACATGGAGAAACACTCCGTCTCGCGGCTCGTCGGCGCGCCTCCTGGTTACGTCGGCTACGAAGAGGGCGGCCAACTGACCGAGGCCGTGCGCCGCCGTCCCTACTCAGTGGTGCTGCTCGACGAGATCGAGAAGGCCCACTCGGACGTGTTCAACACGCTGCTGCAAGTGATGGACGATGGGCGCCTCACCGATGGGCAGGGCCGCACGGTCGACTTCAAGAACACCGTGCTGATCATGACCTCCAACCTGCGCACCGGCGAGGGCAGCGGCTCCGCCGCCAGCCGCGACGCGGAACTACGTACTTCGCTGCTCGAGTACTTCAAGCCCGAGTTCATCAACCGGCTCGACGACATCGTGCGCTTCGAGTCGCTCACGCGCGAGCAGATCTCAGAGATCGTCGACCTGCAGGTCGCGCTCGTGATCGAGCGCGTGGCCGAGCGTGGCGTGCAGGTGACGCTCACCGCCAACGCACGCGAGCTGATTGGCAACCTCGGCTATGACCCAACATACGGTGCTCGCCCACTGCGACGGGTGATCCAGAAGCAGCTGGTCGACCGTCTTGCGCTGGCGTTGCTCGCCGGCGAGATACGCACAGGCGACAGCGTCAAGGTGGACACGCGCGAAGGCGAGCTGGCGCTCGAGAAAGTCGCACTCGAGACAGCAACGGCGGGCTAGCTCGGGCCCCGTTTGGGCTTGTCCAGGAGCAATCTCCTGAGCGTTGCGGCCCGCGATGCTACCGACCCGCCGCGACTGTATGCCTGGGCCTGTGTTGATGCGCTATAGCGGCGAAGCTGCGAGCATGCCCGCAACGAATTTCGTCTACGGACCCTGCCAGTTTGCGGGGGCTGGGCACGTTTCGCAGGTGGGAACTGTCGCAAGCAGCGATCAGTCGATCAACCAAGGAGGAGCAGTCCTATGCACGCACCATTCACGAGTCGCCGTCTCGCCCCCATCGTCGCAGCGCTCGCGGCGCTGTCGATCGCAGCGCTAGCCGCCGCGCCGCAGGCGGGTGCTGTGACCATCTTTGCGTGCGTCAACCGGCACACCGGCGCAGCCCGTGTGTTCACGCATCTGCCGCGCTGTCACAGGCACGAGACACGGATCGCCTGGAACACGCCAGGGCCAGCCGGAAGGAATGGCGCTACCGGCAAAACCGGTGCTCAGGGCAAACAGGGCGCCACTGGCAAAAACGGCACAAACGGAACAAACGGCGAAAACGGAGCCGTCAACGGCTACGCCGCGACACAGGCGGAATCACTGCCCATCACCACTGAGCCAGGCAGCGTCGTTAGCAGGGAACTCCCGGCCGGGCACTACGTGGTGACGACCAAGCTCACCGTTTCCGCGAGTGCGAAAGAAGTGGGTGGCGTACAGGTGGAATGCAAGCTCCTACTTGCAACGGCTACCGGCGAAAGCCACCTCGATAGCTCTACTTGGATCGCTCCGCTCGTGAGTTTCACGGGCTCGGAATACCTTGCCGCCGACTCGTTGTCATTGGATGCGGTGGTCAACCTCACCACGGCGGGCACGGTATCCGTTCGATGCGAAACCATTCATGCGATGGCCAAAGAAGAGGCTGTGAATACATCAAACGGGCAGCTCGTAGTGGTTCAGACGACGAAGAACAGCTGACGCCCGATCGCGCTGGGGCGCAGCTTGCCGCGTGCTAGTGAGCCGTAGCACGCGGCAGTCGGGCCGATCCGCTACAAACGAGGCCAAGCGCAACGCGCCCGCCAGCGGTCCCAACCCATCGGAGGAGTAGCCATGCCCACGTATGTATTGCTCACGACCCTCACACCCGAGGGGGTCCAGACGGTCAAGAACAACCCGCAGCGGATCAAGGAGGTCAACAAGGAGGTCGAGCAGCTCGGCGCCACCGTCAAGGCGCAGTGGGCGACGCTCGGCCACGTCGACTTTATCTCCGTTGTGGAAGCGCCCGACGACGGCACCATGGCGAAGGTCTCGCTGGAGCTGGGCTCGCGCGGCACCGCTCGCTACGAGACGCTGTCGGCGATCCCCATCGACGACTTCATCTCATCGCTGGCTCTGTAACGTGGGGGACATGGAGGGTCGGCCACCAGGAACTCCCGGAATCTCGCTCGTGCCTGAGCCGATGGGCGAAGCCGAAGTGCAGGCGCAGCTCGACGACATTGACGTGGACACCCCGCTCGTGGGCATCGTGATGGGCTCCAAGAGCGACATGGAGATCATGGAGAAGGCCGCCAAAGAGCTCGAGGAGCGCGGCGTCATGCACGAGGTTCGCGTGATGTCCGCCCACCGCGAGCCTGACGTCGTGGCCGAATACGCCAAGAACGCGCACATGCGTGGCCTGCGCGTGATCATCGCCGGCGCCGGCATCTCCGCCGCGTTGCCCGGCGCGGTAGCAGCTCACACGGACCTGCCCGTCATCGGTGTGCCGCTGTCCGGGCGTCTGACAGCCGCGGGCGGACTCGACTCGATCCTCTCGATCGTGCAGATGCCCCCCGGAGTCCCCGTTGCGTGCGTCGGCTTGGACAACCCGCGTAACGCCGCCATCCTCGCAGCGCAGATCCTCGGCGCCTGAACGACCTCCCTCCCGTGGAGAATTGGCGAGCCGTGCCCGTAGGAGGCGCGGCTTGCCAATCGACCAGCTGGAGGCAGAGCCCATGACAAGACGTATCCGTACAGTGCTGTCTACGACGCCCATATGCGTCACAGCAGCCATCTCGCTGCTCGTTCCGGCGACAGCCTCGGCGGCGGCAAGTCCCGCGAAGATCTACTCCTGCGTGAACAGCAAGAGCGGCGCGATGAGGATCGTCAGCGTAAAGACGAAGTGCAAGCACGGAGAACGCAAAGTGGCGTGGAATGCCGCGGGACCGGCCGGCGCTCCGGGCACACCCGGAAGCCCCGGTGCGACAGGTAGTGCTGGCGCGCCGGGCGCGAATGGCGTCGGCGCCGACTACTCAAGCTTCGACCTTGGCCCAGTCAACCTCGCGCTGAGCGAAAAAGGCGACGTCGTCGTCACCAAGGCGATCCCCGCCGGTACCTACTTCGTGAACGCAAAGACCGTCATCGGTGCCACCGAAGCCACAAAAGCAGTCTTCGTGGTGGCCATCTGCGAGCTCGTGGACACCGCGGGGACCGTGGGTCTCGTGGAACTCCCGAGTGCATTGGATATCAGCGAGTGGCTGCAGCAGCTCTCCAATTCCACAGGGAGCGAATACGAGGGAGGGACCACGCTGGCGATGCAGGCACAGCTGACGACGACCGAACCGACCACGCTGGCGATGGTCTGTGTGCCTGCCGAGGGCAGCAAAGAAGCCAAAGTTGTGGCCATTGCGTCGCAGCTGAGCGCGCTGCAGACGACCGCCAACAAGTAGCCGCGAGAGCTTCGGGGCGGGCTGGCAGCGATAATCAAGCGCGTGATCGCCCGCTACACCCGCCCCGAGCTCGGCTCCCTGTGGAGCGACGAAGCGCGCATGAACACCTGGCGCCAGGTGGAGATCGCCGCGTGCCAGGAGCTCGCTGGGCTGCTCGGCAACGATGGTCCCACACCTGCCGAGCTGGACGCGATCCGCGGCGCGACGTTCACCGTCGCGGAGGTCGACGAGCGCGAGCGCGTCACCGAGCATGACGTCGCCGCGTTCGTGGACGTGCTCGCCGCCTCCGTGGGAGAGGCCGGACGCTGGATCCACTTCGGGCTGACGTCCTCCGATGTGCTCGACACCGCGCTCGGCCTGCAGCTACGCGCGGCCGGTCAGGTGATCGTGCCCGGCGCCAAGGCGCTCACCGCCGCGCTCATCGCACGCGCCCGCGAGCACGAGGACACGCTGTGTGTGGGCAGGACCCACGGCGTGCACGCCGAGCCGACTACCTTCGGCATCAAGCTCGCCGGTTTCGCCTTCGAGGCGCACCGCAACGCCATGCGCCTGCAGCGTGCGTTCGAGCAGGTGGCTGTTGGCGCGGTGTCCGGAGCGGTTGGCACCTATGCCGCCACCAGCCCCGAGTTCGAGGCGCGTGTGCTCGCCCGCCTGGGGCTGGCGCGTGAGCCGCTCTCCACACAGGTCGTTCCCCGCGACCGCCACGCCGAGCTGCTCTCAGCGATCGCGCTCGCCGGGGCAGGTCTCGAGCGCTTCGCCACCGAGATCCGCCACCTGCAGCGCACCGAGGTACGCGAGGCGCAGGAGCCGTTCCGCGCCGGTCAAAAGGGCTCCTCCGCGATGCCCCACAAGCGCAACCCCATCAAGAGCGAGCAGATCTCCGGGCTCGCGCGCGTGCTGCGCGGCAACGCGCAAGCTGGGCTTGAGAACGTCGCTCTGTGGCATGAGCGCGACATCTCGCACTCCTCCGTCGAGCGTGTGATCCTGCCCGACTCCACGATCCTGCTCGACTACCTCCAGCACCGCACCATCGCCCTCGTGCAAGGCATGACGGTGGACGCGGATCGCATGCGCGCCAACCTCGAGCTGACACATGGTGCGCTGTTCTCCCAGCGGGTGCTGCTAGCGCTCGTCGAGGCTGGCTCCTCGCGCGACGACGCCTACCGCGTCACCCAGGAGCTTGCTCAGCGCGCGTGGGATCAAGGCACAGCACTGCGCGGGCTGCTGGAAGCGGACGAGCGCGCTGCCGGGCTCGACCTGGATGTCATCTTCGACTACTCCCACTACACCCGCCACGCCGGCGAGATCCTCGCGCGGCTCGACGACATCGAGGACGCCGCAGCGCGCAGCCATCCATTCGCCTGAGCGTTCGCTAGCATCGCCACACGTGACCACCTCGCTCGCCGATCTGCCCCTAATCGCCAGCGGAAAGGTCCGCGAGATGTACGACCTGGCCGGCGTCCAAGGCGTGCCCAGCGGCGGCGGACAGGCGCCGCTGTTGATGGTCGCAAGCGATCGCATCTCGACCTACGACGCCGTTCATCCCACACCCATCCCCGACAAGGGCAAGGTGCTCACGGGGCTGTCCGTGTTCTGGTTCGCCAAGACCGCTGGCATCGTCGCCAACCATCTGATCTCCGCCACCGACGGCGTGCCCGAGGAGGCGCGCGGCCGCGCCCTAGTGGTGCGCCGGCTGCGGATGCTCCCCGTGGAGTGCGTCGTGCGCGGCTACATCACCGGCTCCGGTTGGAAGGATTATCAGGCGACAGGCTCGGTGTCTGGTATCGCTTTGCCCGCAGGGCTACGCGAGTCAGAGCGCCTGCCAGAGCCGATCTTCACGCCCAGCACCAAGGCCGACGTCGGCCACGACGAGGCGATCGACTTCGAGGGCGCCGTCTCGCTGGTCGGCGACCGCGCGCTGATGGAGCGCGTCAGGGACGCCTCCCTCGAGCTGTACTCGTTCGCCGCCGAGCACGCTCGTGCCAACGGCGTGATCCTCGCCGACACCAAGTTCGAGCTGGGTCTCGACGACACGCTCAGCAACGGTGACGGGCCTGGACTGGTTCTCGGCGACGAGGTCCTCACCCCCGACTCGTCGCGCTACTGGCCTGCCGACGACTACGAGGTCGGACGTGGGCAGCCGAGCTTTGACAAGCAGTACGTGCGCGACTGGGCATCGGCCAGCGGCTGGGACAAGAAGCCACCCGCGCCCGCCATCCCCGAGGATGTCGTCGCCGGCACCCGCGCTCGCTATGTGGAGGCCTACGAGCGCATCACCGGCGAGCCGTTCCAAGCGTGGCTCGATCGCACCGCAAGCGCGTGAGAGCCAGAGTCCTCATCCGCCCCAAGGCGGGCATCCTCGACCCGCAGGGCGTCGCCGTCGAGCGCGCGCTGCCAGCGCTCGGCTTCGTCGGAGTCGGCAACGTGCACATCGGACGCCTCGTAGAGCTCGACGTCGAGGACGTCTCCCAGCTGGAGCCCATGTGCCAGAAGCTCCTCGCCAACCCACTTGTCGAGGACTACGAGATCATCGTTGACTGAGTCCCGGCGGCCCTGATGAAGTTCGGGATCTTGCGCTTCCCCGGCTCCTGCGACGAGGTCGATGCGCTGAACGCCGCACGCCGCGTCGGCGACGCGGAGCTGATCTGGCATGGCGATCGCGACTTGGGCGCCGCCGATGCGATCGTCGTCCCCGGTGGGTTCTCCTACGGCGACTACCTGCGTGCCGGCGCTATCGCCCGCTTCTCACCTGCGATGGAGTCCGTGATCGCGTTCGCCCGCGACGGTGGGCTCGTGCTGGGGATCTGCAACGGCTTTCAGGTGCTGTGCGAGGCGCAGCTGCTGCCCGGCGCGCTGCTCGTCAACGCCAATCTGCGCTTCACGTTCAGGCAGGTGCAGCTCGAAGTGCTGAGCAGCGGCGGCTCGTTCACTGCTGCGTGCGCGCTCGACGAACGACTGAGCATCCCCGCCAAGCACGCCTGGGGTCGTTACCACGTCGACCCGGAGACGCTTGCCGCCATGGACACCCGCGGCCAGATCGTGCTGCGCTACGCGCCCGGTGAGAACTTCAACGGCTCGCTGCACGGCATCGCCGGCGTGTGCAACAAGGCCGGCAACGTGTTCGGCATGATGCCCCACCCCGAGCACGCCGTCGACGAGCTGTTCGGCGGCTCCGCCGACGGGCTGAAGATCTTCCAGTCGATGCGCATGAGCGTCGAAGGCGTACCTGCCAGTGCCTGACAGCGCTGAGCTACCCACCATCGAGGACGCGCTCGCGCTCGGGCTCACCCGTGATGAGTACCAGCTCGTATGCGACAAGCAGGGGCGCGCGCCAAACCAGGTCGAGCTCGCCATGTATTCGCTGCTGTGGAGCGAGCACTGCGCCTACAAGCACTCCAAGAAACTGCTCAGGACGCTGCCCACCGAAGGCCCGCACGTGGTCATGGGGCCAGGCGAGAACGCTGGCGCCGTCGACGTCGGCGGTGGCCTCGTGTGCGCGTTCAAGGTGGAGTCCCACAACCATCCTTCAGCTGTCGAGCCATTCCAAGGGGCGGCCACCGGCGTGGGGGGGATCCTCCGCGACATCTTCGCCATCG
>DATHLT010000115.1:0-3508 GCA_035487855.1 Solirubrobacteraceae bacterium
CCCAGATCTGGGTGGTCTGGATGTAGCCGCCGCGGGAGGGGTTCTTGACGCCTCCGCGTACCGCCTGGCCACCTGCGGCGTCAAGCGATCCAGCGAGCGCTGCGGGCGCTGCGGCGAGTGCGAGGACACCGCCGGCAAGCATCGCGGCGCGCCGCCAGCCGGGCCTCAGCCAACCGCCGGTGCCGCTGCTCTGCGTACGAGCGTTGTGGGGAACGGGGTGGTCTGTACTGGCGGGGGTGGGCGTACGACGCCTGGAGATATGCATGTGTCCTCCTAGTCGGGTGACGGTGCGCGCCTGGACGGCACGGGAGTCGGCATTTGCATGTCGGGGGACGCGACTCGGTGCGTCCGGGGCTTCGCGTGCATCAACGCGCCTGGACGCCTGAAGTCGCGGCAAGCCAATAAGCTGCCGCTTCGATGCTGGGCTTCATAGCGATCCCGCTCGCGTCAGCCATCAGCTACTTCCAGGCGATCGTGCTGGGCGCGCTGCAGGGCATAACGGAGCTGTTCCCGGTGTCAAGCCTCGGGCATACGGTGCTGTTCCCGACGCTGTTCGGCTGGAACAACCTCGTCGATGCGCAGTCCCAGAAAGAATCGTTCTGGGTGGCATTTGTGGTGCTGCTGCACGTGGGTAGTGCGCTCGGCCTGCTGGCGTACTTCTGGCGCGACTGGGTGCAGATTGTGCGTGGGTTCTTCCGCACGCTCATGACGCGCAGGGTTGAGACCGCCGACGAGCGTCTGGCATGGCTGATCATCGCCGCGAGCATTCCCGCGGGAGTGCTCGCGCTGGCGCTTCAGCATCCATTGCAGACGCTCACCGCCAAGCCCAAGGTGGCTGCCGTGGTCCTGATGGTCAACGGCTTGATCCTGTTCGCGGCCGAGCGCTTTCGCAGGCGGGCGGAGGTCCGCGAACTGGCAGCGCGCGAGGGGGCCAAGCCGGACGGCGCGCGAGAGCTGAACACGCTGGAGTACCGCGAGGCGGTTGTCGTTGGCGTGGCGCAGTCGACGGCGCTCGTCGCGGGCATCAGCCGCGACGGCGTGACGATGGGCGGAGGGCTTGCGCGTGGCCTTGACCACAGCGACTCGGCGCGCTTCGCGTTCCTGCTCGCTACACCGATCATCTTGGCGGCTGGCGTCGTCAAGCTGCCCGATCTGCTTGGACATCAGGGCGATGGCATCCGCGGCCAGGCGCTGGTCGCCTGCATTGTCGCTGCCGTCACAGCCATCTTCACCGTTGCCTTCCTGGTGCGCTACTTCAAGACCAGGACACTCGTTCCATTCGCCGTCTACTGCCTGCTGTTCGGGCTGGGAATGGTCATCTACACCCAGACATAGGAGTACGCGTGGCAGCCGGTGCGGCCGATGTCGCACGCATCTCGTGGTCTCATCGGGCGGGCTGGCGATTGGGCAAGTACGCATGGCCGATCCCGGGATTTCGGCCGAACATGCACCATCATTGACGGCGGTGCCGATCCCGAGAACCCCGCCGAAGATGTTCGAGACGCGCAGCCATGCGTGGCAGGAGGTTGGGCTGCTGCGTCAGATCAGCCCGCGCGTGGTCAAGCGTGCGCGTCTGCAGGCGCTTGTGCTGGTGCCGTTGTTCGTGGCCGTGGTGCTGTTGTACGACAACCGCGTGAGCCTGCTCGGCACGACCGTGGCGGGCACCGCGAAACACGACGGCAAACCGGCTGTGCCGGCCCATAAGGTCCTCGAATCGGCTCTGGAAACGCCGATACGGGTGGTTACGGTGATCGCGCTGATGATCCTCGGCTGGGCGGTCGCACGCGACATCGGCCGCGGCCTGGGACCCGCGCTGTTCAGGCGTCTGGACCCGGCAACAGCCGGCACGGTGGGCTTCGTGATCCGGCTAACGACGGTGATATTGGCGCTGTTCGTTTCGCTGCGGGTGGCTGGGATCGAAGCGAAAACGCTTGCTTTGGGCACGGCCTTCACCGCGGTGATCTTCGGTTTGGCGGCGCAACAGACGCTAGGAAACCTGATCGCGGGCACCGTGCTGCTGAGCGCCAGACCGTTTCGCGTGGGCGAACGGGTGCGCTTGCAGGGCGGTCCGCTGGCGGGCCAGCTCGAGGGCACGGTCAGCTCGCTGGGGCTGCTGTACACGACGTTTGCGACGGGGGACGATTCGATCCTGGTGCCGAACAGCGTGGTGTTGAATGTGGCGGTGCTGCCGCTGCGTGAGCCCGAGGCGGTGAACCTGCGGGCGCGTCTCCGCGCGGGTATGACCCCAGGCGATCTGCAGGAGATCCTCGAGAAGTCGCTACAGACACCGCTGCGAGACGCGCCGCGGATCACGCTCGAGGAGCTCGACGGTGACGAGGTGGTGGTGCGGATCGCCGCCACGCCGCGGGTGGCAAGCGAGGGCCGTCACCTGGCCAGCGAGTTGCTCAGCATCGTCTCGCGCGAGACGAGCGCTCACGCACAGACGCCGTAGCGCAGAAACAGCTCGGAGCCGCTTTGCAGCACCGAGCGCAGCTCCAGCGCCACCGGCGGCGTGAGCTCATCGCCGGCAAGGATTCGCATTGCCTCGCAGCCCGCGGGCTCTCCTCCGGCGAGCATCGGTGCGACGGAGAGGAACAGCTCGTCGATCAGCCCGGCTCCGAGCAGCTGCCGGGCAAGGTGTGGTCCGCCCTCGCACAGCACGCTCTGTACGCCGAAGCGCTCGCCCAGCGCGGCGATCGCCGTGGCCAAGTCCAGCTGCCCGTCGCGCTCGCTGCGCACGTACTCCACGTGGGCGGCGGTGGTAGGGAGGCTCGCCTGCGAGGCGGTGAGCACGACAACCCGCGCCGCGGGCTCGGCCAGCAGCGGCACGTCCTGCGCGATCGTCATGCGCCCGGAGACGATGCACGCGAGCGGCTCGTCGCTGAGGCCGTGCTGTTGTCGTAGCTGCCGGCGAGAGACGTCCGGGATGATCCGCCCGTAGCGCTCGGTGCGCAACGTGGCCGCTCCCACGAGGACTGCATCCACGGCTGAGCGAAGGCTGTGGAACAGCGCCCTGTCGGCGGGGCCGCTGAGGGTGCCCGAGCGCCCGTTGACCGTGGCGCGGCCGTCGGCGGTGGCGATCATGTTGAGCATCACGTGTGGATGGCCGCGTGCCGGCCGTTGCCACAGGCCCCACTCCTGGACGATCTCATCCGCGCTGACGTGATCCGCGGGCGCCAACAGGCGGCCAAGGCGCGGCGTTTGCTCACCGTCGGTGTCTCGCTGCGCGTGTGTGGCCGCGTTCACCACCTCACCCTAGCCGCGCCCGCGGCCGTGGGCTGGCGCTATGAGCCCGTGGCGCACGCAACATCTCAACAACACACGGTCGGTGCGACGTGCTACCGTCGTGCTTGTATGGCCGGCGCATAAGACCGGCGAAAGTAGTGCAAGCGCTCGCAGGTCGAAGCTTTGAGAAGCATCCTCCGCGTGCAGCACGCACATACCGTGGAGGAAATTCACACCATGCCTACTGGCACAGTCAAGTGGTTCAGCGACGACAAGGGGTTCG
>DATHLT010000116.1:0-2681 GCA_035487855.1 Solirubrobacteraceae bacterium
AACACGAGCGCGACGATCAGGATGACGATCAGATGGGTGGGCTCGAGAATTCCGGTAAGCATGGCGGTGTCCTTTGGTAGAAGTGACCCGGTCGCGGCCCGAGGTGGCCGCGACCGGGTCCAGCGAACAGCGAGGGTCAGATGGGTAATCGTGAGAGGCTCCGGACCGGCGTCAGCCAGTCCGGCGCCCGGCGGCGTCGGCTTTCCTGGCCAGCTCCATGACGGTGCTGAAGAAGCCGGCCGATTGGCCTTCGAACAGACGATCAGCGGTGAACGACTTGATCGTGGCCACAGCGCCTCCGTCGCGGTCCAGCGTTGGCCGCACGATCGCGCAATGGGGCAGGTGGCCACTGATGAACTCGCACGGGGTCGGAAAGATCAGGTTCGCCTGCACCAGCGCGCCGCGCGGATCGGCATCCAAGTTGGGGATGGTCAGGCCGGTGACCGGGTCGGTGACGGGGGCGACCGGGGCGTTGGCCGCGTTGCCGGCGTCGTCCTGCCAAGTGGCGAAGTGCATCGCCTCAGCTGGGCCGATGCTCGACACGATCCGAAGCACCTCGAGGCTCGTCACCTTTTCGGCCAGGGTCGAGTACAGGCTCGATCCGCCCTGCTCGATGTAGCCGAAGTGGAACGCCGCGGTGCAGGCGATCACCTGCATGCGGCTCTGCGCTGGCGTGGTGGGTGGCAGCGGAGCGTCCATGTTGGGTGGGGTGTCGGCGTCGCTGATCGGGATCGCGGGCTGCTTGCGGATCGTGAACGCCTGCGGGAAATGCGCCCCGAAGTCCGGGTTCTGCCCGCTGCGGTAGCGCGTGTACCAGCTCGTGTCGACGTCCAATGCGGTCAGCGAGGTCAGCCGGCCGATCTGCTTGGCGCCGGTCGCCTTGCTGCTCGGCAGCGTGCGGAACGCGTCGAGGTTCACCGGCTCGGCGCCCTTGGACTTCAGATACGCGTTGAGAAACGCGGCGTGGCTTTGCTCATCGTTGTTGTTGAGATGGACGTAGGTCGGCATGTCGCCATCGATGTTCGTCAGCGCCGCCATGTACGCCGGGTTACCGCCGTTAACGCCGCCGAGCTCGTCGTACTGCTGCCATAGATCAGCCTCGATCAGCTCCGCGGCAGCTAGGAACCGCAGGATCGCAACATCGCCGGCGGTAATTGCCCGGCTCGCGGCCTTCGCCTGGCTCGCAAGCAGTGCGCTGCCGGGCACCGCGACGGCGCCCGCGACCCCCATACTCTTCAAGAATGAGCGACGCCCAACGGCCTGTCGCCATTGCGCGACATGATTCTCCTCCACGGACGGCGGCTCTACGGCGTCTAACGGACCGGCGGGGAAACCATCTTGCTCTCTCATGTGATCCTTTCCAGCGGTTTGCTAACGGCATCTAGTCGAGTGCGCGCCCGCTTTCTGAGAGCTACGACACGTAGTAGTACTGACTCTGATGCTAGAGACGTCATCCGCGCTCGATCCTTCCCGCCCGAGCCGAATAGACTACGAGCGGCCGTAGTAGAAGCGATCGCGGCGCCGCTAGAACTCGCTGCGCCGTTCACGGCGCGTAGCGGCGATTGGCAGATCTGCCCGTCGGGACTTTGGCGCCGCCGTTCGAGCAGCTATCCTATGTCGTAGATGCCCACCCGTCAGCGCAAACGATCGCAAGCGGCCGTCGTTCCCCCGCCTTTGCACGAACTCGAGTCCGAGGTGATGGAGGAGCTCTGGCGAAGTGGGGAGGCATCGGTTCGCTCGGTGATGGAGGCGCTCAATAAGCGCGCGAGTAAGGAACGCGCGTACACGACGTACATGACCATCATGGCCCGCCTGCACAAGAAGGGCCTGCTGGTTCGCCGTCGTGAGGGCAAGACCGACTACTACGCCCCAGCCTACGAGCGCGAGCAGTACATGGCGTTGAGAGCGCAATCGGAGGTCGAAGGGCTGGTCGAGCAGTACGGGGAGGTCGCGCTCAGCCACTTTGCGCAGCAGATGGCGAGTCTCGATCCGGCCCGGAGACGGGCGCTGCAGCGTCTGGCCCGCAAGCGCTGAGCTCGTCCTGACCTCCGGAACCCCCTAGGCTGCCTCTGCGGCCACCGGCGACAACTCGCCGCCTGCGCGTACCGCGCGGATGGTACCGGTGATTGCCATCAGCGAGAAGACGATCGCGCTCGACACGCACCAAGAGCAGATGGCGTGGATCGTGAACACCTCACGGTAGGTCAGGTACACGCTGAAGCCGAACGCGATGAGAGTTAGGCCGGAACCGGTCAGCAGTGCTCGCTCGTCCCGCATGGTCAGCGTGATCAGAATCAGCATGTAGCTGATCAGGCCCAGCAGCGCCACCGGGATTCCGACCAGGCTCGCGTATCTCGAGGTCTGCACCGTCTCGCAGCCGTGCGAGATCCCGCAGATCGGGCGCAGACCGGCATAGTGCACGTACGTGAGATAGCCGGCGATCCCGACCCCGGCCAGGCACAAGGCGACGCTCGCGCGGCGCAGCCGGACGTCCGTCACCGTGACCTCCCAAGCAGGCCGTCGATCGCCTGCACGAACGGCCCAGCCTGCAGCGAGGACGGCTGGAACAATCGCAGAGGGCCTCCGACCCTCCCAATCAGAAACGACGGCGTCTCATCGATCCCATTCTGGGAGGCGAACTCATTGGCCTGAGCGAGCGCTCCGCCGGCCGCCGGAGTGCG
>DATHLT010000117.1:0-4382 GCA_035487855.1 Solirubrobacteraceae bacterium
GTTCGGGGCCGGGCAAGCTCACCCAGGCGCTTGGCATCTCGATGGATGAGAACGGGAGTAGCCTCTCACGCGGGCCGGTTCGCATCGGCCCGCGTCCCAAGGGCTGGGAGAACCCGCCGGTGCTCATCGGCCCGCGCATCGGTATCAGCAAGGCGGTTGATCTACCCTGGCGCTTCAGCGTCGCCGGCAACCGCCATGTCTCGCGTCCGTGGCCAAATCCGGACGGTGCGCGCCGCTAGGGCGCTGCGCTGCCGCCCGTGGGCGAGGGCGAAGACGGTGTAGACGGTGCCGCGGGCGCGGATGAGGGTGCGCTGGCGGCTTCCTGGGAGGGCGTCTGCGTGGGCGTGGGCACGGGCACGGATGGCGCGGCGTGTTCAGGCGTTGCTGCGCCGTTACCGCCACCAGCTTCGTCATCTCCGGCAGTTGGCGGCGAGGATTTGCTGTTGGTCTTGCCGGTCGCCGCTGGGCCGGTGTTGTGGGCCGGCGCGGTGGCGGTGGAGGGCGAGCTTGCTTGCGAGCTCCCCGTGGTAGTGGTCGAATGGTGCCCATGCGAGGCGACCAGTTCGGCCCGTTCCTTGTCGATCCCTAGCGCCGACATCATGAATTCGTGCCAGATCAGCGCCGGGAAGGTGCCGCCAAGCACCGGGTTGCCGTTGAAGTCGGTCGTCATCGGGATCAGCTTGTCGGGGTAGCCGACCCAAACGGCGACGGTGTACTTGGAGTCCCAGCCGACGAACCACGCGTCGCCGTAGTTGGAGGTCGTACCCGTCTTACCCGCGGCGAACTGTCCGATCGCGGCCGCCTTGCCGGTGCCGTATTGGATCACTGTCTCAAGCATCGAGGTCTCTGTTTCCGCAACGCTCTGGGGCAGCACACGCCGCGTTCGTACCTGGTTTATGTCTTGCTTGGAGTTGTCCGGCAGTCGCTGGCCGCCGGCCTTGACTTCCTGGATGCCGACTGGTTCTTCGGCTTCCGCCAGCGTCCCGCTAACGCGCTCGCCACCGTGGGCGATCGTCTCGTACGCGTGCGCCATATCCAGCGGCGTGACCCCGATCGTGAGACCCCCGATCGTCATGGCTGGGTTCGTCGATAGCGGCGTTGTGATGCCCATCTTGTGGGCAAGCTCGGCGATATGCTGAGTGCCGACTTTGAGACCGACTTCAGCAAAGATCGAGTTGTCGGAGTACGCGAGTGCACCGGTCAGGGTGTTCTCCCCCGTATAGGCGCCTTCGTCGTTGTGCACCACGAACTTTTCGACTACGCCGTGCGAACCCCGCACGTAGAAGACCTTTTCCTTGGAGGGCCACACCGATTCGGGCGAGATCCCCTGCTCCAAAGCGGCGGCGAGATCGAACGCCTTGAACGATGAGCCAGGCTGGCGCTCACCCTCAGTGGCGAGGTTGAAAGGGCTTTCCTCGTAGTTGCGCCCGCCCACCATCGCGCGCACCTCGCCGGTCGAGTTTTCGATTGCCACGAGTGACGCAGCCGGCCCTTCGGGGTTGGCGAGATAGTCGTCGACCGCCTGTTCGGCAGCGCGCTGAAGCTGCAGATCGAGCGTTGTCTTGACCTTCAAGCCACCATCGAATGCCCGCGGTGCGCCATAGCGTTCGATGATCTGCTGTTGCACCCAGCTGGTGAAGTAGCCCGCATTGACGCCTTCGATTGTCTGCTCCTGCGGCGCCTGTATCTCGGATGCGCCCGGAACGGACTGCTTGAGGCTTTCGTCATAGACGGACCTCGTCAAGTAGCCCTGTTCGAGCATCTGGCGCAGGACCACATCACGTCGTTCCCTGGCCGCTTGCGGGTGGGTGGCAGGGTCGTATGCGGTAGGGGATTGGATGATCCCGGCCAGCAGCGCCGCCTCCCATGGTTTGAGCTGTTGGACGCACAGTTCATGGCCAGGTTTGCCGCAGCCCAGGTGGTTGACTTCCTGGCCGAAGTAGGTCTGCGCGGCAGCCTCGATCCCATATGCGCCGTTGCCGAAGTAGATCGTGTTGAGGTAGGCGGTGATGATCTTTTCCTTCGACCATCTGCGCGAGAGCTGGTAGGCGAGCGCAGCCTCGCGAAGCTTCTCGAAGATCGTACGATGGGACTGAGCTTGTAGGGCGTTCTTGATGAACTGCTCCTCGATTGTGGAGGCTCCCTGGACGGTGCCGTTGTGCTCGATGTCGTCGACAAACGCGCGAATGATGCCGCGGATATCGATCCCGCCCTCGGTATTGAAGCGCTTGTCCTCAATCGAGATCACCGCCTCCTTGACGAGCGGGGGTATCTGTCCGGGGGTCACGATCACCCGGTTCTGCTGGCTGAGCACGCCGATCGGGTGTCCCAGATCGTCATACAGCGTTGAGCTCTGCTCGTCCTTGTAGAGCGAGAACTTCGTCAACGAGGGCAGATCCGAGGCGATCGACACGAATATCCCGAACACGAACGAGATCAAGCCCAGCACGAGCACCGCGCTGAGGATCGCCGTGAAGCGCAGCCGCTTCAGGCGCGGCTTCGTGGTGGGCTTTATGTCGGGGCGATCGTCATCGCTCATCGGCGGCTGCGGAGCGTAATCCTCCGCGGTGTGTGGAGAGCCCGTTCGACGCGATCGGGGCGCGGCGCATGCGGCGCGGTGGGACCCTCCAGGGGGCGAGAGTCTAGCATTGGCGTTGATGCCGAACGCCAACGATGCGGCCGCGGACGAAGCCGCTCGGCTGGCGGCAAACGCCGTCGACAGCCTCCCTGTGGGGACGCTCGCGCAGAAGCTGCGCGACGCGCAGCGGGAGGGGCGTCAGTTGCGCGTCAAGCTCGGGATCGACCCGACCGCGCCGGACATCCACCTCGGGCACGCGGTCGTTTTGGGCAAGCTGCGCGCGTTCCAGGACGCGGGCCACCGTGTGGTGTTGATCGTGGGCGACTACACGGCACGCGTCGGCGACCCTTCGGGCCGCTCGAGCCTGCGCCCGATGCTCTCGCCGCAGGAGATCGATGCCAATGCCGCGACATTCCAGGAGCAGGCGCTGAAGGTCCTCGACGCGAACCCGGAGCGCTTGGAGGTGCGGCGCAACAGCGAATGGCTCGACATGCCGATGGCGGAGATGTTGAAGCTCGTGGGCACGACTACCGCGGCGCAGCTGCTCGAGCGAGATGACTTCGCCAAACGCTGGAGCGCCAACGAGCCGATCTCGATGCTCGAGCTCATGTACCCGCTACTACAGGGCTATGACTCGGTGGCAATCGACGCCGACGTCGAGCTGGGGGGCACAGACCAGAAGTTCAACCTGCTGCTGGGGCGCGACATCCAGCGCGCCTATGGCAAGCCCCAACAGGCGGTCCTGACGATGCCGATCCTGGTGGGCGTGGACGGACACCAGAAGATGTCCAAGTCCCTGGGCAACCAGATCGGGGTGACCGATGCGCCGCAGCAAATGTACGGCAAGACGATGAGCATCCCCGACGAGGCGCTCGGCGAATACTACCGGCTGCTGATCGACGCGCGAGCGCCGAGCGACGGCGGGGGGCCCAGTGCGACGGATGCCCGCGACGGCCTCTCCGCACGCGACGCGAAGCGCGCGCTGGCTCAGCGCCTCGTCGCCTGGCTACATTCCGAAGCGGCGGCAGCCGCGGCGGAGAGCCACTTCGATCGCGTGTTCGTCCAGCGCGGTGTGCCCGAGCAGATAGAGGACGCCCACTTCGACTGCAGCGAGGGCATGGTGCACCTGCCCGGCTTGATCGCCCAGGAGTTTGGGGTCTCGCGCTCGGAGGCGCGCCGGATGATCGACCAGGGTGGCGTCTCGCTCGGCGAGATCCCTGTGCTGGCGGGGAGCCACGATGTGCCTTGTGAGCAGGCTGACGGCCAGATCCTGAAGGTCGGTAAGCGCCGCTTTCGCCGCCTGCACGCCCGCTAGGCTGACGACCGAACTATCACCGCAAAGCGTGGCGCGCGGATCGCGCTATACTCCCCGGTCGGCCCGCAGGCGCCCCTGGGCACTGGGTCGGATCGGTCTCCTCCAGAAGGAACCCCTTTCGGTGAGGCACGGCGGTCTTTGAAAACTCAACAGCATGCGCATCTACGATCTATTTCGTGATCGTGGTGTGCGTCCAGGTTCGACCCGCCGACGGGAGCGTCTATGACGCCTCCGGGTGGCGGTAAAGAGTCAAGTAGGAGAAGTACCCCGTCATGGTGCGGGACCACGGTGTATAGGTTCCGCGTTGCCGTAGTCAGTCGTGCGCTTGCGTGCGACCGGCGAAAGCAAACCAATGACAGCTTTTCGTGAAGTTCTTCACGGAGAGTTTGATCCTGGCTCAGGACGAACGCTGGCGGCGTGCTTAACACATGCAAGTGGAGCGACGAACCAGGGCTTGCCCTGGGGCAGAGCCGCGAACGGGTGAGTAAC
>DATHLT010000118.1:0-34310 GCA_035487855.1 Solirubrobacteraceae bacterium
CGGTGAGATACGCGTCAATGAGCGGATTCAGGATTCGCTCGTTGTTCGCGTTGGCCGTTAGGAAGGTCTCGCGCGCTCTCGTGACCGTCGTCGTCTCGGACGTAAGCCCAGTTGGCATTGGAAGCAGGCTCCCGCAGGCAGCAGACAGAACCATTCGACCGGTCTTTCGAACCTCGACGTTCAGGCTGGCATGAGCGTGCTGACGAGCCTTGGGCTTGTGAGCAACGGGCTGCTCGTCGCGTAATACGGACGAACCTCGGCCGAAGTCGAGCGTTGCCGGCGCGACAGGGAATTGAGATAGCTGCCGGCTCTCAGGCTAGTCATCGTCAAGCTGGCGGTATGCCAAGCAGTCCGCGGAAATCGCGCGCGATCGTGGCGGCCATATCAGCCGATCGGAATGCTGTCTATCTCCTCAATCGAAACAGCCAAATCCTCTCCGTCCGATACACGTATTTCGACGAGCATTCGAGCGGACATTTCAAGCTCGGCCGCGACCATCGACTCGTTCCAATCCCAGTCGTACACAGAAATGGGACTTCGCGCATCTATCCCAGACGCGTCGTACTTCCTGATCGTGAGGTCGAACCGGGCTTGACCGGTAGCCCAGATAGTCATGAAGTACGCATCCGGACCGAGGTCGGCACGTACAAGCTCAAGCGCAGTCGGATCAAACTCCGCGAGTGTCGAGCTATCGGTCTCGACTTCCAGATCCCACTTCTCCCCAAGCTCAAGCGGAAACCAGCTCACCGCATCGGCGATCTCCGACTTCAGTGCCTCCAGCTTGCCCTCGTCCGCGAGGAAGGCGTTGGCTTTTGCCCGAGCATCCTCCGCTGGTCTTACGTGTTGTTCGTTGAACGCCTGCACGGTTTGGCAGATCTGCACGCGACGGGGGTTGAGGCCGGCAGCATCGAGTTCGTCGGCAAGCAGTTTGTGCGGCTTCGATGGGTCGTCAGTATCGGCGAAATCAGTCCTATTACCCGTGATCAGAACGACATCTGACTGCTGCGCTGCCTCTACCACTGTCAGCCAGATCCCGGCATCAACTACGCCATAGATAGGTTTGGTCTCCCGCTTCGCAAACATCGAGAGATCCCTCTCCCCCTTCTTCGGCTGCGGAGGCCCCGGGGTCTTGATCGGCGCACGATGCTCTGCCGCCCAGTCGAGGATCTTCCCGCTCGCGTCGGGATGTGCAGCAATAGATCTGTGCCTTCCGCAAAGACGGCGCTCAAGTCCGTCTCGATACTCGGCAGCACGGGACTCCGCTGTATCCGGGATCGTCGGCCTTTGGATGCTGAACGAGGAGAGGTCGAAGGATATCTCGCCAAGGACCTTCGTCATTCGCTCTGACCGCTCACGGAACTGCCTTGCAAGCTCCCCGACCACGGCCCTTGGTGTCCAAATCTCGACGTTCTCGAGAAGACCATCGTCAACGGCGGCGAACAGAGCCGTCAGATCCTGCTTCCGAGCGTATACGTCGCCATAGAACGAGTTCGTGTCGAGGACGACGATCATCGCCTAGAAGGCTTGGGGCGATCTCGACGGGCGGTCTCGACGGCCTGCGCTAGTTCCGGAAGGGAGACGACCAGCGCGTCGATGATCTGCATGACGGTCGCCCATGCGGGCGCGCTCTTGGCCGACTCTAGGCGGCTGACGGTGCCGAACGTCATCCCTGCTCGGCTGGCGAGTTCTTCCTGCGTTAGGTCGCGGGCCTCGCGCAGTTCCTTGATCGCGAGGCCGAGTGCTGGGTCTGGTGGGAGTGGGGGAGGCATAGGTCGAGCCTTGCAGGCATAACCGCTTGAGTCCATGCGCTTACGCCCATGTGCGTAAGCGTTATGATCTGGGGCGCAATAACCAAAGTGCCCCCGCGCTGCGTCAACAGCCGGGGGCGTGGCAAAGGAGCCTGAACTCCAATGCAGCCGGAGGATATCCCGCGAGCTGCGCCCCCGGTCGTAGTGATCTACGGCCAGGAGAGCGAAAACGAAGCGCTGGCCGACGAGCTAGCGCTTGACGGCTTCGACACACGGTTGGTCAGCGATCCCGCATCGGTCGGCGAGGTCGACCTGATCGTCTTTGGCCGTGCGTCCAAGCGTGGCGCAGGGCTCGGCGCTCTACGTGCCCTGCGAGGGGGCGAACTCGCGGGTTCCGGTGCTCGCGTCCTGTGGGTCAGCACCAGCAGCGACGCCACGGACACGCTGCGCGCGTTCGAGGCAGGCGCGGACGACGTGATCCGCGCGCCATTCCTGTACGCAGAGCTGCTCGCGCGAGTGCGAGCGCTTCTACGCCGGCCGACCGGCGAGACGCCACCGGTGATCCGCTGCGGGGCGCTGACGATCCACACAGCGACGCGGACGGTGATCTATGGATCGACGCCCGTGGAGCTGCGCAGACGCGAGTACGCGCTGCTGCTCTACCTGGCACGCGAACCGACGCGCGTCTTCGCCAAGGCGGATTTGCTGCGGCATCTGTGGGGCTACCCGTCCCAGGACACATCGCGGACGCTGGAGTCCCACGCTTCGCGGCTGCGCTGCAAGCTCGCCAAGGCTGGTGCGATCGACTGGGTGCCTTCGACCTGGGGCGTGGGCTATTGCCTCGCACCGCGTCCACGACTACTAACGAGAGGAAGATATGAACGAGGACGCTGAGCTGATCCTCTTTGGGCAGAAGATCAGGCAGGTGCGCGAGCGGGAGGGAATCAGCGTGGCTGAGCTTGCCGTCAGGAGCGGTATCGCCGTGCAGATGATCAACGCCCTCGAAGCTGGACGGCTTGATCCCCCGTTTGACTTGATGATCGCGGTTGCCGACGGGCTCGGCGTGCGGCTATCGGTGCTGATCCCCGCGGATTAGGAAGGCGGAGCGGACAGCGGCTTTGTTTACCCGTGGCCCGATGGCTCGGCAGCCGGTTCGCCTCGTCATGCGCTCGACGCGTTTCGCCGTTCGTCGGCGATCCTGTAGACGCTCGGCTTCAAGGCGGCGGGGTGGCGGACACCGAACGCGATCGCGCGTAGCGCGACCGGCCGGGTGGGATGGGCGACGGGGATCATGATGAGCCCGAATTGCCCTGTGGGCCAGGGCACGTAGGTCTTGAGGCAACCGGCGAGGCGGGTGCCGTCGTCGCCTTCGGCTTCGCAGCGTTTCAGCCGGGAGGTGGGGATGCCCCCGTCGCGGTCGAGTTCGCGCCGGAGCATTTCGAGTGCGTGGCGGGCGACTGGGGGATGGTGGGCGAGGTCTTCGGCGATTGCGGGCTCGTCGAAGACCACCGGGAAGAGTGGCCCGGCCGGGGTGTCCGGCACTCTCAGCCCTCGCCGTCTGTCGGCAGCTCTCCGAAGTGCTGCTCGAACTCGTCCGGGGTCAGCTCGCGCTCGCCGTGGCGGGCGAGCATCGCTTTCGCGCTCAGGTCAGGGCGCAGGACGACGCGCCCGTCAGGCCGTCGGTCCTCGACCACGTAGTCGCCAGACAGGTCCCCGCTGAGCGTCACATGGGGCGGCTCCATCGCTCGTAGTGTCGCACGCGGCTCCGACCGATCCAAGTCAACCGCTTGCGGCAGCCCGCTTGCTATCCCTTTGTTCGCCCGCCGGTGCACGGCCCGCACTGCTCAAACAGACCTCATGCACAGGGGTGCGGGTGCTGTGCGATTGCTGTGTCGTTCCTGGCCTCCCTTTCGGCGCTCACGAGGGTGCTGGCGGGAAAGTCGTTGGCCGGTTTGTGGTGGTTGGGGTCATAGAGGGGTGTGCAAGGCCATATCCCCGAAATTCGCTGGCCGGTTTGCGGGCCTCGCGGTCATTAACGGTAGTGGTGACTGCTTCCAGCATTGGTGCCGCGAAGGGCGGTGGCTATGCCCGGTATCTGGAGGGCAAGACCGTGCAGCCCGAGCGTGGCGACTACTACCTGACGCCTGGCGGCGAGCCTGCGCAGGCGCCCGGCCGGTGGCTTGCCTCGGCAGATACGCTCGCGCAGCTCGGCGTCGAGAGCGGTGCGGTTGACGGCCCGGACTTCATCGCGCTGATGGAGGGCCGGCATCCGGCGAGCGGGCGCTGGCTGCGGCGTGCTGGCGCGGACGGTAGCCGTGGTGGTGGGATCGACGTGACATTCAGCGCCCCGAAGTCGGTGTCGGTGACTTGGGCGCTTGGCGACAAGCACGAGCGGGGCGTGATCGAGCAGGCCCACCGGAACGCGGTCGAGCGGGCGATCGAGCACATGACTGAGTCGGTGCCGACGGTCAGGCGCCGGTATGGCGGGGAGGTGGTGGAGGAGCCCGCCAGGGAGCTGATCGCCGCGGAGTATCTGCACACCACGGCGCGTGGGGTGATCGGTGGTGATGCTCCGGACCCGCAGCTGCATAGCCATGTGGTCGTGACGAGCGCGGTCCGCGACGACGGGCAGATCGTCGCGGTCGCGTCACGGCCGATCTTCCGCTCGGTCCGAGAGGTCGGCGCGTTCTATCGCTCCGCGCTCGCACACGAGCTCTCCCAGCACGGCTATGAGATCGACGGAGGTACGGGCAAGGAGGGCCGGTATTTCGAGATCGTCGGCGTGCCTCAAGGGTTGATCGATGCGTTCTCGGCTCGTAGCCGTGAGGTCGCGGCGGCGGCTGAGCGTTTCCGGGCGAAGTGGGGGAGAGCACCCGAGCGCGGGGAGCTGCGGCGGTTGAAGCTGGAGAACCGCAAGGCCAAGCTCCCCGTGACCCGCGGCGATCTGCAGCGCGTATGGCATGAGAAGGCCGCACGACATGGCCACGGGCATGAGCGACACGACAGCCGACAGGATGGTCGTTCGCGGCGTGAGGGTGCGCTTGAGGATCGTGTCGAAGAGCGATTGACCGAGCGCGCGGCGACGTTCGAGCCGGGGGAGCTGCGCGCGGTGCTGCTTGAGCAGTCCACCGGCGAACTCGCCCCAGCCGACGCCCTGGCCAAGGCTCGGGAGATGATCGCCGAGCGTCGCGTGCTCCCCTTGGGGGGCGGTCGGATGACGACCCTTGCCATCCGTGCGAAAGAGCAGGCGATCGAGCGCCACTTCGTACAGCTCGGAAAGCCCGCTGGCAGAGATGTGGGCGAGCAGGCACGCAGAACGGCTGGCGACCAGCTCGCCGAGCGGATCGGAGCACGGCTCAGCGCCGAGCAGGCCCATGCGCTTGAGGTCATTACTGGCCCTGAGCGCGCCGCCGTCCTTGTCGGCCCGGCGGGCACCGGCAAGGGGGTAGTGATCGACGCGGCAGCCAAGGCTGAGCAGCTCACCGGCCACGTCACGTTCGGGATCGCCGTGTCGGGCTCGACCGCGCAGCGTCTCGGACAGGACAGCCCCGCGCTCGCCCGGCGCACGCTCACGCTCGACGCCCTGGTGGCCCGCGTCGAGCACGGCCGCCTCGACATTAACTCGCGGACGACGATCTTCTTTGACGAGGCCGGAATGGCCGACACAAGCCGCCTCGACCGGCTGGCAGAGATCGTGCATCGAACAGAGGCGAAGCTGGTGGTGATCGGTGACGGCGCGCAGCTTCCATCGATCGGCGCGGGAGGCATGTTCGATCGGCTCGCCGAGCTCGCGCCGAGCGCGCAGCTATGGAATGTGCGGCGCACGCTCGATCCTGCTGAGCAGCGAGCGTGGGCAGACCTACGCGCCGGCCGCTCAGACCGGGCGATGGCGCACTACCTACGCCGCGGCCAGCTGCATATGACCGACACCCGCGACCAAGCCGTCGAGCGGGCTGTCGGCGACTGGGCCAGGCTGACCAAGGAACACCCGACCGAGCAGGTCGCGCTCATCTCCGACGCATCCAACCTGGAGATCGACCGGCTCAACGCCCGCGCACAGCACTACCGCGCCGAGCGCGGCGAACTCGGCGACATTGAAGCCCAGGTGCCCGGTGTCCACTACGGCATCCGTGCCGGCGATCGGGTAGCGATGATCGACCAGCACCACCAGCGCGGCGTCGAGCGTGTCGAGAACGGCGCCCGCGGCGAAGTCATCGACATCAACGAGGCCGGCGAGGTGCTGATCCAGTTCGACGTCACCCACCAATGGCGAACACTCGCCGGCGACGACCTCGCACGCCTACGCCAGCCACATCCACCGTGCGCAAGGCGCGACCGTCGCCCGCACGCTCGTCGTGACCGGCGGCTGGCAGACCAGCAAGGAGCCCGCCTACGTCGAGGCATCCCGCGCCCGCGAAGGCACCGACTGGTACGTCAACCGCCAAGACCTCGGCGAACACGGCCAAGACCGTGACCGCATCAAACGCCTCGCACGAGACATGAGCCACAGCCACACGCAAACACCCTCTCTCGCATACGGCCAACCACACGGCCACGACAGCTGGACCGGTTACGACCGCACCGTCGAAAGCCGTGGCCATGCGCGTTACGCCCCGCGTCTCCCCGGAGTCATCCGCACTCTCCACCGCGCCGTCCAGCCACCACCACCCGAGCGGACACGATGAGTGGCTCTCGGCCCGTACACGCAGATCAGGATGCCTGGCAACCAAGGCCTGCAAGACCAACGCGACTCACGGCGGATGACGTCATGACCGCGCGGGATGTGGCTCATCTTCTACATGCACCCGTTTCGACCGTCGAAGATTGGGCGCGTCGTGGCATCCTGCCGAGTGTCAAGATCGGCAGGCGGCGGCTATACGTCCGCGAACGTATCGAAGTGGCATTGACAGGCCCGACCGAAAATAATCACAATTGAACACCGGTGGGACCTGTAAACGCCAACTTGCCTGATTGGATGGGTGAAGGGAGAGGTTAGCTTGAAAGGTTGTCGGTTTCATCGCCTCCAAAGGTTTCTACAGTGAGCACCGCGGTTTGGCCTTTTTCAAACGGTGCCACGAATTCCACGTGTTCTTTGCATTTTTCTCCTGCAAGCAGCTCATGGCCGGTGACGCATTCTCGGCGCGGTTTGAACTTGGCGTTGCTTGAACGCACGTTTTCAATTTCGAATGGAAATATCAGGCTGGTGTTTTTGATCACAAATTCCTTGTTTTCGGCAGCCGGATATTTGTAGGGCGACGGAGAAATCGTAATCGAACTGGGGAATTCGCCTTCCCCCCCTGAACAAGCGATTGCTACTCCGGGCAATACGGATGGCAGAAGGAACATCATAATGAGCAGGCCAGCCGACCGCTTAATGTGGCACATGAGCGTGCACCCTCCCTTGGTAGGTCGTTTCTGGACAAATATCAATGGCTCTGGAGACTTGCCCGTATCGCCATTACCGGTAGGTTCCGTGACTATCTCCTTAAAGTCAAGTAAACGGAAACAGTTCGAGGGTCAACGGTCCAGTTAGAAACGGTCGCCACAGAGTCGGCCAATGGCAGAATCCCCGTCAGCATGGAGAGTCGGTCGCAATATGACGCACGGTGGCTCCTGCTCCTCTGCTCATCCCTGGGTTCGGAGTAGTCTGCAAACGAGTGCGTAGCTATGACGGCCAAATTGGTCATGTCGCTTGACGCAAACAGGGGAGTTGTGGTGTCCAGTCAGGGTCGCGCTAAACGGAGGGCACGGGTCGCTCAAGAGCGAGCCGTGCAGGATCTGAAAAAGACTCAACTGGCGCGGACGGGCCTCGCCGCGGTCGTGATCGCCATAGTTATTGTTGGCGTGCTGAGTGTCGTTGGGCGAAGTGGTGGGCGACCAGCTACGCCTGTGGGTGCATCGGATAGCCAGACTGATCGAGAAGTGAGCGCGGTGCTGGACGGGATACCTCAGAGTGGTTATACCCTCGGACAGCCCACCGCCCCCGTCACGCTTGAGGTGTTCCTCGATCTAGAGTGCCTCACGTCGAAATTGTTCGTGGTTTCCTTCCTGCCGTCGATCATTTATGACTGGGTGCGCACTAACAACGTGAAGATTGAGTTCCATTCTCGTGAGACAGATACCCACAACCCGCGTGCCTTTGTGAATCAGCAGACGGCGGCGCTTGCTGCCGGTGCTCAGGGCAAGCTCTGGAACTTCGTCGACACCTTCTATCATGAGCAAGGTCCAGAGTACACAGGCTACGTAACCGAAAGCTATCTCAATGGCATAGCTAGTCAGGTTCCAGACCTAAACCTCACGCAGTGGGAAAGTGATAGGCAAAATAAGCACTATTTTGGGCAGTTGGTCGCAGATAGGCACACCGCGATAGTGCGGCGGCTTCGAAGCACGCCTGCACTCCTGATCGGGCGGACCGGCGGAAAGATGATGAGGCTCCCTGGCTACGAAGAGCCAGAGCTCCCAGGCTCCCTTGTGGATGCAATGACGCTCAAGGAAGCAATCGAAAAGCTCCCCTAGATTGAGTGTGTGCTGTTCTCGAATTCGAGGCACGGTGCTCTGGTGCCTGCAAAGTGGGTTCATATCGATTCACGAGCGCACTGCGTACTAGGAATAAACGCAGCCGTGAACTCCTGGGCCTGCTCGGAGGCTGGGCGCGCATGTAGATAGCGGCTCGTTGTACTTAGCGCGCTGTGGCCCATCGCCTTCTGGATGGTCACGACATCCACGCCGCGCGCCGCCAGGAGCGATCCGAACGTATGCCGTAGGTCATGGAAGCGCAGCGGACGAACTCCGGCAGCAACTTGGGCACGCTTGTAGCGCCGGCGCAGCGCCGAGCCATCGAGCGAGCGCCCGAACACGTTGCAGAACACGAGGTCGTCGGGCGACGTGAAGTGATCGCGCCGGCTCATCCGATCCAACGCACCGGCGGCTTGGTCAGCGAGCGGCACACGGCGGACACGCCCGGACTTCGTTGACGACTCCACTCCCGCGCTCATCGCCCGCGCGATCGTCAGCGCGGACCCGGCGAAATCAACGTCACGCCAGCGCAGCGCCAGTAGCTCGCCTTGTCTCAGCCCGGCGTAGGCGGCGACGCGGACCATCTCGGCGTCCTGCTGGTCCTCTGCATGCCGTGCGATTCTCTCGCTGTCGTTGACCGCGGGATACGCCGGATCGCGGTGTTGTCCCTCGGCGAGGGCGCGGGCGATGGCCTCGATCTCCTCGGGCGAATAGAACACGAGGGGAGCTTGGGCCGGCTCGCGGCGCTTGTCGGCGCCGATCACAGGATTCGCGGGCAACGCGAACGTGGACGGCTTGCAGCCGTGGTTGAAGACGGCGGAGACGGCCGAGCGGTACTTGTTGACGGTGGCCGCCGACGCACCCGTTGCGCTGATCGTCGCCAGCAGGTCGTCTATCTCCCGCGTGGTGATCTTCGCGGCAGGACGATCGCCGAGCGCAGCCATGACGTGTCCCAACGTCTTGCCTTCGCCGCGCTTGCGCGCCACACCCGCCTCGCCCAACACCGTCTCGCGGTCGCGCAGGGTGGAGGGCTTCGCCCCGGCTACGTCTGCCAGCCAGCGCATGTGGGAGTGCGCGACCTCGCGGAACGTGACGCCGCGCGTAAGGCGCTCCTGCTCGACTCGCTCCCGATCGGCGGCATCGGCCACATACTCGGCCACGAGTCGGGCGGCCTCGACGTGAGCGCCGCGCTCGTCGTAGGAGCGGTCAGGCACGCGCCCACGGCGCCGGCCCCATTCGCCAGAGCTGGGGTTGCGTTCGAGCCAAGCGGGACCGATGCGGCGCTTGACCTGCTTGCCGTTCAGTCTCCAGAACGCTTCGTAGAACGGTCTGCCGCGGTGCTCGCGGATGAGGATCGAGGCTTTCGGATCGGGTGCGATCGCCGCAGTCTACACCCGTGGGTAGCGGATGGGTAGCAGATTGCCCGTGGGTAGCGGTTTGGGTAGCAAGCCAGCCAAACGGCCTCTAAATAAGCCATGTTGAGTCGACCAAATCGCGCCTATTTGCGTGCCTCGGGGCGCATTTAACGGCTTGCCATGGCGAAGGTCGAGGGTTCGAATCCCTTCATCCGCTTCACAGAAAATCCCGGTCCTGGCCCTGCTCTCCGAAGCGCTCCTGCTTCAGCTTCTCGGCCTTGCGCAGTAGCTGGCCGGGGCTGACGCCGAGGCCGTCGCAGGCGTGCAGCAGGGTTAGGTATGTGGGGTTGCCAAGGCCGTGGATTAGCCTGTTGATCTGCCTTACATCGAGAGCGCAGCGGGCGGCTACTTTGCTCTGGTTTAGCCCCTTTTCGGCGAGCACCAGCTTGATTGCATGGCCGAGCAGCTCATGGTCTTGGGTGCGTGGAGTGAGCTTGGTGGGGGCTGCCATGGCCGCCAGCTTGACGCATATGGGCGAGCAGGACATAGGACATAGAAGTAGAAATTCGCCTCAGACAGTTGTATTCAGCCCAATTTGGGAGTTTTTCTTTCGTGAGCCGGCAGGACCAACAGGAACTCGTAGTGCTGGGTCGGGCAATTGGCCAGATTCGGCGGGAGCTGGGTGTTAGCGCGGAGGAGCTTGCGGACGCTGCCGACATCGAGCGTACGAGTCTGAGCGCACTCGAGGCTGGGCAGTTGAACCCAACGTATGAGCTGCTGCTGATCCTTGCTGAAGGGCTCGGCATCCGCCCCTCCGCATTTGTGATCAGAGCCGAACAGCTCGCTGCCCAGGGTCCCGGCTCTGGGTGCCGGACGGCCAATGACTAGCGCTGGGCGCTTCGCCGCGGGGACGCACGAGCATGCTGGGAGGGTGCCTCGTCTTCAACTGACGAGCGACTTTCAATTACCCAAGTGCTGCGAGCGGCTGTCGTGGCAGGTAACGGCCTCCGTCGCCGCGCCCGATCAGCCCCAATAGCTCTAGCTCGCTTAGAGCCAGCAGCACCCTCTCTGGGTCCCTGCCCAAGCTCATTAGCTTTTCGGGTGTGTCACAGCCGCCACCAACGCGTGCGAGCGTCTCCTTGAGCTCTGGTGGCAGGCCGCTGGTCACGGTCGCATCCATCGGCTGCTGCGGCGGTCGTGCGTCTGCCGGCCGGTCATCCGGGAGATGAAGCAGCTCGAGCACGTCACTTGGTCCGCAGATCAACTCGGCGCCGGCGCGCAGCAGCGCATGTGGGCCGGCGGAGAGGGGAGAGCTCACTCGTCCGGGGATCACGCCGAGGGGGCGCCCGAGCGTCTGCGTGATGTGTGCCGCGGCGAGCTCGCCTGGAGTGTGATCGGCCTCCACGAGCACGGTTAGCTGGGCGAGTCCCACTACGATCCGCTCCGCAGCGAGCTGGCCCCAGCGGCGCCCGCTGCAATCGTGCTGCAGCTCAGATACTGCACATCCCGCGCTCTTTACTCGTTCATACAAAGACCGTCTGCGAGCGGGGCACGACACATCCAGCCCGCCACCCATCACGGCGATGCTCTCCCCATATGTGTCCAGCGCGCCGGCGTGGGCCGCCACGGCGATCCCGTCGCTCAGGCAGGCGCTCACGGTTACGCCGCTTGCTGTGAGCCCTCGTGCGAGGGTTCGTGCGGTTTCCATGCCGTAGTCGCTGGGGGCTCTCGAGCCAACGATCGCTACCACGGGCGCAGCGGCCAGCTTCGCCAGGCGCTCAACGCCGCCCGCAACCTCAAGCAGTGGGGGTGCCATGGCGGCGCATAGCCCACGTGGATAGCCATTTCGATGCCGGCAGATCCGCGCGTGTCGCGCCTGCTCATGCTCGTCAACCTGGAAGCGCTTGTAACGATCGGCGAGCTCGCCGGCACGCCTGCCGGCGACAGCCTGCAGGAGCTCGTCATCCGCTAGGGCCAGGAGGTCGATCAGCCGAGTGCGGTCGCGTGCGCAGTAGTCAAGCGGCCCGCTCAGCTGGCCCAGCAGCCAGCTACGACGCAAGCATCTCAAGCACGCGCCGCGCGATGCGTTGGGAGCTTGCAGGCTGGAGCTCATGCCACGCGGCTGCCCGCGAGCACCACATCGGGGCGCAGCGCCAGCGCGGCGCCAACATCGCGCGCACGTACTCGCTCGCTCGCGCGCAGGTCGGCGATCGTGCGTGCCACCTTCAGCACCCGGTGCTCACCGCGCGCGCTCAGAAGCCCGCCGTGTCGTCCTGCTGCGAGCATGCGCTCGCCGCGCTCATCCAGGCGCACGTGTCGCGCCAGCATGCGCGCATCCATGTGGGCGTTGACCGACACGCCATCACCGGCCAGCCGCCGCGCCTGGCGCGCGCGGGCGCCATCCACTTGCCTGAGCGCCTCGGCTGAGCTGAGCAGCGGCTCGGCGTCACGGTCACGCGAGGTGTCTCGCTGGAGGTTGACCAGCAGATCAATGCGGTCCAGCAGTGGGCCGCTCAGGCGCTTGCGATGGCGCGCCATGTCCGCTTCGCTGCAAGCACAGCGATCGCCGTCGCCCGCATATCCACACGGGCACGGGTTGGTGGCCGCCACGAGCATGAAGCGGGCGGGGTAGACGGCCGAGTGATGTGCCCTGGCGATGGCGACGCGGCCCTCCTCGAGCGGCTGGCGCAGTGCCTCCAGCGCAGGACGGGTGAACTCGGAGAGCTCGTCCAGGAACAGCACCCCGTGATGTGCGAGCACCGCCTCGCCCAGTGATCCCCGCAGCGCTCCGCCGAGCAGCCCAGCGGCTGTGATCGAGTGATGGGGAGCGCGGAACGGGCGGCTTGCGGCCAACGCGAGGATGCTCGCGCCCATGACACTGTGGATGCGAGTCACCTCGACTGCCTCAGACTTGCTCAGCGCCGGCAGAATCGAGGGCAGGCGCTGTGCGAGCATCGTCTTGCCCGTCCCCGGCGGGCCGCTCAAGAGAATGTTGTGGGCGCCGGCGGCGGCGATCATTAGTGTCCTCACCGCGTGAGGTTGGCCCACCACCTCAGCCAGGTCCACTGTTGGAAAGTTGGGGGTTAGCGAGCCGGCTGCGCCCGGATCGATCGTGCGCGCCGCTGCACGCTGCGGTGGCAGGGCGTCGCCGGGTGCGCCGCCGAGCACGCGCACGGCGCTACAAAGCTGCTCCACAGCCGCCACCTGCAAGCCGTCGATCAGCCCGGCCTCGCGTGCGCGCTCGCTCGCTAGCAGCAGCTTGCCAAGGCCGGCTCGCTGCGTGGACTGCGCCACGGCCAACGTGCCGCGCGACGGCCGAACGGCGCCGTCCAGCGCCAGCTCGCCGAAGAGCGCAACCCGCTCTAGGCTCTCCGGCGTCAGCTGCCCGCTCGCGCCAAGCACTGCGCATGCGAGCGCGAGATCCAGTCCCGGGCCGGCCTTCCTCACATCACCCGGGGCAAGATTCGCGACGATGCGCCGCGCGGGAAACTCATATCCCGAGTTGAGGATTGCTGCCTGGATGCGCTCACGGGCCTCGCGCACTGCCGCATCGGCGAGGCCCACGATGGCAAACCCGGGCAGGCCCCTACGCACGTCTACCTCCACGGTTACATGCCGTGCATGAAGGCCCTCGATCGTGAACGTATGCGCGCGTGCGAGCATCGCCGCGCCTCCTCTCGCCGTCGTTTGGGAAGGTGGAGGAGGAAGCTAGGCCGCGCTTGGGACGGGACGCTCGGGCGGGTGCCTACAGTCCGTCAGGGTGACGTTCGACGAAGCCGCCGCCGTCATCCGAGGAGCCGCCCCAGCGCGAGCCGCCTTCTGCGAGCGCGACTGTGTCGAAGCGTTTGCCGTCGATGACCATGTACGCATGTTCGGCGTTGGCGTAGATGGTGATGTACTTGCCAGGTCCCGGTTCGCCATAGGACTCAAGGCCGGTGGAGTCCTCGGGGGAGCTGAGCAGGCCACCGCCGTGCAGCGCGTAGGAGACTGAGCCGGAGCAATCATAGCCGTAGGACTCGAACGAGCCGTGTCCGCCGCCCCACACATACGGACGTGTGGCGATTTCATCCGCGGCTGCGATCACCCTTGCGATGACGTTTTCCGCTTCACCGCCGCCTTCCGAAGCGCCTGCGCTGGAGTCGTCGCCTGATGCGCTGGGCGCGGTGAGAGCGGACGCCGGGGGGGTCAGCGTGGCAGCGTTCTGCACGCCGATCAGCGCCCACGTGGAGGGGCCAACGACGCCGTCTACGCTGAGGCCATGGCGGGCCTGCAGGCGACGAACAGCGGCCTCTGTGGCGGGGCCGAATTCGCCGTCGACGGGGAGTTTCAGCGCCTTCTGCAGCCACTCAACAGCAGTCGCGCCTTCGGCCGTTTCCGTGGGACCTGTTTCGTCGCCGGCGCCACTGGCGGTTGACCCCGTGTCGCTCGTGGCGGCGATGGTGGCGTGATGGTGGTGGGCCGCCGGCTGCGGTAGCGCGGAGGCTGGGGGGGTGATGGTTTCTTTGTCCTGCACACCGATGACGTTCCAAGTCGACGGTCCAACGACGCCGTCAACTGATAGGCCGTGACGGGCTTGCAGACGGCGCACAGCGGCCTCTGTTTCCGGGCCGAAGTTGCCGTCGGGCGAGACGTGAAGCGCGCTCTGCAGCTGTTTGACCGCGCTCGATTCCGTTTCTTCGGCGTGCTTTTCCTGAGTTTCTTCTTCGGCTTCCACGTTCTTGGCTTCCGCTTCGGCTTCCGCCGGTTCGATCGCTTCGCCTTTAGCTTCCGCCCCGCCCGTGGTGCTTACGGTTTGCTTGATGCCCTGGCTACTCGCGGTGGTGGCTGCGGGAGCTGCCGTTTGCGTGGATGTGGAGGTGACGGCCGGGGCGGGGAGCGATTCGATCCCGGGAAGCGTGTTGCTGACATCTGCGATGAACGCGTTGCCTGCACTCTGGGTGCGCAGTGCAGCGCTCGTCTGTGCGCCAACGACGCCGTCCACGCTCAGCCCGCGGCTTTCCTGGAAGCTGCGCACGGCGGCTTCAGTTTCCGGTCCGTACACGCCGTCTACCGTGACTCCGCCGAGAGTCTGCTGCAGGAGCTTGACCTGCCGGCCTTCGCTGCCTTCGCTGAGTTCGATGGTGTGTTCGGTGGTGGTCGCAGGCCCGGTGGCAGCAGATGCGCTGCTGGTGGAGCCGGCGCTTGCGAGGCTGGCGGTGGGGCCCACCGTTAGGGCCACCAGTGCGCCGAGCGATACGCGCTTGGCGCGCGAGGTGGTGGGCACGAAGCGCAGTGCCACGGCGCGCCTGCGAGCGCGTGAGCGTCCCAGCGAGAGCTGCCAGGGCTCGTCCTCTGCGAGATCACGGACGTGTTGTAGCTCTCGGCGGGGGTCCAGCAGCGCTGCCAGCGAGACGCCCGCGTGTGCGCCACGGCGCACACGCCCCTGGTCGGCTCGAGACCGGCGTGCGCGTGAGCGCTCCAGCGATTCACTCCAGTGGTCGAGAACTGCAAGATCGCGCGAGGATCCGGGCATCCGAAAGCGTCCTTTCAATTTCTTTGCATGGCGCCTACGGGGTTAGCTGACGGGCTCGCGTAAACGTCTACGCTACGCCACACTCTGTGGCGATTCGCCCCAGCAGCCTTCATTGGCTGCAGTGGGTCCCCCGCTCCTGAACCCCTTAGGGTGCAGGACTCGGCACGAACGGGGCGCAACGTAACACATCTGTTTGCAATATGCATCCCACGGGAAGGTCTGCAAGCTTTCTTGCCGACGCAACCGCGCCCGCTAGGGGGTGTGCACTGATAAGTTCGCTTGCATATGCGCAAGAACGGACTGGATCTGCGGGTAATTCTGTCGCTGCTGGTGCTTGTGGTGGCTGCGGGGGTGATTGCGGTGGTGGCAATCGGCGGCTCATCCGGCGCGCAGGCCAAGCGCCTGGCTGCGCGCGCGCAGCACTTCGAGGCCGCGGCGGTACTGGAACCTGCCCAACCGGCGCCGGCGCTTTCGCTGCGCAACTACCTCGGCCAGCGGGTGAACATCGACTCATATAAAGGCAAGGCGGCGCTGGTGACGTTCCTATACACCAACTGCCCTGACATCTGCCCGCTGATTACCTCCAACCTGCGTGTGGCGCTGAACTTGATGGGCCCAAAAACGGCCTCCAAAGTGCAGATCATTGCCGTCTCGGTGGACCCGCGTGGCGACACGCCCAAGGCGGTGGCAGCGTTTCTTGCTCGCCACGAGATGACCGGGCGGATGCAATACCTGATCGGCAATGCCAAGGAACTGGCACGGGTGTGGAAGGCGTGGGGGGTGGGCTCAGAACGCGATGCCCAGCAGCCACAGTTCATCAACCATTCGGGGCTCGTTTACGGGATCACCGGTTCGGGTGAGCGCCTGACGCTTTACGCGTCTAGCTTCCAGCCCTCGGAAATCGCCCACGACGTGCCTCTGCTGGCCGCTCGCTGAGTGTCCCGCCGATGACACGGCGGCTGGGAGTCCTCGCTTCGCTGCTGACGGCCGCCGCGGTGATCGCGCTGCTGGTGGTGTTCGGCTTGGCATCGAGCTCTCCCACTGGGCGCTTCGCGCCGGCGCTACCGCGCGAACTGCTCATGGGCAGCCCGGTGACGCTGTCCAGCTTACTGTCGGGTGCGCGCGGGCGAGCGGCTGTCGTTGTGTTCTGGGCCAGCTGGTGTGGCCCGTGCGCGAAAGAGGCCCCCGCGCTCGAGCGCTTCTCTGAGAGCGCTGTCGGGCGGGGCAGGATCGTGGGGGTTGATTGGAGTGACGCCAGGCCAGGGGCGCGCAGCTTCATGAAGCGCTACCGGTGGACCTTCCCCAACGTGCGCGATGCGGAAGGCACGGTCGGCAACGCCTATCGCCTCATCGGCCTGCCGACCACGTTCGTGATCGACACCCACGGCCGCATCCGCAAGGTCCTGCGCGGACCCCAGAGCGCGCACTCCTTGCAAGTGGCACTCACCGGGGTCGAACGCAGCTGACTGTCTGAGACAGAAACATCTCTTCCAAAATCCGCCCCCGTTAGGGGAGAGTCATGCCATAAGCAGGGACGATTGCGGAGAGTAGAAGGAGCCATGGGCGGGTGCTTCACTAGCGGAGGGTGTTGTTGTGGGACTGCCCCCTAAGGCCCGTGCGCCAATCGACGTCCGCAGGGCAGAGCGAGAGTTGTTCTTCTGGACCGCCCGCCAAGCGATCAAGCTGGTGCTGTTCGCCGCGGTCGCGGTTTATGTGGTGGTGTCGCTGATCGAGGGGGAGCTGCCCGGCGGTCAGCTGCTTTTGCGGGTGCTGTAGGAGGCCCGCAGGACGGGGACCCGCTAGGGCGGGAGTCGAACATCCGTCTCCTTGCCGGATGGCTGATTCTGCCAAGCCACTGGCCACGGCCGAGGACAGACCAATGCAAACAAACGGGGCATCTCGAATCCCGGCGACGAGTTCAGTGCCCGACCGGCGGTGCCGCCTGAGCCGTGTGGTTCGCCCGGGTGGCTCGACGTGCGTCGTGCTCGCCCTGGCTGGGGCGCTGTCCGGCTGTGGTGGTGCGCACGCGTCGGACCCATCGACGGCCACCGTCGCCGTGACCCAGGCGAATGCGCTCGCGTTCGCGCAAGCTGTCAACCTCCGCGCCGGCGATCAGCCGGCGATGGAAGCCGTCGGGCCTGAACGTATTGCTCCGAGCCCTGAGGCGTCTAACCCGGCATTCGCCGGATGCGACGGAGAGATCAATTCGGACCGGATCTTGATCAACGTTCGCTCCACATTGCTTTCGACGCGAGGCGAACGCGAACGGCTTCTCATTGTCTCGCGAGTGACGGTGCTGCCAAACGAAGCTCTTGCTCGTCGCAACCTCGCTGCATTCAGCAGCCCGCGCGGACTGCGCTGTGCGCGACGCTCCGGGACGTCGATCTCCCCATTGAGCATCGCGCTGTCGGGAGGCGCCCGTGCAATGGGGGAGCGGGTCATCGCGCCCAGCGAAGGGTCCGCGCACGTGCTCGGATACCACGACATCGTCGGATTTGTCTACGGGCCGGCCGAAATCGTGCTCACAGCAGCCGGCTTCTCGCATCCGGTAGCCACCCAAGCCGAGCATCACCTGCTTCGCCTTCTGTACCGCCGCGCAGCGGAAGCTCGCGGCGATCTCTAGCTGCTGGTCATACGTGGTGGCCGCGGTCAAGGACGCGACCTACGGAATACGAACAAACGTTCTAGGGGTAGCGCAGATGCTCAAGGCGACGACCGGAATCGAACCGGTGTAGACGGCTTTGCAGTGCGTCTTAATGGACCGCTCTCCGCTTACCTAAGCGGTTTTCGGCGACCTCAAGTGCTCTCAGGCGCCCCCAAAAAACGCTCGTGTGGGGAGAGTTTGGGGAGAGCTCTCGAACGCGCGAGTGCCGAGGCGGCGAACGCCAGCTCGCCACAACGGTCGGGGGGGATCGTTCGCACCGGGCGCCGCGGATAGACTCGGCTCGCAACTAGGGTGTGCCCCGGACGAGGACCGATCGTGTCCTCGTCCGGGGGCTTCTGATGCACGGCGTCTCTGGCTTTGGAGACCATTCGTTTCGTGCGTCATTCCTTTGGAAGCTCATAGGGCCGGGTCCGCCTCGTCTGAGCTGCTGAACGATCGGTAGCGGTGCCCGTTCTTGAGGATCTGATGCCGGTCCGCCCACCGCCGCAGGGCCTGACGGATCGCGCTCAAGTCGGCGTGGATGCTGTAGTCGGCAAGGATCTCTTGGATCTCGCCTGGCGACAGTTCCGTTCCCTGCGCTTGCTGCACGATCGTCAAGATGTTGGCCGATAGGTTTTGCGTGCGCTGCTCGGGCGCGCTCGCCGCGAGTCGCTTGACGTCCTCTCTCGCTCCGGCAGGACCGATCTCGGCGAACTGCAACATGCGTAGCGCCTGCGCGAGGAGCTGCTCCTGCATCTCGAGCCGCGTCTTTTCAGCGCGAACCTGATCGAGCTCGGCTTCTATGTCCGCCGGGTCCATCCCGACCAGCTCTGCAAGAACACGATGCTCTGCCATGAGCAGCAACAATAGCACAGATGCCCTGTCCTTGACGTTCTGATGTTCCTCTACTACGCATCAGTACAGTTCGCCAGCAATCGAGGCCCCCTGTATGGGGAGGCACCGGCGGAACGCCGCCCGAAGACAGCGCTAACCTCGAGCGATGACTCGGACACTGGTCGTCGATACGCCGCGGCAGGCCGTGTCGTTGACTACAGCCGGATTTGAGTCCGTCGAGATCGAACGGCCGTCTGGTGCGGTCGAAGCGCGCTTGCGCCCCGCGTTCGCGCGCCCAGGAAGCGCAAACGCTCGGTGGTTTGTGAGCACGCTGCTCGCCGGATGCCTAGCGCCTCATCGTAGTGTGCGCATGATTGAGACGCTTGAGCAGCGCGAGCGCGCGCTCCTGCGCCGTGCAGTGATCGACGTGTGCGAAGAGCAGGCGTCCTGGCGGTTGCTGTACGGCAGCCATCTGAGCAGCGACGAGCGACTGTTCGCCGTGATGCTGTGGCGTCAGCGCCGCGAGACTAGGAGGGTGATCGAGAGGATCAGGGAGATCGCCGCCGCCAACGCCGAGCGTGCCGGGATAGCCGAGGCGAGCGCCGGCGTCGCCTCAGCGCAGATGCGCGCGAACCTCGCGGAGAGTTCGTTCGCGCTCGGCAGCCAGATCCAGTGGGCACTGAGAAGCTACGACGCGCTCACCATCCATCGGTCTTTCGCCGCACCAACGGCGATGGGCCTGCAGTCCGGCGCGCTCGCCACGATCCACTCGAAGTCGCTTGCCTCGGTCCTACCTCAGCTCAACGCGGTCAACCGCGTCGGCCGGGGACTGCTGGGTGCCACCGGCCTAGAGCGCCCGGTGTGGGTGCAGGTGCTAGAGAACGCCGACGTCGGCGTCGGATTCTCGGCGGCTCGTCCCAGGATGCCTGACATCTCCAGGATCACCCAACACTACGCCGCGTTGACCGCGCCGATGCCGTCGTTCACAGGAATCATCGAGGCGGTCCGCGGTTCCCTTGCGATCGTCTCGGAGACTTGGCGAGGCTTCGAGGACGTTGACCTGTTCATCAAGCAATGGGAAAGCGACGCGTTGTGGCTGCTGTTCGCGGGCGTCGACATTGGCGCGACCCGTAACCTCGCTGGACGGTCCCGCGAACAAGTCGAGGCAATCATCTTGGATGCGCTGGAGCCAATCTGCACCAGCTCTCGGTATGCCGGCGCGCTTCGTCAGGCGGTCGCAAAAGCGCCGCATCTGAACTCCAGGCATCGCCGGCACCTGACACACATGCTTGAGCACGCTGAGCAGCACGCCTACATTGACGCCAGCGCTCCGCTCTATTTTGGACTGGAGGGTGCCTACCGGGAGGCCGCCTACGCCACTGGCAACATTGCCCGCCCCGTCGGCTCCAAGAAGGCGATCGGGTTCGAGAAGCTAGTCAGGCTCATGGGACTTCCCGCTGAGGTCGAGATGTTCGTGCGCCGTGCGGTGTTTGGCGGCACCGGCAACAGCGTCCGTCACGCTGGCGCCGAAGAGATCGAGCGCCGCCAAGTTCTGCTCGGGATCGTTGCGCTTGCAGCCTGGATAGAAGTGTTCGCTGGCGAGCCGGCTCTCGAACTGCTCGCCGAATACCTCGGCGCAACCCTGAGGCGCGCGGTCAAGCGTGTCGAGGCCCCGGCGCTCGACGCGGCATAACCACCGCGACGATTGTCCCCGCTAGGGCGAGCGCGATTCGCGCCACGTCGGGCGCAGGTTGCTGTTGCCTGCAAGCCATCCCATCATCTCTCTCGCAGAGCAACCGCGTTCCGTCAAATCGCCATGTTGGGGCCGACTGGCTGGTTCGCTCAGATCCGTATGAAACCAAGGCCCGAGCAGGCTGCTGCAACCTCACGGCCGCGTGGGGTGTCGGGCAGTGCTACCAGGCAATAGCGCCGTGCCCGCGTCAGGGCAACAAACGTGATGCGCCGCTCCTCCTCAGCCTCTTTTCCGATTTCTGCACCGCTCGCGATCGCGTCGAATAGCTCGAACTGCCGAGTGGGATCGGCGCCGTGCGGTTTCCTTACGACCATCATCACGGCATCGCGATCCTCGCCCTTGATGCTGTGCACAGTCTGTGGAATGAGATCCCTGGCAAGTGGCGTGAAGACCGCATCGGCCGCGGTGTCCTGGTGCTCGGCTTTGGACTTCAGCAGCAGCCCAGCCGCGGTCGCAGGCTTATTGACGAGCAAGCTCGCGCTGGCGTGTAGAGCCTCCTTTGCTCCCGTGATCCAGCCGCGCAGATCGCCGGTTAGGGCCGGCAGGTGTGACAGGAACTCATAGGCAGCAGTGCGCAGATTGGTGCGATCGTCGTGGTCGAGGTCTTCAATTTCGACCGCATCCCCGAAGGCGCAACGAGCGACGGTTCGTTCTGCGTAGCGCATATCCGTTCTCGTGAGTGTGCCTTCGGCGAGCGCGACGGCAATCCGCGCGACCCGTTCGGGACGCTCTTGAATCTCAACTTTGATGACAGTACCGGCGAGCGCTTCGACCATAGTGTGTCGACGTGCAAGCACGGCCGCGTCCTCGACAGCGATCTGATGCTCGTCCAGGCGGCTGCGGAACAGGTGGACCGCCTGCTCCGGATCTTGCGGCGGATACAACGCAAGCTCGGGGTCGATCTCGCACTCGCTGGTCTCACCAACCGCGGTGTCAGGCTTCTCGCGGGCGCAGAAGTGGGCCGCGGCGTCGCAGATCTTCTGCGAACAGCGATGATTCTCGTTGAGCGTGAGCTGATCCAAGTCGTGATCTTCGGCCAACGCCCGGCAGCCGGCCGCGCTAGCACCCTGGAACGAAAAGATCGACTGCTCTAGGTCGCCGATCAGGACAAGTGATCGTAGTGTGCCTGCTTTCTTCAACTCCGCGATGCAAGCGAGTTGCAACTCCGAGGTGTCCTGTGCCTCGTCGATGAGCATCTCGTCGAACCGGCCGGCGACGGCGCGCGCGAGTTGCACATGGCCGCGAAGCAGCGAGAGCGCTACCCACATTGCATCGTCGGCGCTGAGCACCCCCGCCTTCGTGAAGAACCCTCGCTTGCGCGCTCGCACTTCGTCCTCGACAGAGGCGAGGATTTCTTCTGGTGTCCCTTTTACGGATCTAGGCTGGTCTGCCAGCACGACGTTTCCGGCCGGATCGAAGCGAAAGGCGTCCAGCGCGATCCGTTGTTTGTGATCTCCGTATATCGTCAGTGTTGGCCACTCGCCGTGGCGAAGCTCGGGTCCCCGCTGGGCTCCTGCCAGGTAGGCGAATGGGTAAACCACGTAACGCAGCAGCAACATGTGAACGGTGCCCACAAAATGCTCAGGCCCGAGCGGCTGCTCGAGCATCGATGCGATTCGCTCCGCTCCCACGTTTGTATAGGAGCAAGCGGCGACCTTCACGCGGGTTCGGGCAATCTTTGTGACCCGTGCGGCGGCGGCACGGGTCTTGCCAGAACCCGGGCACGCCAACAGAAGGAAGTTGCCGTCGGCATTTACCACGTCCCGCTGAGCGTCGGTGAGCGTCACTCTGCGGGAACCTCGTCAGCGACCCAGGCAATCGCCTCCTTCAAGTAGTCGGGAGCAGTGAAGTCGATTGTCTCATCCTCAAGGAGTGCCGCCAGCTCCTGCGCAAAGCGCCCCTTGACGTCTGCAACCTTTGAGAGAATCGCGTTCGCCGCCTCGCGGGGCTCGATGCCCGTCAACTCTCGCTTAAGCGCTGATCCGATGCGTGGCTTGACCCCGCTCAGTGCCTGCAACATGACCTCCACGTTGCCGGTTGCAGCGAGATCCCACTCAAGCGTCCGCTCGGCCAGCTTGACAGTCACATTGTCCCCGGCGTGCCCGAGGAGGTCCGCGGCCCTTGGCGACAAGCTGGTCGCTGCCCCCTCCAGACCCTCCTCAACTTCGCTCTGCCGATCGCCATCGGAAACGACGGCGAGCTTATATGGCAGGCGCTCTGGCGCGAACAGTTCAGTGAACGGCGGGAAAGCGACACCCCCGACGTTGATCACTGTGACGCCGCTCGGTGCCAGTGGCCGGCCGAGCCTACGAGCGAGGACCGGGATTAGCAACTGCTCGGCGACGCCCTCAACGAGGATCACTCCGCGCGCGAAGAACAGCGACGCCTTCGTCACGTCAAGAAACCGATGCAGATAGCGAAGCTGCTTCTCCTCGAGTCCGAAGTTCCCTGGCACCCGCGCTTGCGGAGACCCCGAGCCGGCCTTCGTCAAGACCGTGAGCCGCTCGACACGCGCAGAGGATGCGAAGTTGGGCGAGTGGCTTGTCACGACGACCTGCGTGTGCGCGACTGCCTGTCCTTCAAGAAACTGCATGAGCAACTCCTGCAGTTGCGGATGTAGATGCGCCTCCGGCTCCTCCACGAGCAAGACACGTAGCGTCGGCTCCTCCTCATGCGGATGATCCGCGATCGCTGCAAGCAGAACGGCCATATAGAGCAGGTTGTTGTAGCCGAGGCCGTTCTCGCGCATCTCTAGGGCTGCGAGTTCTCCGATCTTCGCCCGCAGCGAGCCGACAACACGATCGAAGCGTGGATCATCGAACGCAAGATCGCTTTGTTGAGCGAAGCGACCGCCCCCGGTCATCGCATCTAGGCGTCCCGCGATCTCGGTGCGGGCCTTGACGATCGCGGTGATCACGTCTAGCGCAGCGTTCGCGGTCTGCGCGGCAGCAACGATCGCCTCCCTATCGGCATCGCCGCGCGGTGCCAGTGCGCTGACTAGCCCAACTAGCTTGTTGTCCCTGCCCGGTCGCAGGTCCGCAGCCGCATCGCGTAGCGGGTGGAGGTAGACGAACCTCACGGCCGATCGAGCATGGCGCTCAATGTCGGCATGCTCCGAGTCGCCGCCGAACCACTGGGTGATCACGCGGTCATCGGAGCCAAGTCGGGCCTTAAGCCGGATCTTCGCTGAATCAGCCCCAGCCTTCGCTGCCAAGCAGGTGACCATGCGGCCCTTCTCAGCGGCGCTCAGGTCGCTCAGCTCGACCGCCAGTTCCAGCTCTCCGGTGAGCGGATCACCGCCGGACCCGTCGTGGGCAAAGTCCTCGGCACGGAGCCAACAGCGGTGTCGTGGCCCAGCCTCGGGCTCCAGCACCGTCCGCAGCGCGTCGACCACGTTGCTCTTGCCGGCGTTGTTCTCACCGACGAGAACGGCAAGCGGAGAACACAATTCGACGGTCCCCTCGAGGTTGCGATATCCCCTGCTGTGCAGCGCCCTGACTTGCATCTAGCCTCCCCGCGATTGGCCGAGAACATAGCATCGCGAGCGGCTCGCGATCCATTCCTCGGACTCGTCGTGACTCGCGCATTTCAATGTCGCCCGGCTCGCGGTGGCCACGGGCGCGCTGCACCCCGCCGCCCTCCCAGACCGCCAGTGTTGCGCCTGGGTGCGGGAGCCGGCTTGCCCGGCCATTGTGGCATCCCCTTTCGGGGATGCGGCCGGGGCTGCGACCGGCCCCGCACCCGGCGGGGCCCCACAGCAAAGGAGGCTCAAATGTCCGCTGGACTCACAGACTCGGACATCATGTTCTCGGTGCGCGAGACGCCCTGGCACCGTCTCGGGGTCGTTCTCGACGAGCCGCCGGCGACGGTCGCGGAGGCCATCGAGGCGGCGGGGCTCGGCTGGAGCGTCGCCAAGGAGCCGATCGCCGTCGACCGCGGCGACAAACTGGCCGACGAGTGGTGGGTGCCGCGCTGCGAGGAGATCCCCGGCTTCTACGCGACCGTCCGTCAGAACACGCGCGAGGTGCTGGGCATCGTCGGAGAGCGCTACAGGCTCGTGCAGAACCACGAAGCCTTCACGTTCATCGACCAGCTTCTCGGCAGCGCGATCCACTTCGAGACGGCTGGCAGCCTGCACGGCGGCCGCCGCGTGTGGGTGCTCGCGACGCTGCCCGATCACGTCGAGGTCGGGGGCGACGCCGTGCGCCCCTACGTGCTGCTGATGAACAGCCACGACGGCTCTACCGCCGTGGTCGCCGCCACCACGCCGATCCGCGTGGTCTGCCAGAACACCCTCAACTGGGGGCTCGCCAACGCGCGGCAGAAGTTCTCGATCCGGCACACCGAAGCGGTCACGCAACGCGTCCACGAGGCCCGCCGAGTCCTCGACTTGTCCATCAACTACTACGAGCAGTTCAAGCGCTTCGGCGACCGGCTCGCCTCCGAGCGCTGCACCGAGCGCCAGCTCCGTGCGGTCCTCGACGAGCTCTACCCGAACGGCACGGAGGACTCCGTGAGCGGCCGCACCCGCAGGTCGCGCCAGCACACCAAGGACTGCATCGCCGAGTTGTTCTTGTGCGGCGAGACGCAGGGCAACGCGCCCGGCTCCAAGTGGGCCGCCGTGAACGCGATCGTGGAGTACGGCGACTGGCTGTTTCCGCTGCGCTCGAGCGGCCAGCGCTTCGCCCGTGCGCTGGACGATGGACCCGAGAAGACCCGCGCGCTGCAGCTCGTCGCAGCCGCGTGAAAGGGTATTGCCCGGCGGGCGTTCGGGCTCGCCGGGGCATGCCAAACCGACCGATGGACGCCACCCGCGTACTCCCCTACTATGGATGGTCAAGGAGCCGGCCCGCACGGTCGATTCCTTCCAAGGAGCGTTTGCAATGGCTACCCGAACTGACAACGACATCCGCGAGCTGAGTCCCGAGGAGTGGGACCGGCGAGTAGATGAACAGGCACGCAAGCGCCTGGGCATGAGCGGCGAGGAGTTCGAGCGGGGTCTGAACGCGGGCGAGATCGACATTGACGATAGCCCCGACGTGACGCGCATTGCGATGATGCTCCCGCTCCATGCCACGCACAAGTAAGACACCTGTCGAGACCGTCGAGCACTACCGCGGCAAGACGATGCGGTTGCTGTCCTGCGTGACCAGCGTCCACGTCGTCAGTGCCTACCGCCTCTCGGACGCACCACACGAGCTCGAACTTGCTGACACGGGGAAGATGCGCGGTGGTCCTCTCGATCGACGAATGTGCGATCGGCACGAGTTGGCGAAATGCTAAGCGTCATCAGACAGACGAGGGTGGCGCCGCCTCATGAACTCTCCGAACATCGGAGCCGTGTAGGCATACACACCGTGATCGTCGCGGTAGGTCAGGTTGTCGGCGATCAGGCGCGTTAGGCTTTGTGCCAGCGCACCCGTTGAGCGACCCGTCGCAGTATCCAGATCGGCCTTGGTGAATCGCTCACCGCCTAGCGAAGCGGCGACACGAAGCGTTCCTTGATCGGCCTGTCGCGCGTCGCGATATCGGGGCTCGAAGAACTCATCGTCGAGACTGCTCTGAATCGCGCGTCGCTCGCGCGTGTAAAGCTCGTCGCTGATCGTGTGCTCGCCGTGGAGGTCGGCTGCGTCCCATAGGGCCTCCCCGAACCACTGGATGAAGTACGGGTAGCCATCCACATCATGCGCTACCCGTTCGGCAACGCCCTCGTCGTAGGTGATCTCGCTAGGCGGTTCCACAAGCGCCTGTGCTGCGGCGCTGAGCGTCGCGGGCGGCGCGGCTTGCAGGGGCAGGTTCTCGATCGTCTCGGCGCGGAACAATCGCTCCGCATTGCTTCGTGCCGCGTGGATATTGGCGGTTAGAGGCGGCAGACCGCAAAGCACGAGCATGACCGGCAGAGGGGGCTCGTCCTGGTCCTGGACAGCGACGATGGCAGACAGAAGGGCGCCCAGAGGGAACTGGTGCTTGGCCGGGCGGTCGTAGACGCTGTGCGCCTCGTCAAAGAGCAGCGCGACTCCGCGGTTCTGCGCGCGCGCCAAACTGCCCACCTCGGCAAGCGCGACGCGAAGTCGGTCCTCGAGCACCGACTTCGGTGGCTGCGAAGTCCCCGGACGAATCGCGATTGTTACGTCCTCGGCGATCTGAAGCTCAATCCGTCCGATCGCCTGCAGCGCAGCGCTGGCACTCTTCTTGAGCTTGGCCTTGAGGCTGAGCGCCTCGACCGTTTCTTGTAGGTAGCCGGCGAGCGCCGTCGCGAAGTCGCTCTCCTCACACAGCCTCGCGCTCCAGTCGCGGCGAACGACTACCCAGTCGCGCCGTCGTGCGATGCGCTCGTACTCCTTGAGCAGCACCGTCTTACCGACGCCGCGCAGACCGGTGATCCGCACGTTGCGTCGCTTCTCCGGATAGTCGTCAAGCAGTCGTTCGAAGCGTCGGACCTCCCCAGCACGACCAGCGAGATAGGGGGGACGCGTGCCGACTCCGGGGCTGTAGGGATTCTTCGCCACACGGCAAAGATAGCAAAGCTCACAGACGATCACAGAATTCTGTGAGGTTCTGTGAAGTCAGATCATGTTCTGTAAAAATCGGTAAACGGCTCTCTTGGGGAGACCGCCGAGTTCGACGCACCCGGCAGTAAAACACCTGCAAATCGCGACACAACAGGAACTGGTTGTCTCGCTCTGCTGTCAACGGCCTTTCCAGAACCAGCCTCAAAGACTTCGGATCGCGTGTTCAAAATCCCTGCAAATCACGATAAAATTGAGGAGCTGTAGACGGCTTTTGGGGAGAGTCCTGGGGAGACAGACGTATGTCTGCACACTTGGAGACCCAAGAAAGTGCCTATTTGCAGTGCTTTCTGGAAGGCGACGACCGGAATCGAACCGGTGTAGACGGCTTTGCAGGCCGCTGCGTAGCCACTCCGCCACGTCGCCAGGACTTCTAAGCGTATCGGGCCGCTGCTGTTGGTTCGGGGCCGGCCGTTATCAACTTCTTCGGCATTGCTTAGCGGTGCTTTCGAGTCTCGTTAGCGCCCGCAGAGTGTGTGGTTGCAAGATAGCTTTCCCCGAAGAACTAGAGGTGATCTGTGAAACGTCTACTTGCACCGATATTGCTGGCCGCAATCGTCGGCGGGCTCGTTGCCGGCGGAGCCGTGATCCTGTTTGGGGGTCGTGCACGGAGCTCGACATCCAACACAGCGTCGGCGAGCACCGCGTCGGCCTCGACATCGAGAGGTACCCGACGCGATGTCTCATCGACTGCCCTGTCCGCCACCCAGATCTACCAGCGTGACGCCAAGGGAGTGGTGTCGATCAAGGCCGTCACCACGGATGGGGAGGATGAGGGCACCGGCATCGTGTTGAACGACAGCGGTCTGATCCTCACCAACGACCATGTGATCAAGGGAGCCACGGGCGTCACCATCGATGCCAGTGGCTCCTCGAAAATTACCCGTAGTGCAACGATCGTGGGAGAAGAAGCCAACCAAGACCTAGCGCTCATTCGCGTCAATCCGTCCGGTCTCGGCCTAGTGCCATTGACGCTGGTCAGCTCGAGCTCGCTTCAGGTTGGCGACTCCGTGTACGCGATCGGCAACCCATACGGCCTCGAAGAGACTCTCACGAAAGGCATCGTGTCCGCGCTCAGCCGCGAAATATCAGCACCAGATGGCTCCAAGATCACCGGAGCGATCCAAACAGACGCGGCGCTCAACCCTGGCAACTCGGGCGGACCGCTGCTCAACGAACAGGGCGATGTGATCGGCGTCAACTCCCAGATCGCAAGCGACGCCTCGACGACTGGTGGCTCCCAGCCCGGTAGCACGGGCGTGGGCTTTGCCATCTCATCCAATACTGTCGCTGCGGCAGTCAAGAAGATCGAGTCGGGACAGGGCGTGACCTACGCATCGGTCACGCAAAGCGCCGAACAATCTGGTGCCGGATACGGCGAAAGCTCGCCCTACAGCACCTCGCCATACGAAGCTCGCGGCTCTTCCAGCGAAGCTGAAGAAGGCGGGCAGGCTACAGAAGCCGAAGCTGCGTCTGGCTCGAGTGGTGAAGCCAGCCGGAGCGAAGCGTCTCGGTATGGCGAAGCAGCCGGCGTGGAAGGGCGCGAAGGCACAGTCGTCATCGCTCCTTGAGTTTGTGGAGCCGGGCGCGGAGGGGATCAACTTCCCGCCGCGCTCGGCTCGGCGCTAGTGGGATGGCCTGCATGATGCTCCCGGATGCAGGGCCGGCTTTGCTCGTTGATACCCTAAGCACCCGATCCCAGGGCGATTAGCTCAGCTGGGAGAGCGCCGCCTCGACAAGGCGGAGGTCACTGGTTCGAGCCCAGTATCGCCCATTGAAGGTCGCGGTCCAGCTAAACGCCCACCGTTGTGGGCGTTTTTGCGTTTAGGCGGGGCACTCGGTCCACCGTCGTCCGCCCCTCGTTTTTGTGCTTGGCGCACATCTGGCGCACACCTCGACTGTTCGGCGCTCCCGTCCAATGACGCCGTTGCTTGCTTCGTGACGGTGGTGGCGATGATGAGCAATGACTGTCAACGATCAGTGGAGCTGATGGTCGACGCCGAGGAGTCTCCTGATGCGGGCGCTCTCAGGCTCATGCTGTTTCGTCAGCACGCAGCGATGGTCTGGGAGGGCGCTGAGTACATCCGGAAAGCCATTCACGAGCATCCAGAGGTTATGGGGTTCATCGAGGCGCTTCCGCAAGACGCCAAAGACAAGTGCGACGAAATCCTGAGCTGCATCGACTCCGCATCGCCGCGCTATCTTGGGTCATGGCTAGCCGCGCGGCGCAACACGACGTACCACTACCCGAAACCTGATCGGAAGCTTTGGCTGCAAGGCAAAGAGGAAATCCAGCCGCCGCTCGCCAAAGCAGCTCCGAACGAGGGCACCGTTCGCCTAACGGGTGCTCAAGGCGACACCCGGTTTTGGTTCGCCGACGAAGTGATTGCGCAGTGGTTTCAAGAGTCCCATGCGGACCTACATGGTCCGCTGCTTGCCATTCCGCAGTTTGCGGAAATGGCGTTCTATGCCTATAGCGCCGCCCGGCCCGGGCTTTTCACTTTCGAGCCGTAGGCGAGCCGCTCGCCGTGCGGTCGAGATGAAGCGCGAGGCGCGCCAGGCAGCCAATTCCGCCGCGCTTGGGTGGGCTACTCGGGCCGCCGTGCCCGCGCCTTATTTTTGTGCTTGACGCACATTTGGCGCACACCTCACCTGCTCGCGGGCGCTGCGGATCGCCTCGGCAGCCGGTGTCCGCGGCTTGTCTTCGAGTTCGCGCAGCACCCCGGCGTAGTGCTTGGCGAGGGTGGCAACCGAGTGCCCTGCCTGCTCGGCGACGTAAGTCAATGACCGTCCCTCCCACAGCAGCAACGACACGAACGATCCGCGGAGCCGATAGGGACGCATGTCGCCGGTCACTCCTGCAGCCTTGGCCGCGGGCTGGTAGATCCGTCTCCGCCAGTTCTGCCAGTCGTGCAGCTGCCACTCCTTGCCACCCTGGCGCGGGAAGATGAGGGCTTTGCCAGCTGGACGCCCCTGCGCGAGTCTCCATTCCGCCAAGTCCTGAACGAGCGGTGCGAGAACGTCGACCACTCGATCCCTCTCGGTCTTCCCGGCGTGCGCGTGAAGGATGCGCTCCCCGAGATCATCCCAATGGGCACTCGTCGCTTCCTCGGGACGCAGGCTCCCGTACGCGAGCAGCGATGTCAGCGTGGCGTCGCGCAACGACATGCCCGCGCGCATCGTCTCGATCGTCAGCGGCGCGAGCGGCTGCGGACGTTTCGTCGGGGGTTGGCGCGGCTTGTCCACGACGCTCACAGGGTTGCTCGGGATGAGGCCGCGCACGACGGCGCGACGCAGAATGCCCTGCAGCAGCATCACCGCCTGGCGCTGCGTCTGCACGCCGACCTTCGCGGCGCGAAACTGGCTACACAGATCCTCAACCAAGGCAGGGGTGATCTCGCGCAGCTGTAGTCCCCGATACGCGGGAGAAGGTGTGTGCCCCAAACCTCGAGGTAGCGGCGACGCGTTGACGGCTTGAGATTCGGCACGGCATACCGTGGCCACCATTCATCCCTCACGTACTCGGCCAACGTCAGCCGGCTCTGGATCACGCCGGCCGCGAGGGGGCCAAGCTGTCGTCGGCGCTTGACATCGAGCTCGAACGCCTGGGCGTCGCCCTTCTTGCCGAACAATCGGAAGCGCTGCCGCCCACCCTCTCGCCAGCGCACCTCGTATTGCCCACCTCGATCATCGCGCTTGCGCACACTCATGCTCGCACCGCCTTTCGTTCAATCTCGCGAAGATCAGCAACGCTACCGGGCCGTTGGGACCCCGGCGTTGGGCGCCGGCGACTCGGGGCAGAACGTAGGTTAGGAGCCGAGCCGGTCAGCGATACCGGCCGACCTTCGATCCAGGCGCAGGCGTCGTCCTCCCGAATGAGCAGCTTGTTTGTGGGCTGAAAGGCGCGCAGCCTGCCCGCAGCGATAGCGCGCCGCACCGACTTGTGCTCGCAGCGAGCGATCGTGGCGACCTCGCGCACGGTTAGGTAGGCAGTCATGCGAATAAGTGACCCCAAAGAGGCGAAAGCGGCCAACGAATTTGCCGATCGCCAGCTCGACCCTCTCGGGCGACCGCCTCTGCGGCGAGCGTATCGCGCTGAGTAGCCCCAAAGGCGCGGGAGCCGGCTTGCCCGGCCATTCTCGCATCCCCTTGGGGGATGCGGCCGGGGCCGCGACCGGCCCCGCATCGGGCGGGGCCAACCATCCAAAAGGAGGGGCGCTATGACCACGCGCACCCGTTGGCCCGGAGACGAAGGTTACGAGCGGATGGAGTTCACGCCCCGTCTCGGATGGGCTGCGATCCCGAGTTGGGGGCTCAACGGTTGGGACCTCGGGAACTGGCCGTATGTCGTCGTCTATCACCGTGGCGAGATCGAGCTCGCGGTCGACGTGGAAGGAGACATCGACATTGAGAAGTTCCCGACTCGTGAGGAGCGTGATCGCAGGACCGACGAGATCGCCTTCTTCTACTGGAAGCACCACGAGGAGGAGTGGGTCGACGCCATCGACTCACACGAGCAGATGCCCCCGAACCTGCGTGGCCCCTTCTCGTGGACTCGGCTCGAGGGCAGCCAGAAGCCCAACGTAGAGGCCACACATCAGTGAAGGAGCGCGCCGCTCTGCCGGTGCGGGAGCCCGCTTGCCCGGCCATTGTCGCATCCCCTCACGGGGATGCGGCCGGGGCTGCGACAGGCCCCGCACCGGGCGGGGCTACCCATCCAAAAGGAGGGCACAAAATGCCCGCTGGACTCACAGACTCAGACTCAGACTCAATGTTCTCCGTGCGCGTCACACCGTGGCACGGGCTGGGAGCCGTGCTCGATCGACCGCCCGCGACCCTCTCGGAGGCGATCGAGGCGTCCGGGCTCGGCTGGAATGTCGCGAAGGAGCCCATCGCGATCGACCGTGGCGAGACGTCGGTCGCCGATTGGTCTGCCCCTCGCTGCGAGGAGATCCCCGGCTTCTATGCGACCGTCCGTCAGGACACCCGCGAGGTGCTTGGGATCGTCGGTGAGCGCTACCGCATCGTGCAGAACCACGAGGCGTTCGCGTTCGTCGACCAGCTGCTCGGGAGCTCGATCAACTTCGAGACGGCGGGAAGCCTGCACGGCGGACGCCGCGTATGGGTGCTCGCCACGCTGCCCGATCACGTCGAAGTCGGCGGTGACGTCGTGCGGCCCTACGTGCTGCTGATGAACAGCCACGATGGCTCGACGGCGGGACCCCGATCCGCGTGGTCTGCCAGAACACGCTCAATTGGGGTCTCCAGAGCGCGCGCCAGAAGTTCTCGATCCGCCACACCGAAGCCGTCACGCAGCGCGTCCACGAGGCACGGCGAGTGCTGGACCTCTCGATCAACTACTACAAGCAGTTCAAGAGCTACGGCGACGAGCTCGCCTCGGAACGCTGCACCGAGCGCCAGCTCCGCACTGTCCTCTAGGAGCTCTACCCCAACGGGACAAGCGACTCGATGAGCAGCCGCTCACGCCAGCAGACGAAGGACCGCATCGCCGAGCTGTTCCTGCGCGGCGACACGCAGGGAAACGCGCCCGGCTCGAAGTGGGCCGCCGTGAACGCGATCATCGAGTACGGCGACTGGATTCGCCCGCTGCGCTCAAACGGTCAGCGGTTCGCCCGAGCCCTCGATGATGGAGCCGAGAAGACTCGCGCATTGCAGCTGGTCGCGGCTGCCTGACGACACCGCTAGGCCCGGCGGGCCTACGCCCGCCGGGCCTAGCGCGACGACCGATGGAAACCACCCGCATCCTCCCCTACTATGGATGGTCAAGGAACCGGCCCGCGCGGCCGACTCTTTCCAAGGAGCGTTTTGCAATGGCTACCCGAACCGACAACGAAATCCGTGAGCTGACCCCCGAGCAGGGACAGCAGCTCCTCGACGATAAGGCTCGTCAGTACCTCGGGATCTCCGGGGAGGAATTTCGCATCCGCTGGGAGGCCGGCGAGATAGACGCCGACGACGAGCCGGACGTGATGCGGGTCGCGATGCTGCTTCCCCTTGCCGGCTAGAACTCCCGCGGAGGCCGTACAGGCTTACCGCGCCAGCATCTCGCGCGTACTCTCCTGCCTCACGACTGCGCACGTCGACGTCGGAGGCGGCTACGCGCCGTCCGCTGCTCCGCACGCCCTCATCATGGCCGGCAACGATGCCGTGGCCCTGCGGGGAGCAAGTCGCCTGACGCTGGCGGTCAGCGAGCACTACACCATCACGGAGGACTCCGACGCAGGCTGGCAGGTCCACAGAGCCGCCTACTTCTATGCCATTGGCCTTCACGACACCGGCGAACTGCTCGCCTATCACTGGCATCCGCGCGGAAAGAGCCCGGTTGTTGACCCGCACCTACACGTCCGGGCCAACATCCAACTCGGCGAGCGCTGGCTCGGCAAGGTCCACCTTCCTACGGGCGCGATCGAGCTAGAGGACATCGTGTCGTTGGCGGTCAACGAGCTCGCAGTAGAGCCACTACGCGAGGATTGGGAGCTGCTGCTCCACGAGAACCGGGCTTGATCGGGCATCACCGCCCCGCATCAAGAGCTACCGCTTCGGCTTGCTGTGATGCGATGTGCTGCGGCGAAGGGTGCTCGTGACCGCCAGCTCGTGATCGAGCTTCGCGCTGACACGGATCAGCGCGTGCGCGGCCGTGCGAGGACCGAGCTTGAACACCACCGTCAGCCGCCCGCGCTTGAGCCCGACCGTCTTTGCGGCTGAGGCGATGGTCCGGCCTCCCAGCCGGCCGGTGAAGCCCACGCGGACTTTGCCGCTCGCGGGTCCGCTCACATGCACCACCAGCTCGCGTCCACGCAGTGTCTCCGTGACACGGATCGTCGGCTTGATCCCTGCGCTGACGTCAAGGAGCGCCGCCGGCGAGTTGGCGCCAGCTGACACCCACCCGACTTCACTCCGCGGGGTGGCCCTCACGCGGGCTCGCGCCCGGCTCGGCAGCCCGTGGCTGCCACACCGGCTCACCGACTGCGTGACCGCCGCCGGCATGGCCGACCACCAACAGCCAGATAGCGCACGCGGGCTTCGCCCGCTGTAACCGAGCCTCCCTGCGGTCGGCTCTACTACCGATCCCGGCACTGCACGCCTCACGGCCTACGGTCTGCTCGCTGGACTGCTGGCTTACGCCGCAGCCAGCACGGCCGCCCGCTTCGCGGCGACCTTCGCAGCTCTCCGGCCTGCGCGGCTTCGCCGCGACCGGCGCACAGCACCAAGCCCGGACAGACTACGGGTATGAAATACCGCCTGGGCCTGCTGTCCGGTGGCGATCGTAGGGTCGTTTGACCGGGACAGGGGCTTCGTGGGAAGGACGCTTGTGGGCCGGCCGCTGTGCATTTGGGCTGCGAGCCCGTCAATGACTA
>DATHLT010000119.1:0-3424 GCA_035487855.1 Solirubrobacteraceae bacterium
ATCACCACCAGCGAGTTGTTGCGTTGGACGGCGCCGCCGCCAATGCCGGCAGGCATGCCGGGAGGGCTCGCCGGCGCAGGCGCGGGCCCCGCTACAGCCGGCTCCGCGCCGGGGGGCGGGGAGCCCATCAGAACGCTGCTCATCGGTACGCAGCGTTCCCCGCACTCCAGGCAGTAGCGCTGGCCGGGGGCCAGCGGCGCACCGCAACCCGCGCAGTGTGCGCTTGCACCTGCGTTTGGCTGCATCGGGCTTTCGATCGATTCTGTAGACAGAGCGACTACCTTGTGCCGGTGTCGGCGGTACGTGCGAGCGCAACCGGGCAGGCAGCCGCGGGCGTGCTCTGGGTCACCCCTCGTATGGTCGACGCATGCGCCTGCTCAGACGTGATGATCTTGTGAAGGGGAACGCGTTACCGTGCACCCGTTGCCTGGAGTTGATCTCTCGCTGCGAGCTGATCTGTAGCCGCGCGACTATGCGGCGAGACTACGCCTGCGCGAGAGCGCCTCAGCATCAGCCGAGCCTGCGCTGGGAGCCTTCGCGTATGCCGCCACCTGTTGATGCGGTGCAGGCTCCCAGATAGGCAGCTGCGGGTGCTCCGATCCAGCTGCCCCGCTGGTGCGCCTGAGCGGCTGGAGGTCACCCACGCGCGCTGCCACGCAAAGGCCGACAACGAGGGAGAGAGCAACTATCCAAGCAGCGATAACAAGTAGAAGGATCATTGTGGCGAGCTCCGAGGGGTCGATGACCTATTCCTCAGTATATATATCAGCTTTATTGGCATCGGGTCTACCGCGTCCCTCGGCATGGTCACAATCGGCGCCTACGGTCAACCCCCTCCGCTACGATCCTCCGGTATGGGCAGATCCAAGATCAGGCGTGCGCAGCTGTTGGGACCGCTGGCTCTGGCAAGCGCCGCGCTCGCGCTGCCGCTTGCCTCGCAGGCCGCGCCGAGCACCAAGGCCCCTACGAGCAGCGCCCCCAGCGCCAGTACCGGCGGTGTCACGCGCGTCCTCGGCACATCAGCCATACTCCAAGGGACGGTCGATCCGCACAACCTCGCCACGACCTACTACTTCAAGTACGGCCCCACGATCGCCTACGGTTCTCAGACGACCCCCGCGGACCTGCCCGCCGGCATTGTCAAGGTCAAGGTCAGCCAGCCGGTCACGGGTCTACTCGTCGGCTACCACTACCGTCTGGTCGCCAGCAACTCCGCCGGGGTCAAGGAAGGCCACGACCATATCTTCACGAACAAAACCAAGAAGAAGAAAACTGCGTTCGTGCTGCCCAAGACCTTCAAGCCGATCCCGCTGGGAGGGACCTTCATCCTCAGCGGCTCGCTCACCGGAGCGGGCGACGGCAGCCGGGAGATCGTGCTGCAGGAGAGTCCTTACCCGTTCAGCGCGATCTACACCGACGTGGGTGTGCCGATCCTCACCACGGCCGCCGGTCACTTCACATTCAGCGTGCCGCATATGACGGAGAGCACTAAGTTCCGTTTGAGCACGGTTGGTGCACTGCCGGTGCGCAGCCTGATCATCCCCGTGCAGGTGTCGGTGCGCGTCACCCTCAAAGCACGCTCGAGCGGCCGCAGCGGGCTCGTGCGCCTGTATGGGACGGTCACACCGGCCGAGGTCGGGGCACGCATCTTCTTCGAGTACGAAAAGCCGCCCAAGACGGAAGGCACGAAGGGCGAAAAGCCCACGCGGCTGGAACGGCCCAAGCGACACAGCGCCGAACGCTCCGAAGAAAAGGGGCCGCGGTATGTGACGAAGTTCCTGTCGGTCGTCAAACCGGGCACCAAATCGATCTCGCGTTTCAGCGCCGTCGTTAGCGTGAAGGAAACCGGGCACTACCGAGCAGTCGTCGAGGTCCGTCCCGGACCGCTGGCCTCGGGCGCCAGCAGCACCGTCCTACTGCACGCGCCCGCGAGCGTCAAGAAGCAAAAGAAAAAGAAGTAGGCAGCTCAGCGCTCGCCGGAGATCAAGCCCTTCACGGTCAGCAACTGCATCACTCGCTCGACCTCTTCCTCCACCGTTTCTTCACGAGAGCCCAAGACCAAGTCTGGGTTGGCTGGTGCCTCATACGGAGCTCCCACGCCGGTCAGACCAGCTAGCTCGCCAGCGCGCGCCCGCGCGTACAGGCCCTTGGGGTCGCGCTGCTCGCAGAGCTCCAGCGGGGCGTCCACAAAGATCTCCATGAACGTGAGCTCATCGGCGTCGTGCAGCGATGCAGCCGTCTCGCGATCGGCCGCGTAGGGGCTCACCAGGCTGACGAGTGCGATCGTGCCGGACTCGGCCAGCAGCCTCGCCACATGCGCGGTGCGTCGCACGTTCTCCCGGCGAGCGTGCTCGTCAAACCCGAGATCACCGTTGAGGCCGTGGCGTAGGTTGTCGCCATCCAGCAGCAGCGCGGGCTGAGCGAGTCCCAGCAGACGCTCCTCGACGGCAGCGGCCACGGTCGACTTACCAGCACCGGGAAGCCCCGTGAACCACAGTGTCGCGCCGCCGTGCCCGAGCGACTGCCAACGCCGCTCGCGCGTCATACGCGTACCCTGCCAGCGCACGTTCGGGCTGCGCTCGGTTTTGGCCTCAGCGCCGTCAACCTCGACCTCGGTGTCCAAGATCACCCCAGCGCCGACAGTGTCGTTGGTCGCCTCATCGATCACGATCAAGCTGCCGGTCACGCGGTTACGCCGGTAGGAGTCGAACACCAACGGTGAGCTCAGCTCCACTTGCACCCGCGCAAGATCGTTGAGCTCGAGCGTCGTCACCCCCTCGTCGCGACGCAACGTTTCGACATCGATCCGGTAGCGAACGTCGATCTTGCCGACCATCGCGGAACGCGTCGTGTGCTTGACCAGATAGCGCCGCCTCGGGCTCAGCGGCTCCTCCGACATCCAACACATCAAGCACTCGAAACGAGGCGACACGGTCGGCTGGTTCTGCGGACGCACGATCGTTGAGCCGCGACTGACGTCGATGTCATCGGCGAGACGCAGCGCCACCGACATCGGCGGGAACGCCTCCTTGACCGGGCCCTCATAGGTGTCGATCCCCGCAACCTTCGTGCGCTGACCGCCGGGGAGTACGACCACCTCGTCGCCCTCACGAAGGATCCCGCCGGCAAGCTGCCCCGCGTATGCCCGATAGTCGGCCACGTTGGAACGGATTTGCTGCCCACCCACCCGGATCACCCACTGCACGGGGAAACGCACGTCGATCAGGTTGCGATCGGAGGCTATGTGCACGTGCTCGAGGTGGTACAGCACGGGCGGACCCTGATACCACGGCATCGCCTTGGAGCGATCCACGACGTTATCGCCGAGCAACGCCGAGATCGGGATGAACGTTACGTCAGGCAGCTCCAGGCGCGCGGCGAACGCGTCGAACTCCTCAACGATCGTGTCGAACACGGCCTCGTC
>DATHLT010000120.1:0-19626 GCA_035487855.1 Solirubrobacteraceae bacterium
GATCTCCGCCGCCAAACCGCCCACGTGCACCGTTCCCGCTTCGCGCGCCTGCGGAGCACTCCAAGGAATCGGCCCATCCAGTGCCCAATCGATCTTGAGCGTGGACGGACCCATGCGGTAGCGGCGCAGCCCCCGCGCATAGCGCGCCGGCAACACCCCCGACGTCAGCGCATCGAGAGCACGGGGCATCACATCGGCGATAACCGTAGGGGCACCCACGCGCTCTCCCCTATCAAAACTCACGCCTACCACCCGGCCGCGCTTCACCTCGATTCTCGTCACGTTCGCGCCCGTACGGATCTCGCCCCCCAGTTCGCGCAGATACGACACGAGCGCATCCGCCAGCCTGCCCGCGCCGCCTTCCGGGCTCGGCCACCCCACACCATGACCGAGCAGGTTCATGTACGCAGCCGCGATCGCGCTGCCTGCGCCCGCCGGCGGCACATCCGAGTGCATCGCCGAGCCATACAGCCACGCCCGCGTGCCATCGCCCGCGAACAGTCGCTCCCCCAGCGAGCGCGCTGAGGACCCAAGCAGGCGGGTGAAGTCGAAGATGCCTCGCGGACCCAGCCCAGCGGCCAGACGTAGCGAACCTCGCAGCGGCGGAAAGCCCGCCAGCATCGTGTCGCGCAGCGCATCGAAATGCTCCACAAACGGTGCTGCGAACGCTCGCCAGCTCTCGCCGTCGCCCATGTGGATCGCCTCCAGGCTCGCCACCGTGCGATCGACGTCGCGGTACAGCGCCGCCGCCGTGCCATCCGGCAGCGGATGCGCCACACATGCCGCCGGATGCACCCAGCGCAGCCCATGGCGCTCCAGCGGCATGCCCGCAAACGCCCGCGAGGCCGCGCCGGCGGGATACACCGCCGAGAACGTGTCGTGGTGAAAGCCCGGCAGCGTCAGCTCCTCCGTGGCCACCGCTCCACCAGGCCGCTGTGAAGCCTCCAGCACCAGCACCCGCCACCCCGCGCGCGCCATCGTGATCGCCGCCGTCAGGCCGTTGGGGCCGGACCCCACGACCAGCGCGTCATAGCTCATGAGCGCCAAGCATAGGCGCGCCGACGCCAAGCCTCACGCGCGCCCGCATCCAGCCTCCTGGACAAGATGGCCGCCGTTGACACATAATTGTCCTCGCATGCGCCACGAGAGCTCGCTCACCTCGCTGTCTTGGATTCCCTCCGAGGCAATCGAGGGCTCCCAACGACTCCCGTTCGACGCGGGCATGGCCCACTACGACAAGCCACCACCCGAAGTCATCGACGACCTGGCAGCGCTGCGCGACGCCGATCGTTTCCGCTTTGCCAACGCCCTCAGCGGTTGGGTGGAGGTCAACGACAAGGGCCGCATCACCGACTTCGGGCAGGGCGGCGGCGGCATGATGGGCTCCACCACCGTCAAGCTCGGCCCCGTGGCGCGCACGTTCGAGGCCATTGGGCTCCCCGACATCGTGCCCAAGCCGGTCAAAGGCGACGGCTGGGTGCGCTTCGTACAGACCGTCGGCGGGCGCACCGGTGTGCCCGCGCCGCGGCGCGTACGCCGCCGTCCGTTCGTGCAGTGGCAGGCGCCGCTCGTGTGGACGACGCTGTCGCTAACCATCCACGCCGACGGCAAAGCGCAGGCCGCCATGACCGGCCACAGCCGCTTTCCCCGCCACTGGGTCTACGACCACCGGGGCAAGCTCTCCCACAAGTCCGGCCTCGCCGACTTCAAGGACTGGTATCGCAAGTCCTTCGGCCGCCACACACCGTGGGGCGACACCGACTCCAAAGCGCTCGTCACCGCCGTCGAGACAGCGCTCGAGCGCAAGCTCTCCACGCAGATCATGCAAGGTGCCGCCAAGCCCGCCATCCGCAAGGTCAAGGCCGGAGAGGCGCTCGTCAGGCAGGGTGAGATAGGTACGGAGGCGTTTCTGTTGCTCGACGGTGTGCTGCGCGTCGAGGAGGACGGGGTGCGCCTGGCTGAGTACGGTCCCGGCGCGCTGCTCGGCGAGCGCGCCCACCTGGAGGACGGCAAGCGCACCTCCACGCTCGTCGCCATCACAGCCTGCCGTGTGGCCGCAGTCGAGGCCGCCACGCTCGACCGCGGTTCTCTGCAAGAGCTCTCCAAAGATCACAAGCGGACGCGTCCCGACCGGAGCTGAACCGCTTGCAGATCCGCTTCTGCGGCGTGCGGGGATCCACCCCCGCGCCAGGCATCGACTTCGTCCGCTACGGCGGACACACATCGTGTCTAGCGCTGTCACACAATGGCGCGCCCGCTCCCACTCTGCTGCTCGACGCCGGCGCCGGCCTGCAGTGCGCCAGCCCACTTATGGGCGGAGCACCGTTCGCCGGCACGATTCTGCTCACGCACCTGCACTGGGATCACATTCTCGGGCTTCCCTTCTTTCATGCAGCCGATCACAACGACGCACGCGTGAGCGTCGTGCTACCGGAGCAGCCCAGCGGTAAATGTGCCGCCGCAGTACTCGCCCAGGTGATGTCGCCGCCTTACTTCCCCATCGAGCCCACCGAGCTCAGGGGTTCGTGGGCGTTCGACACGATCGCCCCCGGCGAGCAGCAGATCGAGGGCTTCGGAGTGCTCACGCGTGAGATCCCACACAAGGGCGGGCGCACGTTCGGATATCGCATCAGCGACGGGCACTCCACGATCACCTACATGCCCGACCACTGCCCCACCACGTTCGGCCCCGGCGAGCAAGGCTTCGGCGAGTACCACCCTGCCGCGGTCGAGCTGGCACAAGGCGCCGACCTGCTCGTGCACGACGCGCAGCTGTTTCCTGACGAGCTCGGCGAGGTCAACTTTGGGCACGCCGTCGCCGACTACTCCGTCGGTCTTGCCAAGCACGCCGGCGCACGCTCGGTCGCGCTGTTCCACCACCGCCCCGACCGCACCGACGACGCGCTCGACGGGCTTGCGCAGCGACTCGGCGGTGGCTCGCCCGCGGTTAGTGTCGCTGCTGAGGGGACCTTGCTCGAGCTTTGAGTGGGTGGGCCGGGTAGATCGACAGGCGCGGCTGGGTATCGTCTCTGGAGTGGATCAGCCGTTCATCAAGAACCTGGCCGACGCTGCGGCACTCAGCCACTCGAAGCGAGCGATGATTCTCGACTTCGAGGACGACAGCGCACCGTGGCCCGATACGGGCGTCAACGTCCAGATCATGGAGCCGGGCGTGCCGAACTGCCGCTACCACTCCGAGCCGGTGCAGGAGGATTTCCTCGTCTTGCACGGAGAGTGCATCGCCATCGTTGACGGCGAGGAACGCGAGCTCCGGCAGTGGGACTTCTTCCACTGCCCTGCGGGCATTGAGCACGTTTTCGTCGGTGCGGGCGACGGACCGTGCGCCGTGCTGATGATCGGATCCCGGCGCAAAGACGAGGCGCACTATCCCGTCAGCGAGGTTGCGGCGAAGTACGACGCCTCAGCGGCGCGAACGACCGACGAGCCGGATGAGGCTTACGCGGACTGGCAAGACGAGCCCTGGCGGTCAACCGCCAACCCTTGGCCGCTAGATGTCTAGGGAGTAGGCAGCATATGGGCGTGCTCGAGCGACGGCGTCGTCCGAGAGTTGTTGGCAAAGCGCCGCGGCATCGGCGGGATCATCCCTCACCAAGACGACGGTTGGGTGCTCAGCGGACGCGATCTGGTGCACCTCTCCCCCGACGCCAGCCAACGAGTGCTGTTCGCCGACGATGACGCGTACGGCTTCAACGATCTCGGCACCACGACCAGCGGCGATCTGCTCGCAGGCGTGCTGCGCTTTCGGCCCCTGGTCGGCGATCCGCCCCGCAACGGGCAGCTGCTGCAGATCAAAGCCGATGGCACAGTGGAGGTGCTGACAGAGGAGATCGTCTGGCCCAACGGCATCGGCGCCACGCCCGACGGGGGCACCGTCTACATCAGCGACTACGCGCAGAAAGTCGTGCTCGCGGTGTCCTTGAACGATTGCAGCGTGCACGAATTCTGCCGCTCGCCCGACGGATCCGCGAATGGCCTGGCGCTCGACTGCGAGGGCGGCGTGTGGGTCGCCCTCGGTGAGGGCGGCGGCGTCGCCCGCTTCCACCCGGACGGCCAGCTGACGAGGTGATCTCGCTGCCCGCCAACTTCGTATCGAGTCTCAGCTTCGGCGGCGCAGACATGTGCGACGTGCTCATCAGCACTGCTGATAACCAAGCCCAGCCGCAGCTCGGTGGAACATTGCTGCGTGCACGCAGTGAGGTGGCGGGGCTGCCGGTTGCTGCGACGACCGTCTAAAACGAGCGTCCGTCAAGCCGGCGCGCGCTCCGATCACACCTCCAAGCGCACGCCATCCTTGCTCGCAAGCAAGCGCCGACCCGAGACACCGCCCGGGTCGTGCTCGCCAGGCAGGTGTCGGAGCTCGCCGCGCACCTTGGCCCGCAGCTCGCCAACCTCGAGCTCGCGCTCGCAATGTGGACAGCGCACCTCCACGCTCACCTGATGACCGCAATCAGAGTGCTCGACGCGCACCGGCCCGCTCCCGTTCGGCCACTGCCAGCGATCGCCCCAGCGCATCAGCGCGAGTAGCGCCGGCACCAGCTCGGCACCCTTCTCCGTCAGCCGGTACTCGTGGCGCTCAGGGCGCTGCTGGTAGACGTGGCGCTCGAGGATCCCCTCGCCAACGAGCCCATCTAGACGGTCAGACAGCACGTTCGCCGAGATCCCAAGGTCCTGCTGGATCTCGCCGAACCGCTTCACCCCATAGGCGACGTCCCGCAGGATCAACGGCGTCCACCACTCGCCGACCACGTCCAGCGTTCTCGCGATCGAGCATGGGTGGTGTGTCAGAGCAGTGCGCTTCATCCGCTCGAGTGTATCGCTTGCATAAGAAGAGCGACTCGTGTATGGTCGCCGCCCAATAGTCACTCTTTTTACAAGAGTGACACGTTATCGACCGCGCGAGATAGCCGCGAGGAGGCCGACCCAAATGCCGATGCTCGATGCATACATCCCCACCGGTGCGCTCACACCTACAGCTGAGCAGCAACTGCTCACCGACCTGACCGACGTGCTGATCAGGAACGAGGGCGCCGATCCCACCAACCCCCAGGTCCGCTCGATCGCGTGGCTGTTCGTGCACCGCCCCGAGACCGTGTATGTCGCCGGCGCGCGCGCCGAGGAGCCGCACTACCGCTTCGTCGCCTCCGTGCCCGAGGGCCAGTACGACCCCGAGCGCCGCCAGGCGATGGTGCATGACATCACCGAAGCCGTGCTCGATGCCGAGCAAGGGGCATATGAGCGCAACCCAGGGCGCGTGTGGGTCTTCACGCCGGAGGTCCCCGACGGCAGCTGGGGCGGCTTCGGGCAGATCGCCACGCTCGCTGATATCGCCACGCTCGCCACCGGCGACCCCGAGCGCGGTCGCCGCTACGCCGAGGAGCGACTCGGCGCGCGACGCGGTGCGCCGGCGCTCGCCTGAGCTGAGATCCTCCAGGGCCGTGCTCGGCGCGCGGCCCTGGCGGAAGTGCATTTAGGGGCCGATCTCAGGCAGCGGCACCGGCTACCACGGCGACCTGCGTCAAGCTGGCAGGCGTCATGACCAACTTGGGCGAGATCCGCAGGGTGCTGCGCTACCGCGACTTCCGCATGCTGTGGCTCGCGCAGTCCACAAGCGTGATCGGCGACAACATCGTGCTGGTCGCGCTCGCGCTGTTCATCATCAAACGCACCGGCAGCCCCACCGATCTGGGTTTTGTGCTCGCCGCGCAGGCGCTGCCGCTGGTCGCGTTCCTGTTGATCGGCGGTGTCTGGGCCGACCGGCTGCCACGCCACCGCGTAATGATCGCCACCGATCTCGTGCGCTTCGCGCTGCACGCACTCCTGGCGGTCCTGATCTTCGCCGGCCGGGTAGCAATCTGGCAGCTAATCGTGATCGAGGTGCTGTTCCGCACCGCCGAGGCATTCTTCCGGCCGGCCGCCAACGGCCTGTTGCCGCAGACCGTTCCAGAGGCAGACATCCAGCCGGCAACCGCCATCACGGGCATCTCCAACAACTTCGCCGAATTCGCCGGTCCAGCCCTCGCAACCGCGCTCGTGCTCGGCGCCGGCGCCGGCTGGGCGTTCGCGCTCGACGCCGCCACATTCATCGTCAGCGCTGCCTTCCTGTCACGAGTACGTCCGCGCACCCGCGGCGAGAGCACTGTCGGCGCGGATACAGAGCGCATCGGCGTTTGGGCATCGATCCGTGAAGGTGCACAGGAGGTGCGCTCGCGCACCTGGGTATGGGCGACGCTCGCCTCGTTCTGCATTGCGCTGTTCTGCGGCCTGGCCTCGTGGTTCGTGCTCGGCCCGATCGTCGCCCGCGAGCAGTACGGGCACATCGCCGTGTATGGCTATGTCGAGATAGCCATCGGCTTCGGCACGATCATCGGCTCACTCATCGGCGTTAGCTGGCGCCCGCGCTATCCCATACGCCTCGGCATGATCGCCACGTCGCTGTGGCCGCTCGCCTCGATCCTGTATGCGGAGGGCATCACGCTCACGCTGGTGATTCCCGCATGGATACTCGGGGGCGCCGGCTTCGCCCTGTTCGACGTTTGGTGGGTGACGGCGCTCGCCGAGCGCATACCGCCGCACGCACTCTCCCGCGTGAGCTCCTATGACTGGATGGTGTCGCTGGGACTGTTGCCGCTCGGCTATGCCGTGATGGGACCGCTCGCGTCGCACTTCGGCGCGGTTGATGTGCTGCTCGCCGGCTCCGCCCTCGCGTTCGTCGCCTTTGTCCTCGGGCTCGCGCCTCGACAAACGCGCATGCTCGAACGACTGCGCACCGGCCAACACACTGGTGAGTTCGAGCACGTCCACCGCGGTCGTTGACCGCGAACGCCAAGCCGACATCTGGGGTCAAGGCCACGGCTCTCCGCACAACCCATAGTCTGTAAAGCCATGGATTTTTTGATCGCCAAGGACGACCTGCACAACTGCCGCTTCGCGGACGCCCCCGCGCTGCAGCCCGCGCCCGGACAGGCGGTGCTGCGAGTCGACGTATTCGGCCTGACGAGCAACAACATCACTTACGCCACCTTTGGCGCGGCGATGTCCTACTGGGGCTTCTTCCCCGCAGAGGACGGCTGGGGACGGATGCCCGTGTGGGGATTCGCCGAGGTCAGCGCCAGCACCGTGGCCGAGCTCGAGACGGGCACACGCTTGTTCGGCTACCTGCCGCCATCAAGCGAGCTGCTCGTGGAGCCCGTGCACGTAGGCACGAGCGGCTTCACCGATTCCTCCGCACACCGCGCCGCGTTGCCGAGCGCATACAACCGGTACTCATGCACCGATGCCGACGCGTTCTACGACGCCGAGCACGAGGACGAGCAGATGCTGCTGCGCCCGCTGTTCCTCACCTCGTACCTAATCGATGACTTCCTCGCTGACGCCAAGTTCTTCAATGCGGAGACGATCGTGATCTCAAGCGCCTCCAGCAAGACCGCCAGCGCGCTCGCCTATCTGCTGTCGCTACGCAAGGACGTGCTCGTCGTGGGGCTGACCTCCACCCGCAGCGCTGAGTTCGTGCGAACTCTCGGCGTGTATGACCACGTGCTGGCCTACGACCAGCTCGAGTCGCTGCCCGCAGGTCGCGCCGTGTATGTGGACATGGCCGGCGACGCCGAGCTGCGTGCCGGCGTCCACGGCTACTACCGCGACGAGCTCGTCCACTCGGCCGTCGTTGGCGCCACCCACCACGACCGCATGGGTGCCGTCCCCGACGCGCTCCCCGGACCGCGCCCCACGTTCTTCTTCGCGCCCGATCGCATCGTCAAGCGCGCCGGCGACTGGGGCGCGGACGGCCTACAGCAGCGCATGGCCGACGCCTGGCATCCGTACGTCGCGTGGGTCGACGGCTGGCTTTTAGCGATCCACGGTCACGGGCCCGACGCCCTGCAGAGCGCATATCTCGATCTGCTCGACGGGCGCATCGACCCTGCCACCGCGCACGTGCTCTCGCTTTAGAGCTTCAGCACCAGCTTGCCCATGTTCTCACCGCTGAACAGCCGCAGCAGCGTCGCCGGGAAGTTCTCGAAGCCCTCTGCAATGTCCTCGCGTGAGACGAGTTTGCCCGCCGCCAGCCAGCCGGCCATCTCGTGCATAGCCTCGCCGTAGCGCGGTAGGTAGTCCCCCATCGTGAAACCCGTCATGCTCGCGTGGTTGACGAGCAGCGACATGTAGTTGGCGGGACCGCGCATCGCCGAGGAGTTGTATTGAGAGATAGCGCCACAGATCACCACACGCGCATAGCGAGCAAGGTGCGCGAGCGCGGCATCGAGGATCTCGCCGCCGACGTTGTCGAAGTAGACGTCGATGCCGTTCGGACACTGCTCGCCGAGCGCGGCGCCCACGTCCTCAGTCTTGTAGTCGATCGTCGCGTCGAAGCCCAGGTCCTCGAGCACGTGATCGCACTTGGCCGCGCCGCCTGCAATCCCCACCACTCGGCAGTCCTTCAGCTTTGCGATCTGGCCGACGAGCCCGCCGACGGCACCTGCTGCACCGGAAACCACAACCGTGTTGCCCGGCTCAGGCTTACCAATGTCCAGCAGCCCGAAGTACGCCGTCACCCCAGGCATCCCCAGCGTGCCCAGATACACCGGCAGCGGCGCCAGGCTCGTGTCTAGCTTGAATACAGCTTTACCGTTGACCACCGCGTACTCCTGCGCGCCCAGAAGGCCGCCCACGTGCTCACCCACCGCAACGTCCGGGTCGTTCGACGCGATCACCTCGCCGGCCGCGAACGCCCGCATCACCTCGCCGATGCCCACCGGCGGGATGTAGGAACGGCCCTCGTTCATCCAGCCGCGCATCGCCGGATCCAGAGACACGTACTCGACCTTCACGACGATCTCCCCATCGCCAGGCTCTGCGACCGGCTGCTCCACATAGCTCCAGTCGCTCGGCTTGGGCAAGCCCACCGGGCGCGCAGCCAGTCGGAACTGGTGGTTCAGAACATCCATCGCGTCACTCCCCTCGTCAGCGGCGGAGCGGCCCCCACCTGAGCTAGGCACCTTAGCTGGCGGCCTTTCGCCGCAACCATCGCGCAGTGAGCGCTCACACCAATCAATGCGCACGCGCGCGCCCCGCTCGTGAGAGTATTTCGCAGCCGGCCAACCACGAGGCAACGCGCATCGGTCCCCGTCCACGCCATCGTCAGCCACGAAGCAAGGAGCCACACATGCCCGACATCGAGTTTCAGACCAGCGCCGGCAGTGCCCCCGGCTACCTTGCCGTACCGGCCGGCGAGCGTGGCCCGGGCGTCGTCATCCTGCAGGAGTGGTGGGGCCTGGACGAGCACATTCGCTCGATCTGCGACCGCTTCGCCGCCGCGGGCTTCTACGCGCTCGCGCCAGACTTCTACCGCGGTGAGACGACCACACAACCGAGCGAGGCCCAGCAGAAGATGATGGCCATGTCGATGGATCAGGTCGAGAAGGACATGTGCGGCGCCGCTGACTACCTTGCCTCCCAGTCGGGCTTCGAGGGGCCCGGCGTGGGCGCCGTCGGCTTCTGTCTCGGCGGCGGGCTGGCCGTGTGGGCTGCCGCCACCTGTCCCAACATCGCCGCCGCGGTCACCTACTACTACGTCATGCCGCACGGCAAGCCTGACTTCAGCGACATCAACGGACCCGTGCTCGGGCACTTCGGGACCGCCGATGAATTCATCCCACAAGAGGACGCAAAGAAGCTCGAGTCGGAGTTGCGCAACGCCGGAGTGGACGTGACCTTCCACCACTATGAGGGCGCCGGACACGCGTTCTTCAACGACACCAACCGCCTTGGGACATACGACCCGGAGCTCGCTCAAACCTCGTGGCAGCGCACCGTTGACTTCCTGCGCCCGGCGCTTGCGTCCTGAGCTCGCCTGAACGCCAATCGCACAACTTGTCAAGACTGGCCTTCACGCTGGCGACAGCAGCCGTACTTGCCGTGGTTGGCTTGGTGTCCAGGCCAACCACGCACGCCACACGGGCGGCACCCGTCGCAGACGTGCTGCCGGTAGCGATACCGGCAACCCAGTGGTCAACACCGGCCAGCGTGAGTAGCTGCCCCGCGAGCCCAGCCGCCCGGGTGGTGTTCCCGAGCGACAGGCCCAACCAAGCGAGCGGCCAGGGCGCCATCATCTGGAGCGCCGGCTCGGCCTGCCTCGGCGGGCCGGGCGCACGGGTCTCGCCACTCAGCACAAGCGACGTGCCGGGCACGCCGATCGTCCCCCACACCGCCGCCGGCAAGCCAATCGCTCCTTACGGGCCCATCACAGCCAGCGGCGCTCCGCACGGGCAGATCGCAATCGCAGGCACCTCGCCGACCGCAGCAAGCACCGGGATACTGATCCAGGGGGCGGCCGGCGGCCCATTCGCGGCGCTGAAAACTGGCGGCGCCTTGGCGGCACCGCTGGCTCTGGACACCGCCTACCTCGGCGATATGGCGCTCGCCGGCCCATCGAACGGCGAGCACGCCGGCGCCACTTTGGATGTCCACGTCGAGCGCTTCTACGCTCACGAGTTCACACGCGACGTCTCCGCGCGTGCACCCGGCGGCGGCCTGATGCACGCACTTACGCTGGCCATGGACTTCCGCGGCGAAGCTCTCGCCGTATGGGCTCAGCGCGGCTCGATCTACGCCCGCCTGATCCCTAACAGGGGCGGTGCGCGACCACTGCAGCGCCTTGGATCGGCTGGCTCTGACCCCCGGATCTCAGCGCTGCTCAGCGACGACAACCGTGCGATCGTGGCCTGGACCGAACAACGTGATTTGAAGACGAGCGTCTACATCGACCGCTCGGCTCTGGGCGTGCGGTTTCGCCGACCGCAGTTACTCGAACGCTTCCGCGACCCCAGCGCGCTCACCTCTCCGGCCGGGTCTCCCAGCCTCGTGCGCCTGAGTTCTGAGAGCGTGCTGCTCGCATGGGCAGGCGCGGCCGCCGGGCACTGGGTGGTGCGCACCGCCCCGGTGGATCTGGACGGAGTGCTGAGCGTCGGTACGATCGACGCACCAGGCACAGACGTACTGCTGGCGGACCTCGCGCCGGGCCCCCAGGACGATGCGCTGGTGCTGTGGACGGAGCCCCTGCCGACCCGTACAGGCCAGCCCGACATGGCACGTCAAGCACTGTTCGCCGCCCGCGGGACCGAGTCCGGCGGCGGGCATGAGATCTTTGACGAACCCGAACGGGTGGGCGCACCCGGACCGGTTAGCAATGCGACCGTCGCGCTCGACCCGAATAGCGACGGGGCCGTAGCGGCCTGGCAGGGCGAAGCCGCCACAATCGAGTACTCAATCCGCGGCGCTGGTGGCGCCTCGTGAGCCGCCTTCCTGGGACAGCGCACCGCCTAGAACAGGGCATTTAGGAAAAGATGGTCGCGGATGGATAGGGACTACGAGCTCCAGACTCACCAGGCGGAGGACCGCCACTGGTGGTATCGAGGCCGACGCACCGTGCTCGACGGCGTGATCGCTGACCTCAGGCCGCCCGCCAATGCGCGCATCCTCGACGCCGGCTGCGGTAGCGGCCGCTTCATGGTCGACCTCGCCAAGCGCGGCGAGGTCACAGGCGTGGAGCTCTCGGACACAAGCGTCGCGCTCGCCCGTCAGCGCGACATCGGTGAGGTGGTCGCCGGCTCCGTGCTCGAGATGCCGTTCGCCGACGCCAGCTTCGACTTGGCTGTCAGCCTCGATGTGATCGAGCATCTCGAGGACGACATCGCTGCGCTACGCGAGCTGCGCCGCGTAGTCGCCCCCGGCGGTGCCCTGCTGGTCACGGTGCCTGCCTACCAGTGGCTGTGGAGCGGTCACGACGAGATCAACCACCATCACCGCCGCTACACCCGCCGAACGCTGCAGAGCGCCGCCGAGCAGGCCGGCTGGAAGCAGACGCGCACCACCTACTTCAACTCGCTGCTGTTGCCAGTTGCCATCCTGCTGCGCGTGCTCGACCGCTTCAGCACCAAGACCACCGAGTCGAGCCTCGATCTGTGGATCCCGCCGGAACCGCTCAACTGGCTGCTCGAGCGCCCGCTCGCGCTGGAGGCCACGCTGGTCGCACACGGTGGGCGAATCCCGTCCGGGCTGTCCTTGCTCGCGGTATTCCGCTAAGGAGCCGCTAGCTACAAAGACGGTACGTCGGTGGCGACCGGAGCGTGCACCCGGAACGTCCAGGCGCGGTTCACGAAGAACGTAGTCACGGTGACGACCGCCGTCGCGCACACCTGCGCGATGAGCTTGTCCAGCTTGGCGTCGTGCACGAACAGGTACAGCAGTCCCTCGTTGACCCCCAGGCCGCAGCCCTGCACAACCGCCCAGCGCACCGGCGTGAGCGCGTCGCCAATATGCTCGCGAAACGTCCAGCGGCGGTTGAGCAGAAAGCCATTCGTCGCACCAACCGCGAACCCGATCGCCGACGCAGCCAGGTACCACACACCGAACACCTTCAATAGCAGCGTGTAAACAGCGAGCGTGAGCAGCGTGTTCGAAACGCCCACGATGCCAAACTTCACGAACTGAATGAGCATCGGCCTGCTCAGAGAACGCGAGCTTCTCGCTACGCTGGGGAGCGATTCTCCGGTCTCAGGCTGTTCAGTAGGCACCATACGCAGGATCAACGATAAATTGAGCACCCGCTTAGGGCGCTAGTTGAGGATAGAGACACGGCAACACCGCCGCCCCAGCCGCGCCGCTGAGCCAACACTCATGTCGGATACCCCACTTCGCACCCCAACCCTGCTCAGCATCGTGGCGCCCATCTACGACGAGGATGAGCTCGTCGAGGAATTCGTCGCTCGTACCTGCGCCGCGGTCGCCGACTATGAATTCGAGCTGGTGCTAGTCAACGACGGCAGCTCCGACCGTACGCCCGAGCTGCTCGACCAAATCGCCGCCGCCGATCCGCGCATCCGCGTGATCCATCTCTCACGCAACTTCGGCCACCAGGCCGCACTCACCGCCGGCCTCGAGCACGCGGTCGGCGATGCCGTCGCGATGATCGACGCTGATCTCCAGGACCCACCTGAGCTGATCCCCGACATGCTCGCCCAATGGAGCCAAGGCGCAGACGTGGTGTATGCGGTGCGCAAGGAGCGCGAGGGCGAGACCGCCTTCAAGCTCGCCACCGCCTCATGGTTCTACAAGCTGTTCAACAAACTCGCCCAGGTCGACCTCGAGCCCAACTCCGGTGACTTCCGCCTGCTCGACCGGCGTGCGCTCGACGCGCTGCTGACGATGACCGAGCGCTCGCGCTTTTTGCGCGGCATGACCGTGTGGGTGGGATTCACGCAGACCGCCATCTCCTATCAGCGCGACGCCCGCCACGCAGGCGAGACCAAGTACACCCTGCGCAAGATGCTGCGCTTCTCGCTGGATGCGATCGCTTCCTTCTCGCACCTGCCGTTGCAACTGGCCACCTATGTGGGCATGCTCTCAGCGGGCCTCGCGTTCGTTGCCATCCCAGTGGTGATCGCGCTGCGAATCTCGGGCTCCTATCTGCCGGGCTTCGGGTCGATCACGATCGCCATCCTGCTCCTCGGCGGTATCCAACTGATCGCCCTTGGTGTGATCGGCGAGTACGTCGGACGCATCTACGACGAGGTCAAGCACCGGCCGCTTTACATCGTGCGCGATGAGCGCAACCGTCCGAACGGGCCGGGACGCATCGTCGCCGGTCCCGCCGTCCGCGCGGGGCTGGCCGCGCGCACGCCCGAGCAGGTCGTGTAGCGCACGGTGATATGAGCAGCGAGGACTCCACACAGGCACATGAGCCGGGCATCGACCACCGCTGGGAGCGGATCAGGATCGAGACCGAGCGCCATCAAATAGAGGGCGTCCTCACGCTCGCGCGCGACGGCTACCGCAGTCGCGTATCCGACGTGCTGAACGCCTCCGAGCGGGACTTCATCACGCTCACCGATGTAACCGTCAAACCACTGGACGGCGGCCCCACCGAACTACACGACTACCTAAGCCTCGCCCGTAGACACATCGTGTTCGCAGTCGCCGCGGACCAGTCAACCTAGCCCTGACGGACTTGGCCTGAGCTTAGTCCGCGCGCACGTAGGCGATACGCGCAACCTGGACGTAGATATCGCTGCCGTCGTCAGCGGTCAGGATGACCCAGCCAGACGGCGCCATAATCGCGCCGTTCCCGCGCCGCAGGCCGTCTCTGGCATTGACGATCCGGCTCAGCGTATCTTCCACGTCCTCCGCGACATTGATCTCGGCCTCGCCAAGCAGGATGCGCGCCATCTCGACTCCTTTTCTCGTGCGCGTCCCCCGCGCGTTCCCGACTGATCAGCTGAACAACTGTACGCTACCTGCACACCAGGCAGCTGGCTCAGGGCGTAAAGCTGCCCGCGCTGTACACCGTACCGACCGGCGCCGTGGTGTTTCTCACCACTATCGGGCCCGCTTCCACGCCGGCTGGAACCCTAACCTTGAGCTTCTTCGCGGAGGCAGAAGTGACGGTCGCCGCACGCCCGTTGAAGCTGACCGTGGACTGGTGGTTGAAACCCACGCCCTTGATCGTCACGAGCTTGCCGGCTACCCCACTAGCCGGCGTAAAGCTGGTCACAGACAGCGTGGGCGTGAACTTGCTGGCGCTCGTCACAGTGCCGCCGGACGTCTTCACGGTGATTGCGCTGGCGCGTGCTCCGTTTGGCACTATCGCTTCGATCTGAGCAGATGAGAGCACCGTGAACTTCGCGCCCAGGGCGCCAAACTCAACCGTGGTTACGCTGCTCAGATCGCCACCCTCGATCAGCACGGAACTGCCGGTGATGGCCGACGCGGGGCTGAAGCTGGTGAGCGACAGTATGTCCGCCGCCACCGCTGCTGTCGCCGTCGAGGCAGCCGGCACACCAATACCGGCGGCGTTGGCGGCGGTTTCCTGGACGCGGATCGTCGAGCCGACGTCAGCGGCAGTGATCGTGTAGGTGTGGCCACTAGCCCCGGCGATCGCAACGCATGCAGTGCCGATCGCATTGCAGCGCTCCCACTTGAGGCTCCGCGAGCTGGGGACAACGCTCCACCCACCCTCGGTTTGCGTGAGGACCTGAGTCTCTTCCGCTACGCCAGACACAGTCGGTCGAAATGTGCTCGTGGGAGCACCCACGATCGCAAATGCTTCCAGTCCGATCGGACTACCAACACCGGTGGGACCGTCAAAGCCGACCTCTGCTTGACACTCGCTCGAGCCGGCGCAATTGCCGTTACTGCCCGACACGACGTCATCCAGCGCAGTCCCATCGCCAGCATGCGAGTAGATAGTGGCCGCCGGGGTCGATACGCCGTGGGCGCCACCTGCCAACGCAAACTCAGCGGCGATGATCGGCGCGGCTACCGATGTGCCACCCCACACGCCCCAGCCGGTGGGGTCACCATTGCCTTCGGGCGTGCTGTCGTAGACGTCGACACCAGTTTCCGGGTCGCCGATTGCGGCCACATCAGCCACGGAGCGCTTCGCCCCGCAGCCAGTAGCCGCAAAGTCGTCGACCGCGTTCTGCCACAGCGGCGCACTGAAGATCTCGCTGCAGCCGCTGCCACCTTCGTCCCACACCGTGCTGCTCCATGTTTCCGCGGCACCGGTGAGCGTAGTTCCGCCCACCGCCAGGACATCCGGCGAGTCCGCAGGGAAGTTAGCTGTGGCCGGCTCACCTGGACACGCTTCGTTCAGGTAACCGCAGTCGCCCGAGCTGGCCGCGATGAGGATCCCCGCGTGGTCATAGTAGGCGGCGTTGTATGCGGAGAACGTGCTCGACAGGGCCGGCTCCTCGGGCCCCGCGTAGGAGTTGCTGATCTCCGTTGCGCCCGCTTTCACAGCCGCGTTTACAGCCGCTCCAAGGCTCGTGAATTCTTCGTTGTCGGCCTCCACCAGCAACACCCGACAGCCCTGACAAATGGCGTGGGCCATCTGCACATCGATCGATATCTCCGAGGCCCATTCGCCTTCGGTTTCCGGCAGCGGGCTTTCGTTGCCGGCTTGGTTTAGCTTGGTGAAGCAGCCGTTAGCGGTGGTGCAGGCGGGCAGGCCAAACGTCTGGTCATAGACTCTCAGGTCGGCTTCTGCGCTGGGATCGTTGTAGGCGTCGATGACCGCGATCGTTTGCAAGGTCGCAGAGGCCGGTTCGGTAGGCAGCGAATATGCCGCACGCAAGTTCTGTGGGGTGAGGTAGCCCGGATAAGGGTGCTTGACGCCGACCGCAGGGGCCTCCTCGGCGCCAATTTGGCCTGCTTGCGCGACAGCGTTCGCGTGGAGATCCGCACTGCTCAGAGACGCCGGCACGAGCTTCATCCCCGTGCATGTGGCCAGTCCCGGACGGGGCATCCCGCACAGGCGTTGGACCCTGAACGTGGACGACGACACTCCAGCAAACGCGCTCGAGCAAGCCGCGAGCGCAAGCACGAAGTCGAGCAGCAGCGTCGCCGCTACCAGTCTCCGCCAACGCGTCAAATGCCTCGCCTCCCCGCAGCGAACTGTCTCATCCATGACCTCTCCACTGTACAGGCCCCGTCCAGCCCTGACGAAAGCTAGGGACAGACGCGACCTATCGGCTCAAGCCATCGGTCTGCGGGATTCGTCATGCCTGCGCTGCACTATTGGCCAGTAGCCTGCTCATCCTCACCAGTCGCATCGCCGCTGTCCTGCAGCGATTGCACGAGGCCGTCCGCCTTGGCGCCTGCTTTGTGGATGCGCTCGCTGTACTTGCCACCCGTGCGCTGATCGACGGCAGCTGTGGCCTTCTCCACCGCACCGTGAATCTGGTCGCTGTGCTCCACTACCGCTTCCTCAGCCTTGGCCTTGAGGTCCTTGAACCTGTCTGTCAGTCCCATCGGCTCTCCTTTTCAAATCAAAAATTCGGCGGTCTCGAAGCGATGCTACTCGCGCGGCGCGTATCGCACGGACGCAACTCACCGGCCGTTAGGGTGTTCGATCTATTACAAGGGTCAAGCGGGCGAGGCCGTGTCTGAGCACTAGCAGCCACGGGTACCCCTACCTGGTCCATCGAAGAGGAGGAGAACTGAAATGCGCAAAGCGTCCACCTGGGTCGCAGTCGTTGGCTTGGCGTTGTTGGCGCTGCCTGGCGCTGCGTCGGCGACCCCGACGGTTAAGTTCAAAGCAGAGGCAGTGTCGATCAAGGGCTTTCCCCACACGGGGAACATCCTTGGCGCCGGCGCCGCCGTAAAGGCCGAATATAAAATCGAAGGCACCGAATACGCTGGCTCCCCGCCGCCGATCATCGGCATCAACGTCACTTTTCCCAAAGGCACAAAGCTGCATCCGAGCGGCTTTCCAACCTGCACGAAGACGGTGCTCGAACAGTTCGGTCCCGTGAAGTGCCCTAAAGGCTCGGCGGCCGGGCCGGTCGGCAGAGTTCTCGGCTTCGTAACCTTCGGTAGCGAACGTGTCGAAGAGGCAGCGGAAGTCTTCTCCTTCTATGCGCCAGGCGGTGGCGTGGTGTTCTTCGTCGACGGCCACTCGCCGGTGTCGCTGGAACTCATCTCCAACGGCCACTACACCAACCTCAACAGTGGTGGCGGCGCGGGACCAAAGCTCCTCACCGAAGTGCCACTCGTCGAAACCGTGCCAGGGGCGCCATACGCCTCGGCCACATCGATCAGCGTGAAGGCTGGCTCGGCGTACAAGTCACATGGGAAAACCATCTACTACGGTCGCGTACCGACGAAGTGCCCCAAGGGGGGCTTCCCGATCACGACCGAAGTGATCTTCGCCGAAAACGGCGAAATATCGAAGCCCGAGCCGGTCGTTGCGCACTACAAGGCACCGTGCCCACGGAAGTAACCAAGTAGCTGGCTGAGGTTTGTCTGCTCGCTGCCATGGGTCGGCAGTTGGGCAGGAGCGACCAGAAAGAATGCCCTACCTCATGCCCATGCTTCTCGATCATGCGCATGACCAACGTCTACCTCGATGAGGATCAGGCTCAGCGCCTCGCCCGCTTGGCCCGTGAGGAGGGCCGGTCACAAGCAGAGGTGTTGCGTGAGGCCGTTGCCACCTACCAGCCAAAGCCATCTCGAGACCGGCTTCGCACTGGCCGGCTCAGGGCACGGCGATGGCTCATCGATCGTGGACGTTCTCGATGAGGACCTGCTCAAGAGCTTCGGGGAGTGACGGTCGTCATCGATGCTGCAGCTTCACGCACCCGCTAGGCGTGATAGACGCTGGGGACATCCCAGCGTGCCAAAGTTCGAGCAACAACCTCGTGCCAGCCAAAACAGGGATGGCGGGAAAGTCCTCGAAACCTCCTTGGCCCCGAATCCGTAGACTTCACGAGAAGCGATTTGGGCCGAGCACCGATCCGCTTGGCTCGTGCGCTCGGTATCGAACCAGGGGCGCTCGCCCGCCGGCGCCAATAGCCTGGGCATCAAATGAGCCGACGCGGCGAGGCTCGGGGTAGGACTGCTCTAGGCGACCGCAAAATGGCCGCAGAAACGCCGAACATGGCCTAGCCAAGTCGATCGGAATCGTGTTCATCCCGATTGGCTAGTGTTGGGCGAAAGCCAGCAAACACCGGCAAAAGCACCTGATAACGCGGGGGACCGGCGCGATCCCGCGACACGCCTTCCGCCGCTCACGGTGACTGTGCGAACTCATCACGCACCAGGGCGCGGAATGCGGCAAGCGAAGGCGTCTCCCGGCCTGGGCTCGCGCGGGCGGTCTCAGCACCGCGCCGGATCCGATCCGCATGCGTCGAGCTGAACAGGACGACGCTCTGCGGGTAAGTGTCGAGGGCGTCCATCAGCAGCAGCGAAACGATCGTTTCGGGATCGGTGCAATCCGCCCCTACGCGGTCGCTCCACCGTCGTCCTGAGCGCCTGATGTGGGAGAGGATGCTCGCGAGCGCTCCAGAGATCACGCTAAAGATCAGTCTGGGGTGGACGCGAAGAGCGGCCTGCCGGGTGCGCAGGATGATGTCATCTCGCAGTTGTGGGAGAGATGGCAATGGGAGTGAATCGCATAGCTCGGCACAGGGGTTGGGCTCGCCCGACACTCCCCAGGCGCGCACGTCGCCCGCACGCTTGGCGTCTTCCAGAAACGCGCAAAGCTCCAAAGCGGCGACCGTGTCACCTGGCGCTGGGTTGTGTAGGAACAAGATGTCGACATGGGTCGTTTGCAAGTTGCGCAGGCTAGCCTGGAGGCTCGCTCGAGCAGTGGGCACGTCGTATTGGTGACGGTACAACGGCGAGGAGCGGCCTTGCACCTGCTTGCGCAGCGCAGGTAAACGTGCGATCAGCCGACTCAAGGGCGTCTGCACTCGTGCGCTCAGCCTGGCGACCCGCGTAGTGGTAAGGCCGAACTTGGTCGCGATGGTCATCTGATCCCTCCGTCCGCGCGCGAAGAGCCCGAGCTCGCGCTCAGCGATCCCCAGCCCGTAGATAGGTGCGACGTCGAAGTGAGTGATGCCGGCGTCGAACGCGGCTCCCAGCAGATGCAGCCGTTCTCGCCGAGATGCCAGACGCATCAGGCTTCCACTTCCGAAGCCCATTCGCGACACGCTCAGCGAATCAGAAATCAGACAGATCCTATCCATTTGGTATTCTACTGAGCAGAATATCACTCAAGGCACCGTCCGTCTGAGAGGCGTCTCCAGGCAACGGCAGAGCGGAGGAAGTCAG
>DATHLT010000121.1:0-3149 GCA_035487855.1 Solirubrobacteraceae bacterium
CGAGGCCGGGACGCTCCAGCTTGCCGCCCGACTGGTCGAGGTCTTCGTGGACGACCGCGACCTCGACGCCACGCGAAGATGCCCACGCGGCTCCCTGCTCGCGTTGCAGGTCGGGCGAGATGAAACTCTCTCCCGAACGACCCGCAACGCGGCTGACCCGCACATACTGATCCATGCGGCTAGGCTTCTTGGCTGTAGTGGTCACGCTAAACAAGGGTAAGCTGAATACGTGCTAGGCACAAACCAATTCAAAAACGGGAACCACATCGAGGTGGAAGGCACGATCTTCAAGATCCTCGAGTTCCAGCACGTCAAGCCGGGCAAGGGCGGCGCGTTCGTGCGCACCAAGTTGCGTAGGGCCTCCGATGGCAACGTGATCGACCGGACGTTCAGAGCCGGTGAGAAGTTCCGCCCCGTGCATACGGAGTCGCGGACGATGCAGTTCCTGTACGCGGATGGCACCGACGCGCACTTCATGGACACGGAGTCCTTCGAGCAGATCGCGGTCCCGGAGTCAGCGGTTGAGGATGCGCTGCGCTTCATCACGCCGAGCAGCGAGGTCGACGTGCTGTTCATCGACGGCCAGCCGGGAGACCTGCAACTGCCAAGCGCGGTCGACCTAACCGTCTCCGCGACTGACCCAGGTCTACGCGGCGACTCGGTTTCCGGTGGCGGTACCAAGCCCGCGACGCTCGAGACGGGTGCGGTCATCCAGGTGCCGCTGTTTGTCGAGCCGGGGCAGCGCATCAGGGTGGACACGCGCTCAGGCGACTACATGGCGCGCGCCTGAAATGCGCCGCTCCGATCAACGCCGCGCTGCCGTCATAGCGCTCTACCAGCACGATCTAACCGGTCAGCCGCTGGCGCAGACGCTGGGTCCGAACGCGTCGCTGTTCGCGCGGGCGCTGGCGCATGCGGCTGCCGATCGCTCAGATGAGCTGGACGAGGTGATCGACCGCCATGCGCACGGCTGGTCGGTCGAGCGCATCCAGCCGCTCGAGCGCAGCATCATGCGTGTGGCGCTGATCGAGATCCTCCACCCCGATGTGGCCCCCGGCGATGAGCCGATACCCGCGGAGGGGGCGATCGAGGAGGCGGTGGAGAGCGCCAAGACCTTCTGTGGATCGGACGCTCCAGGCTTCGTAAACGGGGTACTCGCGGCAGTCCTCCGCGAGGTACGCCAGAATGCTGGGGACCCGATGAGCGCACAGCCCCAATGACCAGCGTCGAGCAACTCGACGAGTTGATCACCCGTCTCGAGCGCGCCGCCGAGCAGCTGCGTTCGGGCGAGCTCTCCCCCGACGCCGCCGCGACGATGGTTGAGGACTGCGCCTCGCTGGCGACCCAGGCTGCCGCCGAGCTGGAGCAGTTGACGCGCGCGGAGGTCTCAGCTCCGCCGCCCGGCCAGGACAGCCTTCTATAGGTGCCCACCCACCCCGCCCAGCCCACCCACCCCGCCCAGCCTGCGCACCCCGCCCAGCCTGCAGACCAGCCGCATCTGTCCGTCACCGCGGTCACGGCCGGTTACCCAGATCATCTGCGCGAAGAGGTCGAGCGCTATCTGGAGGGCATCACCTTCGCGCAGGAGCGGATCACCCAGGGTCTTGACGAGGCGATGCGCTACTCGCTGCTGGCAGGTGGCAAGCGCATTCGCCCAGTGCTCGCGCTTGCAACCGCGCGGGCTATTGGGCTGGAGAAGGACGCGGTGCTGCCTTTGGCGGGCGCGATCGAGCTGATCCATACCTACTCGCTGATCCACGACGATCTGCCGGCGATGGATGACGATGCGTTGCGGCGTGGAGCGCCAACGTGTCATGTGAAGTTCGGCGAGGACGTGGCGATCCTCGCGGGCGATGGTCTCTACGCGGAGGCCTTTAGCCACCTGCTGCGGAGCAACCGCGCAGCACCGGAGCAGGTGCTCGCGGCGGCCGCTGAGCTCGCGGCTGCGACCGGTGTCAATGGGATGGTCGGTGGGCAGTACGCGGACGTCAGTCCACAGACCCCATCCGGGCCGACCGCGCTGCGGCGGCTGCACGAGCTCAAGACTGGCCGTTTGATTGGTGCATCGGTGCTGTGCGTACTACTGTTGGGGGGAATCGATGACGCGACGGAGACTGCGCCCTTTCGTCGTTTCGCCGCGGAGCTGGGCGTTCTGTTCCAGATCGTGGACGACATACTTGATGTGACGGGCACTGATGATGCATTGGGAAAGCCACGAGGTAGCGATGAGCGTCACGGAAAGCGCACGTACGTGAGCGAGTTCGGGATCGAGCGGGCCAGGGAGCTGGCGGGCGAGTCGCACCGGATGGCGCGCGAGTCGCTGGCGGAGGTCGCGAGTCGCTTCTCCGCACGCGCTGGCGCACCGGAGCATGCGACGGTGGAGCTCGAGGGAATCGCCGACTTCATCTACACGCGCACCTCATGAGCCTGCTTGAGACAGTCGACGGACCGGAGGATCTGCGTGATCTCTCCGAGCAGGAGCTCGCACAGCTTGCGCAGGAGGTGCGCGAGCACATCATCGACACGGTGGGCGAGATCGGCGGGCACTTCGGCGCCAACCTCGGCACGTGCGAGCTGGCGGTGGCGCTGCACTCGGTGCTGGAGTCCCCCAAGGACAAGATCCTTTGGGACGTGGGCCACCAGGCATACCCGCACAAGGTTCTCACGGGCCGGCGCGATCAGCTGAGCACGATTCGCCAGTACGGCGGCCTCGCCCCGTTCTGCTCGATGGCTGAGTCCGAGCACGACATCATGGGTGCCGGGCACGCCTCGACCTCAATTGGCTATGCGGTGGGGATGAAGGAGGGCATGCGTCACATGGCCGCCGCGGGCAGTGAGTCTGCAACGGACGGCAAGGTCGTGGCTGTGATCGGTGACGGAGCGATGACCGGTGGTGTTGCCTTCGAGGCGATCGGGCAGGCGGGCGGCCTGGGAACTCCGATAGTGGTGGTGCTGAACGACAACGGCATGTCGATTGCACCGAACGTTGGCGCGCTCTCGCGCTACTTCAACCGTGTGCGGCTGAATCCGAAGCTGTGGCACGCACGCTCTGACCTGGAGGGTGGGCTCACGCGCCTGCCGATCGGGCTTGGCGCGGCGTTCGAGCGCCTGGGCCCCCATCTGAAGGAGTCGATCAAGGCGTTCTGGGC
>DATHLT010000122.1:0-14111 GCA_035487855.1 Solirubrobacteraceae bacterium
TCGGCACGCACGACGGCCATCCCTACGTGGCGCCGTTCAGCGGCAACATCGTCGAGCTGTGCCCCGTGGGGGCGCTCACCTCGCGGCCATACCGTTTCCGCGCACGCCCGTGGGACATCGAGGGCGCGGGCTCGGTGTGCACGCTGTGCCCCGCGCAGTGCAACGTCACGATTACAGTCCGCGACGAGCGTGCATTGCGGGTGCTGCAGCGCGACAACGTGGAGGTCGACGACGGCTGGCTGTGCGACAAGGGCCGCTTCGCCTACCAGTCCTTCCACGTCGATGAGCGCATCACTGAGCCGATGGTGCGCGACGGTGGGCAGCTGCGTGCCGTCTCCTGGGAGCGGGCATTGGAAGAGGCTGCCGCGGGCCTGGCCCGAGCTGGCGCCAACACAGGTGCGCTCGCGGGCGGGCAGGCAACCAACGAGGAAGGCTTCCTGCTCAGCCGGCTGATGCGCGAGGGCCTTGGCTCACCGCACGTGGATTACCGCCGCGCTGGCAGCCTGCCGCTGGAGCTGCACCGCGCGCTCGACGATCCGAGGCTGCAGGCAAAGGTCGCGGACCTCGAGTTCGCCCACGCGGTGCTCGTGCTCGACGCTGAGCCAGTTAACGACGCGCCGATCCTCGACCTGCGTCTGCGCAAGGGCGTGCGCCTGCACGGCACGAAGCTCGTGGTCGCCTCGCCGCACGCGAGTTCGCTGGACGCAAGCGCAGCGCTGTCGGTGCGCTACGCGATGGGGGCCGGCTCAGCGTTCGCCGCGGCGCTCGGCGCAGCGCTGAGCGGAGCGGCCGATGCAGAGCAGCTCGCCCGCCAGGCGGGTGCAGAGCCAGACGCAGTGCGCGAGCTGGCGACACTGCTGAAGGGCGAGGACGCTGCCCCCGCTGCACACGGCGACAGCGATGCGGCGCATGAGCAGACGCCACCACGCGAGGTGGTGGTGCTGTGGGGCGAGCGGCTCACAGCTGGGCCTGCCGGTGCAGCAGGCGCACAGGCACTGCTGGCCTTGGCGGACGGGCTCGGCGTAGTAGGCGTCGACGGTGCAGGACTTCTGGAAGTGCCGGCCGCGAGCAACGGTCGCGGCCTGCGCGAGGCGGGCGTGTTGCCGGGCGTTGGCCCGGGCCTTGCCCAGCTCGACGGCGGGACGGCGCGAAACGCCCACGCGATCGCCGAGGGGCTCGCGGAGGGTGAGCTGTCGGCCCTTTACCTGCTGCAGTGCGACCCGCTGCGCGAGCTGCCAGATAGCGAGCTGTGGGAGCGTGCGCTGGCGGGTGCGAGCACGGTCATCGCCCACACGGCCTTCCTGACAGAGGGCATCCGTGAGCACGCCACGGTGGTGTTCCCAGCTGAGGCCTATCCCGAGAAGGAGGGCACGATCGTGCATCCGGACGGGCGCCTGCAGCGCCTGCGTCCGGCGATCGCGCGACTGGGCTCTGTGCGCGCCGGCTGGCAGCTAATCGCCGAGCTCTCACTGCGCGTCGGACTCGACCTGGACGTGCTCAGCGGCGCGATGGCCTCCAAGCAGCTGTTCGCGGCGGTCCCCTTCTACGCGGGGCTGACGCTCGAGGAGATCGGGGGCCGTGGCGTTCGCTGGCAGGAGCGTGACGGCGTGTCTGCTTTCCCCCGCGCCGATGACGCGACGTTGCGAGGCGCGAGCGCCATCTCGAGTGGCACTGGCGACGCCTTGGCTCGCGCTGGATCGCTGGGAGCCGATACCACAGAGCTCGCTGCCGACGCAGCCGATCTCGCCGGCTGGCGCTCTGTGTGGGACGCCCAAGAGGTCGAGTTCTCGCCGGCGCTCGAGTTCCTCTTCCCGCGCGAGAAGACCGTGCTGCCACTGACCTACAGCGGCGGTGAGCGAGCATGAGCACACTGGCGATCGTTGGCTACTACGAATCGTGGTGGGTGCAGATCCTCAAGGCGATCGTGATCTTCGCGGTGGGGCTGCAGTTGGTGCCGGTGGTGCTGATCGCCGAGCGCAAGATCATGGGCCGCATGCAGGGCCGCTACGGCCCCAACCGTGTGGGCCCGTATGGCGCGCTACAGCCGCTGGCTGACATCCTCAAGCTGCTGACCAAGGAGCAGTTCCGCCCGAGTACTTCGGTGGGATTCCTGTTCGCGGTGGCGCCGTTGGTGTCGATCCTCACGGCGGTGGCGGCGTTCGCGATCATCCCGTTCGGCAACGTCCAGCACATCTTTGGCGAACGCGTGGGCCTGTATGGCGTGGACGTGTCGATCGGGCCGCTGTACCTGTTCGCGTTTGGCGCGGTGGCATTCTACGGGATCATGCTCGGCGGCTGGTCCTCGGGCTCGAAGTACTCGTTCCTGGGCGCGATGCGCGGTGCGGCGCAGCTGATCTCCTACGAGGTCTCCCAGGGTCTCGCGCTGGTGGGCGTGATCATGACCTCGCAGACGCTGTCGCTGACGGGCATCGTCACCGCCCAGAAAGGCATGTGGTACATCGTGCCGCAGTTCGTGGGCTTCTTGATCTTCCTCACTGCGAGCTTCGCGGAGACCAACCGCGCGCCGTTCGACTTGACGGAGGCAGACGCGGAGCTCGTGGGCGGTTACAACACCGAGTACGGTGGCGGGCGCTTTGCCTCGTACTACTTCGCTGAGTACCTCAACGTGCTGGTCGTGTCGGGCATCGTCACGACGGTGTTCCTCGGTGGCTGGCTGCTGCCGTTCGGGATCCACCCGCCCGGCTGGGTGGACCCGATCGTGGTGCTGTTCAAGATGTCGCTCATCACGTTCTTCTTCATCTGGGTGCGCGCGACGCTCCCACGTCTGCGCTACGACCAGTTGATGAGCTTCGGCTGGAAGGTGCTGCTGCCGCTGGCAACACTGAACGCGCTCGTCACAGCGATCCTCGTGGTGGTGACCCACTGATGAGCGACACCGAGACCCCCACTGCCACCTTGAACGTCACCGCGTGGAGTCCGGGTGATGACGTGATCGAGGTGCAGCGTCCGCCAGAGCCGGGGGCTGGACGCAGCGCGTGGCGCACGTTCGTGGAGACCGCACGCGGGCTGAAGACCACATTTGGTCGTATCGGGGAGGGGGTTAACACGATCTCCTACCCCGAGGAGAAGGTGCCCGTGTATCCGCGTTTCCGCGGCCGCCACAAGCTGCACCGCTTCGAGGACACCGGCCTCGAGAAGTGCGTCGGCTGCTCGCTGTGCGCGGCCGCGTGCCCCGCCGACTGCATCCGCGTGGTGGCCGCGGAGAACACACCCGAGAACCGCGTGTCCGCGGGCGAGCGCTATGCGGCGGTGTATGAGATCAACCTCTCGCGGTGCATCTTCTGCGGCTACTGCGAGGTGGCTTGCCCGTTCGACGCGATCACGATGGGCCACGACTATGAGCTCTCCGACTACGACCGCTCGGACCTGATCTTCACCAAGGAGATGCTGCTCGCCGAGCCGCTCGAGCGCACGCCGCTGAGGAACGACGGAGAGTGAGATGAGCGCGGTCCTGTTCTTCCTCGCCGCGATTGGCGCGATCACCGGCGCCGTGGGGGTTGTGGTCCTACGCAACCCCTTCTACAGCGTGCTTGCGCTCGTGGCGCACCTGATCTCGCTTGCGGTTCTCTTCTTGCTTCTCCGCGCGGAGTTCGTGGCTGCGGTGCAGGTCGTCGTTTACGCGGGGGCGGTGATGGTGCTTTACGTGTTCGTGGTCGCGTATGTGGGTGGCGAGAGCGACTCGATTGGCGAGCGCTTGCGCGGCGTGGGGGCACCGGGGTCGACGGGCTCGGGCCTGCGACTCGGCGGCGCGATCGTCGGTGGCGCGCTACTCGTGGAGCTGTTGATCGCGCTACTCGGCACGGGTATCGAGGCAACCAGCGGCTACGGCGCCCCCTACGTGTCCGGCCCACAGACGTACGGCACCCCGGCGTACATCGGCAAGCTGCTGTTGACGCGCTTCCTGGTGACGTTCGAGCTCGCGTCGTTCCTGCTTTTGATCGCCGCGGTTGGCGGCGTTGTGCTGGCCCGTCGCCGCGGCGGCATCGGCGAGGACGAGCCGGAGGTGTTCGTGCCGATCGATCTGCCGCGGCCTCGCGACTCCGGGACGATCGCCGAGGGTGTCGGCTCCGCGCCGACAGCCGGCGCCAGGCTGACAAGCGGAGATCGGATTGATGAGGAGAGCGCGGTGCGCACCCACGCGGGGTCACTGTCATGAGCATCTCCTGGTATCTGGCTGTGTCGGCGATCGTCTTCTCGCTGGGCGCGGTGGGCGTGATGACGCGGCGTAATCCTCTCGTCGTGCTGCTGTGCCTGGAGCTGATGCTCAACGGCGGCAACCTCGCGCTGATCGCGTTCTCGCGCATGTGGGGCAACGGCGACGGGCAGATCCTCGCGATCGTGGTGATGACGGTCGCGGCCTGCGAGGTGTGCATCGGATTGGGCATGATCGTGGCGATCTATCGGCGGCACCTGCCTATTGATGTCGATGAGTTGCGGGAGCTGCAGGGGTGAGGCTGCGCCCCGACACGTCGTCGCTCGCGGCCGCTTGCGCGGCGGGCGAGCGTCGCCGCATCACGGCTCCGCCTCCCTCGGGGGCTTACGCATGACAACGACTACTTACGGCTGGCTGGTACTGGCATTCCCTCTGCTGGGCACGCTTGTGACGGCGTTTGGCTTTCGGGTGCTGCCTGGACGCACCGCGGGGTGGATCGGCACCGGCGCCATCTTCTTGGCATTCCTCGCTGCGCTGGGTGCACTGATCTCGCTGCAGGGGCATGCTTCGGGGGATCGGCAGCTTGTGTCGTCGCTGTGGAACTACGCATCCACTACTGGCATCGACGCGCAGATGTCGATCCTGGTGGACCCGCTTTCGGTGTTCATGATCCTTGTAGTCAGCGGCGTGTCCACGTTGATCCACTTGTACTCCATCTCATACATGGACAAAGACCGGGGCTTCGTCCGCTACTTCTCCTACCTGAACTTCTTTGTCTTCTCGATGCTGCTGCTGGTGCTGGCGGGCAACTTCCTGTTGCTGATCGTCGGCTGGGCGTTTGTGGGCGCGGCGTCCTATTTGCTGATCTCGTTCTGGTATCGACGCACGACCGCCACGAAAGCTGGCATCAAGGCGTTTGTGATCAACGTGCTCGGCGACGCGGGGCTGGTGTTGGGCACGTACTTCATCTTCAAGCACACGGGCACGCTGGACTTCCTGAAGAGCTTCCATGCGGTCGAATCCACCACGCATCCCGCGTTTGGACACGGAACGAACAACGGCGACCTCGTCGCCGGCTGCCTTTTGCTGCTCGTGGGTGCGTTTGCTAAGTCCGCGCAGATCCCGCTGCACACATGGCTGCCGGACGCGATGGAGGGACCCACCCCTGTCAGCTCGCTGATCCACGCCGCGACGATGGTCACCGCTGGCGTGTACCTGATCGCGCGCATGCACCCGCTGTTCGAACGCGCCCCTGCGGCGCAGGACGTGGGCGCGATCGTCGGCGCGGCGACGCTGTTGATCGCCGGCACGATTGGCCTCGCACAGACGGACATCAAGCGCGTGATCGCCTATTCGACGATGTCGCAGATCGGCTACATGATCATGGGCGTGTCCGTGGGCGCCTACGCGGCGGGCCTGTTCCACCTGATGACCCACGCGTTCTTCAAGGCGCTGCTGTTCATGGCCGCCGGCTCGATCATCGGCGCGATGGGCGGTGAGCAGTCGCTGAACAAGATGGGCGGCTTTCGCAAAGCGATGCCATTCACGTACGCGTGCTTCATCATCGGCGGCCTCGCGCTGTCGGGAATCCCGCCGTTCTCGGGCTTCTTCTCCAAGGACGAGATCCTGTTGGTTACCGGCGAGCGCGGCGGCTGGCACTGGATCCTCTACGTGGCCGGCTACATCGGCGCGTTCTTCACGGCCGTCTACACCTTCCGAATGATCTTTCGCGCGTTCCACGGCGAGCCGGTCGCAGAGGCGCGGGAGCTGGAAGCCGGCCACCTACACCACGCCGATGTCCCCCGCAATCCCGCCAACGGCGAAGATGAGGACACGGACGTGGGCTTCCCCGGCCCGGAGCACGCAATCGCCGAGCGGGCGCTGCCGATGCGCATCGCGATGGGCCTGCTCGCGCTGGGCGCGGTCGGCGCCGGCCTGATCCAGATCCCCAAAGTGGACTTCGTCGTGGACGACTTCCTGCGCCCGTCGTTTGCTACCGCCAAGGGCTATGAACCGCACACGAAAACAGGGCTACTCGTGATCGGTTTGACGCTGGGCACGCTGATCGGCCTCGCCGGCATCGGGCTGGCGTACCGCATTTGGATCGTGGGTGGCAAGGAACTGAAGGCCTCCACGGCGATCAGGGAACGCACGCGGCCGTTGTATGAGCTGTTCCTCAACAAGTGGTACTTCGACGAGTTGATCGACGCGCTCGTCGTCAAGCCGATGGCCGTGGCGGGCGCGTTCGCGCGCGACACGTTCGAGCGGATGTTCGTTGACGACACGCTCGTGGGCGGTACCACCGGCATCGTGCGCGCGGGTTCGGCCGCTGTGCGCGCCGCGCAGAGCGGGTTCGTGCGCTACTACGCCGCGCTGCTCGTCCTCGGCGTCACCGGCGTCGGCTTCTACTTCCTGCTGCAGACCTGAGCCTCACCCAAACCTGACCATGCCACCCCTTTCGATACTGATCTGGATCCCAGCCGCCTGCGGGCTGCTCGGCGCCCTGATCCCGACCCGCGATCGGCGTGTGTCGGGAGGACTGGCGTTGCTCGGCTCGGTCGTGGCGCTGGGACTGTCAATCGGCTACATCGCCGACTACAAAGCGGGCGGCAGCCTGCAGCACGTCACCGATGTCGTGTGGATAGCGACCCTGGGCATCCACTACAAGCTCGCGGTCACCGGGCTGAATGTCTTCCTGGTCGGCCTGACCACGCTGCTGTTCGCGGCGGCCATCCTCGCCGCCAATTTGCGTAGCGAGAGTCCCGCGGTCGATCGTCCAAAGCTCTTCTACTTCAACTTCATGCTTGCCGAGTCGGCCGTGCTGGGGGCGTTCCTCGCCCAGGACCTGGCGCTGTTCGTGGCGTTCTTCGACCTGATGCTAATCCCGTTCTACTTCCTCATCGGAGGCTGGGGGCAGGGCCCGGATCGAATCAAAGCGACGATCAAGCTGGTGATCTACACGCTCGTCGGCTCCCTGCTGATGCTCGCCGCCGCGATCGCCACGGGCGTACTCGCTGCCCAGCAGGGCGGCGGGCACATCACGTTCGTGCTCTCCGCGCTACAGCAGATGCCGCTGAGCACCGGCTCGCAGGAGTGGATCTTCCTGTTCTTTGCAGCGGCTTTCCTCGTGAAGATGCCGGCCTTCCCGCTGCATGGCTGGATGCCAGATGGCTACCGGGCGATGCCGGTCGAGGTGCTGATGGTCTTCTCGGGCGTGCTCTCGAAGGTCGGCGCGTACGGCTTCCTGGCGCTGGTGCTGCCGCTGTTCCCGCAGGCGGCGGTGCACTTCCAGACGCTGATGCTGCTGATCGGGCTGGTCTCGATCGTGTACGGGTCGATGCAAGCGTTCAGCCAGACCAACGCGCGGCTGATCCTCGGATATTCCTCGGTGGCACAACTGGGCTTCATCACGATCGGCATCTTCGCGCTGAACCCGCAGGGCGCACAGGGCGCGCTTTTGCAGATGGTTAACCACGGCCTGGTGGTCGCGCCAGCGCTGTTCATCGCCGCCCTACTCGCCAGGCGCGCGGGCGGCTCAGAAGACATCCGTGACATGGGCGGCATCGCCTTCCGCGCGCCGGTTCTCGCGAGCATCTTCTTGATCGTGTCGCTAGCGACGCTAGCGATGCCCGGCTCATCGAACTTTGTTGGCGAGTTCTTGATCCTGCTGGGCGTGTTCAAAGCCAAGCTCGTGATCGCGATCATCGCCTTCAGCGGCGTGGTGATGGCGAGCGTGTACGCACTGCGCCTGTTCATCAGCGCGATGCACAACCGCGTCGGCAAGGACGTGCAGCCGCGCGAGATCTCGATCCGTGACGGCGCCGTGCTCGTGCCGCTGGTGCTCGTGATCGTATTCCTCGCGCTGTATCCACAGCTGGCGCTGCACCGCAGCGAAGACTCAGTCAAGACGACCGTGTTCGAGGCAGAAGCGCTCGCGCACAACCCGACTGCCCAGTTCCACTACTTCGGCGGCGCAGCCGGTGCCGCCGCGCTAGCCACGACCCGGCCCCAGACGGTCACGGTTCACGGAACCGTCCCGGTCGAAACGGGCGAACCTGCCGAAGGCGAACCCGCCGAAGGCGCGTCTGGCGAATCGTCAGAATCTGCAGAAGGCACGACGCGATGACCTACGTGCCCGTCTTCTCCCCCGCGCTCGCCACTGCCCACCTGAAAGGCCCGCACATCGACTTCGCCGGGCTCTCGCCGCTGATCGCGCTACTGGGCGGCGCTGTGATCGTGCTGATGTTTGGTCTGATCGGCTCGCGCTGGGTGCGCTCGCAGCTGGTTCCCTTCCTCAGCCTGGTGGCACTGGGCGCGACGCTCGGCCTGACGCTTTGGCAATGGAACGCGGACAAGTCGATCGTCTCGGGGGCACTCCGCATCGACGACTTGGGGCTTGCGCTGAACCTGATCCTGATCGGCGGCGGCGCCTGTGCAGTGCTGTTGGCATGGCGCTCACTGGCGGCAGCGGAAGCGGCGCACGGAGAGTTCCACGCGATGCTGCTCACCTCAATCGGCGGCATGTCACTGCTTGCAAGCGCGCAGAACACCGTGGCGCTGTTCGTGGGCCTGGAGCTCCTGTCGATCCCGTTGTATGTGCTGTGCGCGACCGAACTACGACGCGAGCACTCGCTGGAGTCGGGGCTGAAGTACCTGATCGTGGGCTCTGTCGGCTCGGCGACGCTGCTGTACGGCCTGGCGCTGATCTACGGGGCCACCGGCTCCACCGACTTCAGCGCGATCGCACAGGCACTCTCGAGCGGCAACCTCGCGACCGACCCGCTGACGCTGACAGGAATCGCGCTGTGCGTGGCCGGCCTGTGCTTCAAGTCCTCGGTGGCGCCCTTCCACCAGTGGACGCCAGATGTATATGAGGGCGCGCCGACACCGGTGACCGCGTTCATGGCCGTTACGACGAAGGTCGCCGCTCTGGGCGTGTTCCTGCGCTTCTTCGACGTGGCACTGATCAACACCCAGGGTAGCTGGGGTCCGGCGCTGGCGGTGCTGGCGACGATCACGATCCTGGTCGGCAACGTGGGCGCGCTGGGCCAGTCCTCGCTGAAGCGAATGCTCGCGTACTCCTCCGTGGCACAAGCTGGCTACATGCTCGCGGGCGTCGTCGTCGCCACCCAACTGGGCGTGGCCTCGACTGTGTTCTATCTCGCGGTGTACCTGTTCATGAACATGAGCGCGTTCGCGGTGATCACCGCCCGCGAGCGCGAAACCGATCTAGGCGACAGCATCAGCGCACTTACCGGGCTGGGGCGCGAGCGCCCGTGGCTGGCGTGGCCGATGACGATCTCGATGCTGGCGCTTGCCGGGATCCCCGCCACGGCAGGGTTCATTGGCAAGTTCTATTTGATCGACGCCGCTGTCGCCGGTGGCTACACATGGCTGGGTGTGGTGATCGTGATCGGCTCGATGATCTCCCTCGGCTACTACCTGCCGGTGGTGGCTGCCATGTGGATGCGCGAGTCGCCGAGCGGCGAAGCGCAGGCCGGAATCACCCCTCAGCCCGCCACTGCCTCGGGCGGCGGGCCGCTACCGGCACTCGCCGGCGGCTCCCCCGAGCTCGACGCACAAGGCGCCCTGGCACCGGCCGGAAGCAGCGCTGCCGGGAGGGCACCATCCACTGGCGGCATGCAGATCGAGGTAGTGCTCGTCGCAGTGCTCGCAGCCGCGGCCACGGTCTTCTTCGGCATCATCCCCCAACCGCTATTCGACCTAGTGCATCACGCCGGCAGCGCCCTCGGTGGGCTTTTCTGAGACCCCGGATCTCAGACCCATCGACCCGCGCTGCCGGCCTCAGACCCATCGACCCGCGCTGCTGCTCGTCGCGGCCCTCAGCTCAAAGACTCTCGAGCTGAGCCGTAGCGTCGAGCTTTCCCAGGTTGATTTCGAGGGCCTCGCTGATCGACTTGACGGTCGTCCACTTGGGGTCGGCCGTGCCTCGCTCGATACGGGCGTAGGCTGCGATCGTCAGCCCCGCACGGCGGGCGACGTCTTCCTGCGTTTCGCCGCGTCCCACGCGGGCCCCTCGCAGTACGGCCGCAAGCGGCTGTTCTTTTTTTGTGGTTCGCTGCTCTTTAGTTCGGCGCATGATGTAGCTGTACCCGTTTGTGCGAGTAATGTCTAGCGATAGGGCTAAGAAGTCGCCGCCTGTTTCTGAATGTCCTGTTTGCCGGAACGTTTGAGCTTCTTATAAGCGTCGGCGATGATCGGTATGCGCGAGCGTGGAGCACGGCGCATCACCCAGAACGCCACCCGTAGGTGCGGGCGATCGACGACCACCACGGGCTTGCCGCGCTCGGCCGCACGCACGATCGCGCGAGCCACGTAGTCAGCTGACATCGCCTTCTCAGGCGTCACGCCCCCTGTGGGGCCCCACTTGTGCTCCTCCTCGAGCTGATCGGTGTGGACGTCGCCCGGGCAAACCACCGTCGCGCGTACGCCGCTACCGGCGAGCTCATGGGTGAGAACCTCACCCAACCCCACCATCGCCCACTTGCTCGTGCAGTAAGACGTGTAGGACGGGCCACCGATCAGGCCCAGCTCGGAGGACACGAGCACGATCCTGCCGTAGCCGCGCTCGCGCATACCATCGAGCACGCCCTGAGTGAGCCACACAGCGGCGCCCACGTGCAGGCGAAAGCTCTGCTCGAGGTCCTGTGGCTGCACGTCCTCGATGAAGTCGCGTCGCAGCACCCCCGCGCAGCTGATCAGCACGTCGATCGGCCCCAGTGCCTCGCTCACCTCGGCGACCGCGCGCGCGCACGCGTCAGGATCGGTGAGATCCGCCGCTGCAACATGGTGTCTACCCTGCAGATCCTTCGCCGCGTCGGCGAGCAGTTGTGCGTTACTCGCCACGAGACCGACGTGCGCACCGAGCGAGGCAAAACGTTGCGCGGTGGCCAGACCAATACCACGAGAGGCACCCGTCACGAGCACGGTCTTGCCAGCAAACGGCGAGCTCATTGCAGCCGGCCCGAGGCCTCCGCCGCTGCTTCCGCCTCCTGCAGTTGGCGCTCGACTAGATCAAGACCCGCCGTCCAGAAGCCGGGATCGCTCAGGTCCACGCCCACGATCTCGCCCAGCTCCTGCGGGCTACGCGAGCCACCGGCGGAAAGCAGCTCCAGGTAGCGCGGCACCATCTCCTCGCCGAGCTGCTGGTAGCGCTCATACACCGATAGGGCCAACAGTTGCCCATAGGCGTATGCGTACACATAGCCAGGGCTGCCGATGAAGTGCGGGATGTAGGACCACCAGCTGCGATAGCCCTCGGTCAGCTCCACCGAGTCCCCCATCATCTCGGACTGGCTCTCGACCCACAGCTCACCAAAGCGCTCAGCTGAGAGCTCGCCCTGCTCGCGTCTGCCCGTGTGCACGAGGTCCTCAAAGCGGTTCATCGCCACCTGGCGAAAGACAGTTGCGATCGTGTCCTCCAAGTTCTCCGCAAGCAGCGCCAGACGAGAGGCAGGCTGGGAGTCCTCATCCAACAGCCGTCCGAACACGATCGTCTCGGCGAACACCGACGCGGTCTCGGCGAGCGTCAGTGGCGTGCTCTGGTGGAACACCCCCTGGCGAGCAGCCAGAGCGAAGTGGACGCCATGGCCGAGCTCGTGCGCGAGCGTCAACACGTCGCGCCTGCGGGCGGTGTAGTTGAGCAGCACATACGGAAACACCGAGGGCACCGCGGACGCGCAGAAAGCACCGCCGCGCTTGGCTGGGCGCACCGGCGCGTCGATCCGGCGCTCGTCGAAGAAGCGTTTGGCGAGTAAGCCAAGCTCTGGCGAGAACGACGAGTAGCAGTCGAGCACGATCTCGCGCGCCTGCGCGAACGGGTAGGTGGCCTCGTCCTCCGTGACCGACGCCATGCGGTCGTAGTCCGCAAGCTGCTCCACCCCCAACAGCTTTGCCTTCAGTCGATACCAGCGTCGGGGGATCTCATAGCGTGCCCGTACCGCCTCGATCAACGCGTTCACCGACTCATCGCTGGCCTCGTTGGCGAGGTTGCGCGCGGCGAGCCAGTTTGGGTAGTGGCGCAGACGGTCGTCGGTCGCCTTGTCCGCGAGCAGCGTGTTGAACAGGTAAGCGCGTGTGCGCAAGCCTGGTGCCAACGCCGCGGTGACAGCCTCGGCGGTGCTGCGACGGAGATCTCGATCGGCCAGCGACAGGCGGCTCAGCGCCACATCCAGCGCAAGCTTTTCGTTGCCCTCCGCGCTTGACGGCTCGCCAACGGTCGGGAGCGTCACCTCGATCGCAGACGTGAGCTCCTCGAACAGACGCGTCCACGCGCTCGCGCCCGTGAGCGACTTCTCCGTGAGGATCTTCTCCTCAGGCTCGCTCAGCAGGTGCTCGCGGTAGCGGCGCACATTACGCAGGTGGTGCGCGCAGAACTCCAGGCCCTCGCCAGCCAGGAGCTCCTGCGCTCGCTCGTCTGAGAGCGCCGCCCACTCCAGTTCGAAGAACAGCAGCGTCGTGCCGATAGCCGTCTCCTGCTCTTGCACGCTTTGCAGCAGCGCGCCGTTGGCAGGCTCAGCCGTGTCGGTGGAGAAGCGCAGCGCGGCGAAATAGCCGGCGCGCGCGACCAGTTCGTGGATCGCAGCCAGCGCGTTCATCGCATCGCGTAGGCCGGCGCTATCGAGCTGCTCCAGCCGGCCCGCGTGCCGGACGGCAAACGCCTTGGCCAGCTCCAGTGCCTCGCTGAGACGCCGCTCGACGCCCTCCTGTCCCTCCCCGTCTACGAGCGGCTCTAGATCCCAAGCGGTCGCCTCCAGCTCGGGGTCGCTCGGCTGCGCGTGGGCTGCGGTTGCCATGGTCGCCCAGCTTAGAGCGTCCTATCGTGCCGTGAAGCGCTGCTTAGCGATCAAGCGCTACCGTGCGCGCCATGACTACCCGTGCTGCCCTGGTGCTAACGCTCGGACTCGTGCTGTCGGCCGGCATGTCGTCGGCGGGCGCGTCCCTCGCCGCCACATCACACCATCACGCGAGCAAGCACCCGCACCATAAGACGCCGCCACCACCACAGATCACGCTCACCCCCTCGAGCGGTGCCGGAGGTGTCGCGGTCACGATGGCGCCCGTGGGCCTGTCGTTGGAGTACCCGGTGATCGCGCAGGACCTCGGCAGTGGAACCTGTCCGCCACCAGCCTTGGTTTCGGAGCTGCAGCAGCTCGGCTCGCCGCCGCTCGCGCTCGCCGGTGACAGCCAGGACGAGACCGCGCCCAGCGGGGTCCTGCCGCAGCCAGTCCAATCGTGGGAAGCAGCGACGCTCTACACGCTACCCGCATCGTTCTGGAGCCAACTGCACTGCCTGCTCGCCACAACTCTAGACCCACTCACAGTGGGGCTGAACGCGCGTACTGGTCAGCTCGCGTGGGCGAGTCAGATGGTCGCCGGCGCACAGAGCGCCGCTACCAACGGCCTCGCTTTCTCGCTGGGCAACGAGCCGGACCTTTACCCGTTGCCCAACTACGCCGAGCTCGACAAGCCTCAGGCCAACGAAGAAAACGCGTCCGTCAACACCTATCTGCAGATTGCCGAACAGCTCAAACCGGCGCTCGGAGAAGCACCGGCGATCGGGCCGGAATTGGCCAGGCCCGCACACTGGCAGCACGAACTGCCGCGCGTCATCTCCCAGCTGCACGAGCAGACGGTAGGCGTGCATCTGTATCCGCTGACATCGTGCGCCACACCCAAGGCGGTCACGATCCCAGGCCTACTCTCGGCCGAGGCCGCCGAAACACCGCGCAAGCTGGCGTGGGTGGTAGCCGATGCCGCAGCCGCGGGCGCGCAGGCGATCATCTCCGAGGCAAACTCCGCGTCGTGCGGCGGCGTGACGGGCGTATCCGATAGCCCCGCTGCCGCCGTATGGGCCGTGCGCTTCGTGCTCTCCGCTCTGAAGACCGGCTTCAAGGAGGTTCGCTTCCACTTCAGC
>DATHLT010000123.1:0-19026 GCA_035487855.1 Solirubrobacteraceae bacterium
GTTGGCTGGACTCCGGTGAGGGGGGTCCGCCGTCGGCCAGCGTCATCACCTTCGTCCAAGCCCGGCTGCAGGCAGGTTTCATCGCGCCCCAGTTCCACCTTGCGGTGATCCCCGAGCACCGCCTGTTTCACCGTCGCCGGCGTCACGCGCGACTACCTGTACCTCGAGTACGCGGGCTCGGACAAGGTGTTCGTGCCCGTCGACCAGCTCGCCAAGATCTCCCGCTATGTCGGCGCGGGCGGGGATCATCCGCCGCTGAGCAAGCTGGGCGGCACGCGCTGGGAGACGATGAAGGCGCGGGCGCGGCGCGCGGCGCAGGAGCTGGCGGGCGAGCTGCTCAACCTGTACGCCGAGCGCCGCCGTCGCTCGGGTCACGCGTTCGGCGCCGACTCCGACTGGCAGCGGGAGTTCGAGGAGCGCTTTCCGTTTACCGAGACCCCCGACCAGCGCGACGCGATCGAGCTGGTGAAGGCCGACATGGAGTCGCCACGGCCGATGGACAGGCTGATCTGCGGCGACGTCGGCTACGGCAAGACCGAGGTCGCGCTGCGCGCCGCGTTCAAGTGCGCGGCCGAGGGCAAGCAGGTGCTGATGCTCGTGCCCACCACGATCCTCGCCCAACAGCACTACGGGACGTTCGCGGAGCGTCTCGCGGACTACCCGTTCACGCTCGAGCACGCGTCCCGGTTTCGTACCGCCGCGGAGCAGAAGGCAGCGATCAAGGACTTCGCGGACGGGCGCGCTGACATCTTGATCGGCACCCATCGCGTGCTCTCGCGCGATGTGCGCGCCAAGGACCTGGGGCTTTTGATCGTGGATGAGGAGCAGCGCTTTGGCGTCAAGCAGAAGGAGCTTCTGCGTCAGTTGAAGCTGAAGGTGGATGTCATCTCGATGTCCGCCACGCCGATCCCACGCACGCTGCAGATGTCGCTTGCGGGGCTGCGCGACATCTCTGTGATCGAGACGCCGCCGGAGGGGCGCAGGCCGGTGCGCACATATGTGGGCGAGTACGAGGAGGAGCTGGTCAAGCAGGCGATCATGCGCGAGCATGCGCGTGGGGGCCAGGCGTTCTTCCTGCACAACCGGGTGGGTTCGATCGAGGAGACGGCCGAGCGGCTGCGGGCTCTGTGTCCCGGGGTGCGCTTCGTGGTCGCGCACGGCCAGATGGGTGACGGTGAGCTCGAGGAGGTGATGATGGACTACCTGCGCGGCGGCGCAGACGTGCTCGTGTGTACGTCGATCATTGAGTCGGGTATCGACATCCCGCAGGCGAACACACTGATCGTGGAGCATTCAGACGCTTTCGGGCTGGCGCAGCTCTACCAGATCCGCGGGCGCGTGGGCCGCAGTCGCGAGCGTGCTTATGCGTATCTGCTGTATGACTCAGCCGCCGCGCTCACGCCGGAGGCGGCGCAGCGCTTGTCGGCCCTGTCGGACTACACAGAGCTGGGAGCGGGCTTCAAGATCGCCATGCGCGACCTGGAGATTCGCGGCGCTGGCAACCTGCTCGGCGATGAGCAGTCTGGGCACGTGGCTGCGCTCGGCTTCGAGCTATACATGCAGATGCTCGACGAGGCGGTCAGGGCCGCGGAGGCAGAGGATGGCGGTGATGAGCCCGCCGGCATGCCCGAGCCCGTGCGCTTGGACGTCAACGTCGATGCGTATGTGCCGGCCGACTACATCCCCTATGAACAGGCCAAGATCGAGGTGCATCGGCGTGTTGCCGGCGCCGTGGAGGTCGCCGACGTGGAGCGCTTGCGCGAGGAGCTCGAGGACCGCTTCGGGCCGGTGCCCGAGCCGGTGGAGAACCTGCTGGCGTTGCAGCGTGCGCGGATCAAGTTCGGCCAGGCCGGTGCGCGCACGGTCAGCTTCCGTGGCGATCGCCTGGCTGTGGTGCCGATCGAGCTCGATTCGGTGCGCGCCAAACGGTTGCGCGAGGAGCTGCCGGACGCGCTCTACGAAGCTGCCCGCTCGCAGGTTTCGGTGCGCGTTCCAAAGGACGGCAAGGAGCGTTTCCCCAGTGTCGTCAGGGCTGCAGATGCTCTGTTGTCGGTGGTCAGGGAGGCCACTTAGGAACTCGTTAAGGACAGACGCGGAGCTTTCCGCTAGAGTGCCCGCGTCGTGTCAAAGTCTCTTCGTTCCCTCTCGGCGCTAGGCGCCGTTTTGTTTGCCCTCGTTGGCATCTCCGCGTGCGGCGGCATTCCCGGTGACGCCGTGGTGCAGGTGTCCGGTACCCCGATCGCCAAGACCGCGTTCGAACACTGGATGAAAGTTGCTTCCGCGTCCAGCGCCACGGGATCGACCGAAAAGCCGGTCATCCCCGAACCGCCCAACTACACAGCCTGCATAGCCCACCTGGCGGCCACTACGGCGAAACCGGCAAAAGGTCAAAAAGCTCCGACTACGGCGGAGCTCAAGAGCCAGTGCGCGACTGAGTACAAATCGCTGCAGAGCGAGGTTCTGGGTTTCCTCATCTCCTCGCAGTGGGTACTCGGCGAAGCTTCCTCCCTGGGCATCAAGCTGAGCGATGCTGAAGTCAAGAAGGAATTCGCCAAAATCAAGGCCCAGGAGTTCCCGAAGCCGTCCGAATTCGAAAAATTCCTGTCTACGTCTGGGCAAACGGTCTCGGACCTGCTGCTGCGCGTGAAGCTGAACTTGCTCTCCCAGAAAATCGAGAAAAAGATCATCAAGGAAAAGAGCAAGGTCTCAGAAGCGCAGGTCCAGAAGTACTACAACGAAAACAAGTCCAAATACGGGACGCCTGAAAAGCGCAACGTCCAGATCATTCTCACGAAGACGGAAGCGGTCGCCAAGAGCGCCAAGAAGGAAGTTGAATCGGGCAAGAGCTTCGCGAGCGTCGCCAAATCGGTTTCGATCGACCCCACCAGCAAGGCCAACGGCGGCCTGCTCAAGGAAGTGGTCAAAGGCGAGGAGGAGCAGGCGCTCGACACAGCCATCTTCGCGGCTGCCAAGAATGTTCTCGGCGGACCTGTGAAGACGCCGTTTGGTTACTACGTCTACGAGGTGCTCAGCACCACGCCAGGTACGCAGCAGCCACTGTCGAAGGTGAAGGCGACGGTCAAGCAGCAGCTGATCTCCACGGGTGAGCAGTCTGCGCTGACCAAGTTCACCAAAGGCTTCAAAACTAAGTGGAAGTCCAAAACGGAATGCCGCTCTGGCTACATAGTGGCTGACTGCAGTTCTTACAAAGCGCCCAAGACTTCCGCCACGGGTGCGTCTAAAGGCGCGTCCACCGTCACCCCCGAATAGGCGGGAGCGCGTTGGAGCAGTTGCTCCCGCTAGGGTGAAGGCCGCCTTCTTATGAGCCAGATCGAGCGCATCCACGCCCGCCAGATCCTCGACAGTCGCGGCAACCCCACCGTCGAGGTGGAGGTGGAGCTGCAAAGCGGCGCTCACGGACGCGCAGGGGTGCCCTCAGGGGCCTCCACGGGCGAGTTCGAGGCGACCGAGCTGCGTGACGGCGGCGAGGCGTGGGGTGGCAAGGGCGTAACGCAGGCGGTCGCCAATGTCGATGGCGAGATCGCGAGTGCGCTCACCGGCATGGACGCCGCCGATCAGGCAGCTCTCGACGGGGCACTGATCGAGCTCGACGGCACGCCCAACAAGTCGCGGTTGGGCGCCAACGCGATCCTGGGCGTATCGCTCGCTGCCGCACAGGCGCAGGCTGCGCAGGAGCACAAGCCGCTGTGGCGCTATCTGGGAGGCTCTGACGCGGCGGTGCTGCCTGTACCGATGATGAACGTGCTCAACGGTGGCGCGCACGCGGACAACAAAGTCGACTTCCAGGAGTTCATGATCGTTCCCTGCGGCGCTGGGAGCTTCTCCGAGTGCCTGCGCATGGGCGCGGAGGTGTTCCACGCGCTGAAGGGCACGTTGCACGAGCGCGGCCTGGCGACGGCGGTGGGCGACGAGGGGGGATTCGCTCCCGACTTGAGCTCCAACGAGGAGGCGCTGAAGATGCTCGTGGCAGGCATCGAGGCGGCCGGCTACCGCCCTGGGGAGGACATAGCTATTGCGCTGGACCCAGCTACCAGCGAGATCTACCACGACGGTATATATGTGCTTGAGCATGAGGGCCGCAGCCTGAGCGCTGCCGAGCTGGCCGACTACTGGGCGGAGCTCGCGGGGCGCTACCCGATCGTGTCGATCGAGGACGGCATGGACGAGGAGGACTGGGACGGGTGGCGGGTGCTGACCGAGCGCCTGGGCTCGAGCGTGCAGCTCGTGGGCGATGACATCTTCGTAACCAACACCGAGCGCTTGCGTCGCGGCATTGATAGCGGTGTGGGCAACTCGATCCTCATCAAGGTCAACCAGATCGGGACCCTCACAGAGACGCTTCAGGCGGTCGCTATGGCGCGCGACGCGGGCTACACGGCAGTTATGAGCCACCGCTCCGGCGAGACCGAGGACGTGACCATCGCGGACCTTGCTGTGGCTACCGGTTGTGGCCAGATCAAGACGGGCGCACCGTCGCGCTCTGACCGTGTGGCCAAGTACAACCAGCTGCTGCGTATCGAGGAGCAGCTGGGGGCGGACGCGCGCTTCCTTGGGCGTAGCGCCTTCAGCCCGCATCGATGACGGCATCCGATGACAGCTGACGCCGCCTGAAGGCGTCCTATCAGCGGCAGGATGTTGGCGAGCTGACGCGAATCGGAGTAGCTATGTCCACGATCCCCGTCTCGCGCGCTCGTTCGAAAGCTCCGCCGGTGGCTCGCGTGCAATGGGATCGGCTGGGGCGCTTGGCGATGCTTTGCGTGCTGATTGCGCTCGCGTACCTGTATGTGAGCGCTGGCCTGCACATGCTTTCCACGTGGCGTCAGTCCAATCACGACAGCGCTTCGGTGGCGAGCATGGAACGTGAACACAGGCTGCTGGTGCATCAGCATGAAGCGCTGAGCGCACCGGGCACGCTAGAAGCTGAGGCTCGCCAGCTGGGGATGATGAGGAAAGGCGAGCAGCCGTATGTGATCAGCGGGCTGCCTGACAACTGAGGCAATGCGCACACTCCGGCGAGGAATGGCTTGCTGCTGCTCGCCAATGCTAGCCTCGGCTGGTGTCGTTCGAGACGGCTATCTATCAGTGGCAGCAGGGGGAGCGCAGGCTGCGTGCTGCTCCCGCCGAGCGCGGTCTGCTGCTGGATCGGGTGATAGACGCGCTGGTGGCGGAGCTGCGCAGGCGTCTGGGCGGGCGGTTCACAACGGAGGAGCTTGTGAGCCTGTACGACGGGGGCACGATGTGGTGCCTGCAGGTGACTATGAAGTCCGCCCCGGACGATCCGTGGGCGTGGGAGGCAGGCGTGGTGGTGGACGCCGCGTTTGCCAGGTACCTACGCGAGGCGACCGACTACGCGGGTGGCAGGCGCACGCTGTCGGAGGCGTAGCCGCAAATTCTGGTCACTGCGCGCTAGCCATCCGAACCCGCGCGGCGGATGACTATGCGGTCTTCCTCGACCTCGACTTCGACGGAGCGGTGGCCGGCCCAGTGCTCAGCGTAGGTGGGGTTCTCCTGGATGGCTGGGTCCAGCCACAGGCCGTAGCCCTCCTCGCCGTGGTCGAAGGTACCCTCGAGCGGGCCGGTGTTGCGCGCTGTGGAGCGAGAGCGGCCACGCCCGCCGCGACGGGAGCGTTTGCGGGTGCGGGTGCCACTGGTCTGTTCTCCGTCCTCGGTGGGCTCATCGTCGTCGGCCTCTTCGGCTTGCGCCCTGGCGAGCTCAGCCTCTGCTTCGGCGGCCTCGAGCTCGGCGGCGATGAGCGCGTCGTCCTCGGCACGCAGGTCGATCTCCTCGGGGTAGTCGCTGGCTGCGGCGCCCTCGGGGGCCTCCTCGTCGCTGACGAGCTCGTTCTGGCGCTTGAACTGCTCGATGTCGCGGACGGTGACCTCGAGCTGGTGGGCGACCCACGCGTCGGTTCGGCCCTGGCGCACCCAGGCGCGGATCTGGTTGAGGTGCGGGCGCAAAGATTTCCGGGGCATGAACGGTCCGGGAGACTAGCGCAAGCGCTCGCGCGGCGCTGTAGGGACGTGCTTGGAGGGTCTGGGAGGGCCGCTGCGAAGACCTCTGTGGGCGCGTTTGAGAAATTGGGATCGCGTTCCCCCGGTCCTGTGACTATGCTTGGACAACCGGCGGTTTGGGGTCGCGCCGGGTCGCCAATCGGCAAAGAGGAAGGTGCACCCAAATGCTGGTTCTGACGCGCAAGTCCAACCAGAGCATCATGATCGGCGACGAGATCGAGGTTTCGGTTCTGTCTGTGATGGGCGAGAAGGTGCGCATTGGCATCCAGGCGCCCCAGCGGGTGCCTGTATTTCGCAAGGAGATCTACCTTGAGATCCACCGCGAAGCGGGTGCGGCGGCGCCGGTGAAGGATGGCGTGACGAGCGAGCACGCTGCTGACAGCGCGGCAAAGGTAGACAAGTCGCTACGCGAGTTGGGCGACACGGCGTAGGTCTGACAGGCGCGCTGGCCGCGCCGAGTGGAGATCTGTGAGGCGTAGCGCGGCTGTGGTTGCGGCTGGCTAGCCGAGCAGCAGATACAGGGTGCGAAACATTACGACCGTCACGACGACGGCCGTGAGGGCGAGCGTGAGCACAAGCAGCGCAAAGCGCATGGAGCCGCGCTTGTGGCGCTTATCGATGCTGCGCTTGAGCGCTCGTTGCTCGGTAGTGCGGCGCAGCGAGTCGCGCCGGTGGCGGTCGAGCGTGATCTCCTTCACAAACGCCTGCTCCCACTCGGCGATGCTCTGTCGCATCTTCACGACGGCGTCTCGTCGCCCGTGGCGGCGTCCTCACCAACGGCTTCGCCGTCGGTGCCGGCTCGCGTGCGAAGCACGCCACGCTCCTTGCGTCCTTGCCACGGACGACGATCCATCCGTCGTCCGCGCCGTTCGCGACAGATCCTCATGCGACCCCTAGGAGCCGACGGGTGTCTTGGCGCGCTCGTATACGGCGACGAAGCGCAGGTAGTTCTCGGCGATCTTGCGGGCGCCGGCGGAGCGCTCGATCTTGCCGTCGACGTAAGCCTTGAGCGGGTCCCACCAGATGGAGCGGCCGATGGCAAAGCCGATGTAGCCGTCGACAGGTGCGGCGGCGGCGAGCCATTGGTCGACCTTGGCATCGTCGGCGCCGCGCCCGAGTACTACGCACTTGACGCCGTCGCGGCCGCCGCTACGCGATTGGGTGGCGAGCATTTCGCAGTCGGAGCGCTCCTCGACGCCCTCGATCTTCCAGATGTCGACCTCGATGCCGGTGTCTTGGATCTCGGCGATGGCGCGGCGCATGAGCTCGGGTCGCAGCTCCGCGTCGTAGCGGTCGTTGTTGCCGCCGACGGCATTAAGCTGGTCGTCCTCGGCTGGCACGAGCAGCTCGAATAGGAACTTGCGATCGTGGGCCTTGAGCCAGTTGCTGAGGATGCGCAGCTTGCCGAGTTGCTGGGCGTTGGCGGCGCTGTCGCCGTCGGGGTTGTAGCGGACGAGTACCTTGGTGAAGTCGGGATTGAAGCGCTCGATGTGCTCACCGAACTCCTGGCCGTACTGGAAGTCGAACATGTTCTGGCCGGATCGCTCGGCCGGCATCGACAGCTTGAGGCCCTTTTCGTGCGCCTCGGCTGGAACGGTGGAGCCGAACTGCTCGTCGACGAGCACGCCGGTGACGGCTGGATCGGCGCCTGCGCCGATCGCCTGCAACATGCCCTCAAAGATGAGGTGCTTGGCGTCGGCGATGATGGCTGTTTGCTCGGAGTCCGGCTCACCTTCGATCCCGAAGAACTTCTTTTGGAAGGAGCCGCGATGGTCGAAGGCGAGGATGTAGAGCTTTTGGTCGTATCCGAGGTTCATGCACCTGAGTATTCCAGAGCCGAGCAGGCAGCGGTCGACAGGCCCATAGAATGGGTCGTCCTATGCCTTCCGGTGCCGATCTGTTCGTGGTGTGCAAACAGTGCGGCTCAGAGGTGAGCCCGTATGTGACGGAGTGCCCGTACTGCGGCACTCGTCTACGCAGGCGCGCGCCGAAGCTTCCGCGTGTGCACGGCTCGAGCAGTGTCCCTGACGGACGTGGACGTGTAGGAGCGCTGTTCGGCCGTGGCTCCGCGCGGGCTGGTGTTGAGGCGCGGCGTCGTACGCGTGGTGCGCATGTGTCGGGCCGCTGGGCGCAGGAGCGCCCGTACGCGACGATGCTGCTGGTGGCGTTGGCGTGTGTGGCGTGGATTGTGGCCCACGCAGAACCGGCGATTTACGAGCACATGGCGATTGTGGGTCCGCTGGGTGGTGACTGGTGGAAGTTGTTTGCGAGTGCGTTCGTGTACACGTACGGCGTGGTGGCGTTCGTGGTGCTGTTGGCGATCGCGATCTTCGGCTGGCTGTTGGAGCGCCGCCATGGGCCTGCGGTGGTGGTGGCGCTTTTCCTGGGGGCCAGTGCGGCGGGCGCGCTGGTGGCACTTGCGGTGTATCCGGTGCCGGTCCTTGAGGGTGGCAATGCCGGCGCGCTGGCGCTGCTGGTGGCGTGGGCGGTCCCCGACCTGGAAGCTGCACGCGCGGGGGAGCACTACGAGGGTGATCTGCTGGGTACGGCGGCGCTTGCGGCGCTGCTGCTGGCGATCCCGTTCGTGCGCCCGGAGATGAGCTGGCTGGCGGGCGTGACGGGTGGGGTGCTGGGGTTGGTGATGGGGCTGGGTGTGCACCGGCTGCGGGCAGCGGAGGCGTAGTGTGGTCTTGCGGCGGGCGCTAGCGATACCGATCTTTGAAACTAGCCCTGTGGGACCTATGATGGGCGAGCGATGACAATGACCAACGCGGTGGTGTTGATCGAGGCGGAGCGCGACGCGCTGTCGAGCTTGGGCGGGGCGCTGGCTGACATCGAAGGCGTGGCGGAGGCTTACTCGGTGACGGGCGAGTGGGACTTTGTGGCGATCGTGCGCGTGCCGGACCACGAGCAGTTGGCAGATGTGGTGACGGGCCAGATTGGGGCGCTGCCGGGCGTGGCGCGCACCCAGACGATGGTGGCGTTCGCGGCGTATTCCCGCCATGACCTTGAATCGCTGTTCTCGCTTGGGGAATGATCCGACCCCCTCGGGCCCACCACCAGCTGTTGCTCGACGAACACTGACCACGATGGTTGCGGTGCCAATGAAGGCCGAGTATGGGCCGACGCTGGGACGGCTGTTGTCGCCGTGGTGGCGCAGGTCCTCGCGGCTGCTGCGCGGGGCCGTGATTGCAGCGGCGATAGCGCTGCTGGTGGCACTGGCTGGGTTGGCGCTGACACTGGAGAACGCGCATTACTCCCACGGTGGCCGGGTGCCGTTCAGCTTCAGCTACCGCGGCTTGTACAGCGTGAGACCGGACCGGGGTGGCTATGTGAAGGTGCAGAGCCACTGGCCGGACGGTTCGGTGAAGTACTCGTTTGCGGTTGACCGGCTACGTTTGCCCTGGTACTCGGGACCGCTGCTGGGCGAGCTGCCGATCTATGTGTCTGGCTACATCCGTGCGCTTAGCGACCACTCGCGCCAGTTCGAGCTGCGGGGGGAGGGCAAGACGAGGATCAGCAACACGCTGACGGGCTACCAGGTGGCGTACTCAGAGGAGTTGGAAGGGCGAGTGATGTATGCGCGTAACGTGCTGTTGCTGCCGGAACGCGCGGGTGTGCGCGAAGGAGTGGTGATTGCGATGCTGACCTCGGCGACTGCCAGCGCGCAGGTGAACTCGCCGCTGGAAGTGGGCGAGACGGGCATTTTGCTGCGGCCGCTGAAGAACTTCGAGTTCGGCTAGCTATTCGCTAGCTGGCGGGACTTCTACGGCGGGCGGCGCCTGAGGGTCGCTTGAGTCCTGTGGTTCGGGTGATTCGGGAGTGGTGGCTGTGACGGGGGTTTCGGTTGCAGTTGGCGCGGGTTCGGCTGGCGCTTCTGCGGGGGTGCCTGTGGTGGTGCTCGACAGCGGTGTGGTGGCGGTTGTGGTTGTTGCGGGCACGGTGGTGGTGGACGGCGTGGCGGTGGCTGCGGCTGGAAGGGTGGTGGTGTTGGTGGTGACCTCTGTGACCTGCACGGTGGGCTGAGGGTCGGCTGGTTTGGTTGTGGCTGGCGGCGTTGTGCTGGTGTTGACGGGCTCTGTGGGCGCGGCTGGAGCGCTTTTGACGATCTTGGTGTGGTGGTGGTGCGCGGTGTTGGCGCGTTGATGGGTGGAAGCTCGGCTGGCGCTGAGGGGTTGCAGCGCCTGGCGTACGACTACGGGTTCGGAGTAGTGGCTGGCGGGCACGCTTGCGGTGAGCGCGGCGTGCGGGTGGTGGCGGTGGACAGTGACGGCGTTGTCTGCGGCGACGGCACCGGCGGTAACGATGGCGGCGGCGGCCAGGCTGGCGACGGCCTTGGTGGCGAGTGCGCCTGCGCCGGCGGTGACGAGTCCTCCGGCGACGCTGGAGCCGCCGGTGGCGACTGCTCCGGCACCCACGGTGGCGCCGACGGTTGCACCGGCACCACCTGCTACGTGGGCGCCTCCGGCGGATGCTGTGGATCCGAGCTTGGCGAGCAGGAGCTTCTTGAGCAGCAGCAGCGGACCGACGGGCAGGATGAGGGCGAGCGCGTGGTTGTTGTCCTTGAGCTGCTTCTTGAAGAAGGTGCAGCGCTCGCATGTGCGCACGTGCCGGCGTGCTGGGGTGCTGAGCTTGAGGAGGCCCTCGGCGGCTTCTCCGAGCTCGAGGCGAACCTCGTCGCAGCTGAGCTTGCGCGCCTCGGCGGCCTCGGCGAGCGAGATGCGGGCACGGACGAGCAGCGACTTGACGGAGGGGATGGTGGTCTCCATGGCCTGGGCGATCTGCTCATAGGAGAGCGCGTCGATCTCGCGCAGGAGTAGTGCCGTGCGCTGGGTCTCGGGGAGGTGGTGGACATCGTCGATGAGCTCACGGAAGCTCTCACGGCGCATGACCTTGTCGCCTGTGGAGATGCCGTGCTCGGCGTAGTGGATGTCCATGGAGTCCACGCCGATGGCGGAGGCGCGGCGCAGATGGTTGAGCGAGCGGTTGCGGGCGATGCGGTAAAGCCAAGGGCGCACGTTGATCTCGCGCTCGTCGGCGAGCACGGCGTTGAAGGCAGCGGCGAACACCTCCTGGAGCACATCCTCGGCGTCCTCGCGGGAGGCGAGCATGTGCCGGCAGAAGGACAACAAGCGGCTTTGATAGCGGTCGCAGAGCACCTCGAAGGCGGCGTGCTGGCCGCGGCGGGTGAGCGCGATGAGGCGCTCGTCGGACTGTAGGCGCAGCAGTGCAGACGGCCCACGAAGGCCGGTGATGCTGCTGGGGTGTGAGAGTGAGGAGACCTCCATGGACAATCCCAATAGCTGCTGTCGACCTTAAGGACACGGTAGCAGCGAGAAAGTTGCGTCATATGGTCGTTTCCCGGTGTGAAGGGGCCCTAAACGGGGTGGCGGGACGTGCAGACGGGGAGCTTGGCTAGCCTGCATGCGGTGATTGGGCCCGGGTGGCGAAATAGGTATACGTAATCGACTTAAAATCGATGGTTCCCTACGGGGAGCATGTGGGTTCGAACCCCACCCCGGGCATGGACGGCGGAAAGGACGCGTGCCGATCGTTTCGAAAGAGATCGCTTCGAGCAGGGTTCCAAGGCGATAGAGTCGCAACGCGTGTCCACGCAGAGCGAGAGCAGGCAAGAGACGAGCACGTTCCATGGCGGGCGCCTGATAGCGAGGCGCTTGAAGGCGCATGGCGTGAGCAAGCTGTTCACGTTGTCGGGTGGGCATCTGTTCTCGATCTATGACGGCTGCCGCGATGAGGGCATTGACATCGTGGACGTGCGTCACGAGTCGACGGCTGCGTTTGCGGCGGAGGGCTGGGCGAAGGTGACGCGGGAGACGGGCGTGTGCGCGCTGACTGCGGGCCCGGGCGTGACGAACGGGATGAGCGCGATGGCGTCGGCGCAGGCGAACCACTCGCCGATGGTGGTGCTGGGTGGTCGCGCGCCGGCGCTGCGCTGGGGCCAGGGCTCGCTGCAGGAGATCGACCACGTGCCGTTTGTGCGTCCGTTGACGAAGCTGGCAGCGACACCGGGGAGCACGGATGAGATCCAAGGGCTTGTGGATGATGCGTTTGCGGCTGCGAGTGCGCCGCATGGCGGACCGACGTTTGTGGACTTCCCGCTGGATTACGTGTTCATGGAGGCAGCTGAGCAGGAGATCGAGCTGGACAATTCGGCTGCTGGCGCTGCGGGCGTCAGGGGCGCGTTGGGGGAGGCGTTGGAGCGAGCGGCGGCGCTTTTGGCGGCGGCGGAGCGGCCGGTGATCATGGCGGGCACGGACCTTTACTGGGGTCACGGCGAGCAGGCGTTGAACGAGCTGGCACAGACGCTGCGGATTCCGGTGTTCTTGAATGGGCTGGCGCGCGGGTGCGTGGCGGCTGACGATGAGCTGTTCTTCTCGCGGGTGCGCTCGCAGGCGCTGAAGGGTGCGGATGTGGCACTGGTGGTGGGCGTGCCGATGGACTTCAGGCTTGGCTTTGGCGGCGCGTTTGGTGAGGACACGGAGGTGGTGGTGATTGATGCTGTGGAACCGCAGCGCGATCACGTACGTGCGGTGGCTGCTGAGTGTTATGGGTCGATCGCGCAGACGCTGGCGGATCTGCGTACTGGCGCGGGCGGTCAGGCGTTGGCTAGCGAGAGCTGGATCGGCGAGCTGCGTGTGGCAGAGTCAGAGCGTCGCGCGGCGGAGCGGGCGGAGCTTGAGGACGGCCGCGCGCCGCTACACCCGATGCGGCTGTATGCGGAGCTTGCAAAGGTGCTGGACCGTGACGCGATTGTGATTGGCGACGGGGGCGACTTCGTGTCGTATGCGGGGCGTGTGGTGGATAGTTATGAGCCGGGCTGCTGGCTTGACCCGGGGCCGTTTGGTTGTTTGGGCACGGGTTGTGGGTATGCGCTGGCGGCGAAGCTGGCGCACCCGGAGCGTCAGGTGGTGCTGCTGGTGGGCGACGGTGCGTTTGGTTTCTCGGGGATGGAGTTCGACACTTTGGCGCGCCACGGGGTGAACGTGGTGGCGGTGATGGGCAACAACGGCATTTGGGCGCTTGAGAAGCACCCGATGGAGTTCTTGTATGGGTACTCGGTGGCGGCTGACCTGCGCCCGGGCACGCGCTATGACGAGGTTGTGCGGGCGCTGGGCGGGCATGGCGAGCTGGTTGAGCGTCCTGAGGACATGGGTGCGGCGATGGAGCGAGCGTTCTCGGCGGGAGTGCCTGCGCTGGTGAACGTTTTGACGGACCCCGCTGTGGTTTATCCGCGCAAGTCGAATCTGGCTTAGCTGCCGCGCGCCAACTGCAGGGCGCCTCCGTAGAGGATGTCGTGCTCGGAGACCTGTACTTGCTCGAGGGAGAACGCGCTCATTGCCTGTTGCAGGAGGATCATGCCGGCGACGATGGTGGGGGCGCGGTCGGGGTGCAGGCCGACGACTTGGCGGCGCTGCTGTTCGTCCATGTCGGCGAGGCGGGCGAGCAGCAGTTCGACGGTGCCGAGTTGCAGCTGGTAGCCGTGCACGCGGGCGGGGTCGTAGGGGTCGAGCTCTTGGTCGATGGCGGCTGCGGATGTGGCGGTGCCGGCGACGGCGATGCCTGACTTGACGGCCTGGCGCTGATCATGGGGAAGACCTTGGTGGAGGGTGGCGCGAACGTCGGCTGCAAGCTCCTGCAGCTCGTGTGGCTGCGGGGGGTCGGTGTGGATGTGGCGCTCTGACATGCGCACGACGCCGGCGTACAAAGAGGTGTGGAAGCGGGTGGTGTTACGGACGCCGACGATGAACTCGGTTGAGCCGCCGCCGATGTCGATGACGACGATGGGTTGGGGATCTTCGCCGGGCTGTTGAGGGGGCCGGCCGGACATGGCGCCGAGGAACGTGAGCTGGGCCTCCTGGTCGCCGCTGAGGACTTTGGCGTTGAGCTGGAAGTCCTCGCGTACGCGCTGGGCGAACTGGGCGCCGTTGCTGGCGTCGCGGACGGCGGAGGTGAGTACGGCGAGGTTGGCGGTGGCTCCGAGCTGGTCGATGATGGCGCGGTATTGGGTGAGGGTGTGGAACACGCGCTGCATGGAGTCGTTGGCGAGCGATCCGCTCGCGTCGACGCCGTGGCCGAGCCGCGTGACCTGGGAGCGGCGCTCGAGCTCATTGATGGCTTCGGTATGTGCGTCGACGTTGGCGATGAGAAGCCGGGTGGAGTTGGTTCCGATGTCCACGACGGCGACGCGCACGCGGATGATCCTAAAGGCGGGTTGGAGCGAGGGGTATGCTCGCGGAGGATGACCTGGGTACAGATGTGTAGTTGACGGACGCGTTGACGTGGGTATGACAGAGCGATGAGCGCTGTGATCAAGATCAGCCTGCCGCTGGGCCTGTTGGTTGTGTACGTGGTGGGGGCGTTGATCTGGTACGAGCTTCTGAGGGCGGAGCTGGTGCATCTGCTGGGGCGGCAACGAGGTGGGCGAGGCCGGCGGCACAGGAGGCGTGCTGAGCGCGCTGGCGAGGCTGGAGCGGTGGCTGTGGCAGATGAGGCCGAGCGGGCGCAGGCGGCCGAGCTTGCACCGCCTGCGCTAGAGCCTGCGCCGGCGGAGTTGGTGGAGCGCGCGGTGAACGTTGACGGTGATCCAGGGCAGGAGGCTGCGGATGGCGCGGCGGGGGATGAGGCGCGCATGCATTACTACCTGGCGCGTAAAGCGGCGGCAGCGGAACGGGACGCGGCGGTGGGGGCGGCGAAGGAGGTGACGAGGCGGGCGGTGGAGCGGATCGAACGGCGGTATGGGCAAGCTGGTTCAGCGACGGATGGCCACGCGGCGGGTAAGGCGGCGAAGGCGGAGCGTGACGCAGCGGTCGAGGCCGCGAAGGAGGCTTCCAAGCAGGCGATCGAGCGAATAGAGCGGCGCTACAGGGAGATCGACTGGGCGCTGGAAGACGAAGAGGACGAGCGGATCAGGGAGAAGCTGGAGCACGCGGAGCGGTGAGGGCGCTGTCAGCGCTGGTGTGGGGTGTGGTTCTTTGCTAGAACATAAGAAGCGACGCGGGGTGGAGCAGTCTGGTAGCTCGTCGGGCTCATAACCCGAAGGTCGCAGGTTCGAATCCTGCCCCCGCTATAAACCAGGACAGGGCTCCCGCCTTAAAAGGGTCGTTTTGGAGCCCTTGCGGTACAGGACCTTCGATAAGGATCTCTCGGGTTGCGGTCGGGGTTCTTGATGGCCCAGCGATCAGGGTGGTTAGTGTTCCGGAAGATCGCCTTTCCTTCGCGCCTCGCTTAGAAGTTCGAGCAGGACTTCTGTCTGCTTGGCTCTGAGCAGATCGTCGAGCGGGGTTCCTGGCTCCGTCGTCTCGATATGGAAGACGACCTCGGTGGGTCCCCACCCGATGTCGGCGACGATCCGATGTGTGTTCGTGTCCGCCGGATCAGGGGACGGGTCGTCATGCTGGCTCCGCTTCGTGGTCATGAGCGCCTCCTGGGTTAGGTTTGCCCTAGTGTCTGCGCCAGGAGTCGGGCGCGGCGGAGGACCTCCAATGACAACGCCTGAGAATCGGAGCGTCGCTCAAGGCCGTCCTGGTGAGCGTCGATGCTTTCCGGCATGACGGAGCCCATTCTTTGGAATCTCGAGCCGCATACGGCGGCCAAGCATCAGGTGCTCCGCTCTTATCTCGACGCGTGGATTCCAGTCATGGCGCAGCAGGCGCTCGTGGCGCGCCGCTTCGCGGGCGAGCGTCCGCGCCTGCTCTTCGTTGACGGGTTCGCCGGTCCGGGGCGATACGCAGGGAGCGAGCCGGGCTCGCCGTTGATCATGCTGCAAGCGCTTCTGTCGCACTCGGCGTTTTCTCGCCTTGATGGCGTTGACTTCGCCTTCGTGTTCATTGAGCACGATGGTAGGCGCGTCGAGCATCTCGAAGGGGAGATTGCTGCCTTGGGGGGCCTTCCGGGAAATGTCTCGGTGCAGGTTCACGACGGCGAGTTCGAGCAGGCGTTCGGGGCACTCCTCGACGATGTGACCGGCAGCGGACGAAGGCCTGTTCCGACGTTTGCGTTCATCGATCCGTTTGGATACTCGAGTGCGTCCATGTCGCTCGCCGGGCGGCTTCTGGATTTCCCGCGATGCGAGGTCCTGTTCTTCTTGCCTTTGTCGTTCGTGCACCGGTTCGTGGGACGAGACGGACAAGAGAACGCTCTGAACTCGTTGTTCGGCTGCGAGGATTGGCGCGGCGCGATACCCCTTCAGGGCAAGGAGCGGAGTGCCTACCTCCTGGGACTGTTCGAAAGCAAGCTGGCGCAAAATGCGGGCGTGGTGCACGTGCGCTCGTTTCAGCTGCGCACCCAGGATGGCGAGGACTACCGTCTCGTGTTCGGGCTCGGCCACCGCAAGGGCCTTGAACTCGCAAAGGATGCGATGTGGAAGGTCGATCCGGTGAGCGGCACTTCCTATAAGGGGACGACGGAGTCTGGCCAGGAGGTTCTGTTTTCCGCCGGAGATCTCGTCAACACTGCGCCGTTGCTCGCCGAGCTGCGATCAAGGTTCGGTGCGGAGTGGTTCACGCTCGAGCAGGCCGAAGACTGCGCAGTGCTCGATACCCCCTTTCGAATCGGACAACTGCGCCGACGAACGCTTGCGCCGGCAGAGCAGGAGGGAGTGCTCGAGGTCGAGCGGCCAGGTCGCTCGGGCTTCAAGGGAGCGAGGATGCGCTTCGCATAAGGCTCCCGTCGCGAAGCCTGGGACGCTGGCCAGCTAGCGGTACCGGCCGCGGTTGATGCGAACATATGTTCGTGCTACCGAGCAGGAGCCAGCAGGTACCCAGCGAACGAGGAAGAACATGGCCGACAACAGCGCGATCGAGTGGACGGAGGCAACGTGGAACCCGGTCACCGGCTGTGACCCCGTATCTCCAGGCTGCGCCCACTGCTACGCCAAGACGTTCGCCGAGCGCTGGCGTGGGATCCCAGGGCACGCCTACGAGCAGGGATTCGAGCTCCGCTTCTGGCCTCAGCGTCTAGATCAACCAATGAGATGGACGCGTCCGCGGATGATTTTCGTGAACTCGATGAGCGACCTCTTCCATGAGGACGTGCCACTTGCCTACATCGAGCAGGTCTTCGACGTGATGGGCCGCGCAAAGCACCATACGTTTCAAATCCTCACAAAGCGCCACGAGCGACTGGCGGAGCTCGCAAGCGAGCTGAGCTGGCATCCAAACGTCTGGATCGGCGTCTCTATCGAGAACCGCCGCTTCGTACATCGAGCCGACTACCTGAGAGAAGTTGACGCCGCAGTGCGCTTCATCTCGGCCGAGCCGCTCCTCGGTCCGCTAGATGGTCTTGATCTCTCGGGCATCGACTGGCTCATCGCGGGCGGCGAGTCCGGACCGGGACACCGTCCCGTCAAGATCGAATGGCTTCGCGAGCTGCGTGATCGGTGTGGTGATGAGGGCGTCGCGTACTTCTTCAAGCAATGGGGCGGCCACCGCCCTAAATCAGGAGGACGCATCCTCGACGGGCAAACGTGGAGCCAGATGCCGCGAACGCGCGCACTCCAGATAGTTTGACGCCCACGTGCGACGCGACGGTGCCGACGCGATTCGCCGGCACCGCAAGCTGCGTAGCGCACTCGCACGCTGGTCGCCTTGGCTAGCTCCCTGCCTGGAGGTCGCCTAGTGGGTGATGGCGTCGTATGTAGCTCGAAAAGAGCGGTGAGGTGAAGTCGATCGATCCGCGCTCTGGACTGTAGAGAAGCCCCTTGTTATCGATCAGGTTTTGACGTTGCACCGCAGTTTGTTGTTGCGTCATGTTGATCGTGGCGCTGACGTCTGCGGTCGGTTGTGGACCGTCCCCGAGTGAGGCAAGCGCCGCGAGGTAGCGCCGCTCGGCCGGCGTCGCTCTGTTCCAGCGTGCGCGGTGAAAGCCAGTGTCGAGCTGCTCTTGGGCGATCGCGTCCGCCGCTTCGGCGACCTCGAGCCCTATCGGTGAGCTCTGGGCGATCTGCCAGGCGTACTTGCCGTAGGTTTGAATGAAGAAGGGGTAGCGACCGGTGCGCTCGAGCAGGAACGCGAGCGCCTGCGCGGTGTACGAGACGCCCTCGCGTTCGGCCGGGACGCTCAGCGCTGCGGCGGCAGCCTCGGGCGAGAGAGCCCCAATGTGGTGATAGCTGAAGAGCCGCTCGGCGTAGCTGCTGGCCTCGACCAGGCGCGAGGCCAGCTGGGGGAGTCCGGCACAGACGGTCGCGATCGGCAAGCTCCGTTGTCCCGCGCGGTGCAGGGCCGCGAGTACAGCGCCGAGTTCGTCGGTGTCGGCGAACTGCATCTCGTCGAAGAACAGCGCGATCCCTGTCTGCGCCTCACGGGCGGACTCGCCGAGCTCAAGCAGCACCTCGTACAGGTCGACATCGAGCTGACCGCTGTCTCCGCGGCCGCTCACTGGGTCCACATCTATCGAGAACGTCACTCCGGTGGGCATCGCGGTGACCGAGAAGGAGCGGATGATCCCCAAGGCCCGGCGAGCGCGCTCGGCAAGGCCAGGATGGCGAGCGAGGCTCTGTGCTGACTGGATCGCGATCGTCGCGAGGACGGGCCTCAGCGGTCCACGTCCCCCGAGCTCGACGTAGCCGGTACCCCAGCCGCGCTCCTCGGCGCGGTGGGCGAGATCGTTCAAGAGAACGGTCTTGCCGACTCCGCGCAGGCCCCAGAGCGCGAGACCCTGGTCAGCGCGCCCGTCAGCCAACCGCTGCAGGAGAACACCGAAACGCTCCTGCTCCTCCTCACGCCCCGCGAGCTCGGGGGGAACGGTCCCCGCGCCTGGCGCGTACGGGTTCTGTACCGGGTCCACCGGTCGACTGTATCACTGTATAGTGCCCTATAGCAAAGTCATATACAGCTCTATAGATTGCTAGACGGCGGCGTGTCGAATCGCGGTTTGGCCTTGGTGAAGCTGCAGATGACCCCTACAGAGGAGGAGAGCATGGCTCAGAGCGGCCGTTCGTGGAAGCTGGACCGCGCAGTGGTGCACCGCGACGGG
>DATHLT010000124.1:0-39702 GCA_035487855.1 Solirubrobacteraceae bacterium
TGGAGGGGGAGGGCTTGAAGTAGTTCACGGCCGGGCAGCCTACCGGAACTTGGCCGGGGCGTGGGGAGTAGCGCGCGGGCGTGCGTTACGATCCAACGCGGACCGTGCTAGGCGGGGAGGTAGCGGTGCCCTGAATCCGCAATCCGCTCTAGCGGGGCTGAACTCCCCTCCGAGGGGTTCCGACCCCGGTTGCTCCGTCGCTCGGGGCGTCGATGGTTCGGGTCCCGCGCGGTGTCGGCTTGCGAACCAGGTCAGGTCCGGAAGGAAGCAGCCTTAAGCGATCACCGGCAGGCGCAGCGGGAGTTCCCGGACCGGAGCTGTGGGCGGCGATTGGCGCCGGATGCAGGGAGTATCGACGAGGGGTGCACGGTCCGTTATTCACAGCGATGGAAGATCAGCCACGAGCGGTTGGTGGCTGACTCGGTGAACCCGGGTGGCACGTTGGGGTGCTGCTCGACCGGGTCGAGCGGGTCGAGCACATACGCGGTTTCGACTTCCTTGCTGGCGGGATCGATATATACGCCGGAGGCGATGTGCCCTGCTTCGGGGCTGACGATGTTGCGCGGGCTGGTTTCGAGGTAGAGGGCGAGTAGCGGCACGGGCGCATGGTTGGGGACGCCGATGGGCCCGCAGCGCAGGTTGATGGCGCCGTTGTCGACGAGCGCGAGTAGATCGCCTTCGATCTGGTGCTGGTGGGCGAGTTTGCCCAGTTCGCGATGCGCGGAGCGATAGTCGGATGGTGCGTAGGCGAGTAGCGCGACGAGCACGAGCACTCCGCCGGCCATCCACCAGCCTCGTCGCCGATCGCCGCGCTCCAGGCACACCCAGCCGAACGCGCCGGCGCCGCAGAAGACGCACAGGATGGCGCACGAGAGAAACGCGTAGCGGGTGTTGATAGGCAGCCCTACGGTGGCAAATGCGGCGAACACGAGCACTGCGAGCACGCCGGCGCTGGCGCCAAGCAGCGCGCGCCGGCGCAGCCACAGCAGTGAGAGCACGCCACCGAGGGCGGCGCCTAGGAGTACGGGCGGACGCAGGATCTCACCAATCCGCCGCGGGATGTACTCGGGCACCTTGGCGATGCCGGTCTCGCGGCCGAGCGTCTCGGCTGTGTGGCGGGTGTTGGTGAGTGACCACAGCGGGTCGCCGGTGATGAGCAGATCGCTGAGCATCCACACGAGTGGCGCGGCGGCGGCGAGTAGCGTCAGACGCACGAGCTGTGTGCGCGGGGGCAACTTCGGCCCTGCGAGGCCTCGCGTGTGAAGCGAGCGCTCGCGCACTGAGCTACGAACCCACGCGGGCGTGACGCCGATTAGATACAGCCAGTAGAGCCCGGAGAAGGCCCATGCCTCCGGTCGCAAGAGGCCGGCGAGGGCGAGCAGCAGGAGGACTGGCACGCCCGCTGGGCCGGCTTTGCGCTGGCGGTTGTGTGACTCGAGCAGCAGCGCGCTGAGCACGAGCAGCACGTAGGGCACATCGATGTATGCGCGTACTCCGTAGGAGAGAACTTCCGCACGGGTGAGGAAGATGACCGCGGCGAGCGCGCCGGCTGGACGGCCGAACCACTGGGCACCGAGTCGGTAGAGCACCCAGCCGCAGCCCGACAGCGCGAGGAAGCCGAGCGCGACAGTGATGTCCTCGACGCTGCGCGGCCCGAACGGGGAGAGCACCAGGCCAAGCAGCTCGACCAGCGGGTGGGGAGTGGGCGCGATGGGCACGTTGTACGCGGGTGTGCTGCCACGCGAGAGCTGCTCGCCCCAGGCGAGCGCGTAGAGGGTGTCGTAGTTGGCAAAGCCGACGGCAGCGATGACACGCAGCACGACAGCGCCGACGGCTATGGCGAGCGGGGTACGTAGGCGCGGTGCAAGGCGGGTGATGGAGGCGTGCATGAGCGCGGACGCTACCCGCTCATGCATGCAGTGCAGTGTGCTCGCGTGCAGAGTGGAGCATGGGTCGAGCCAACAGACCGGCGTGGGTAGACTCAAGCGAACGGTGTCGCAAGCGGAGCAGCCACAGCATCAGCAGCGTTCGCTGTATCGCAGGCACCGTCCGCGTACCTTCGCGGAGGTGGTGGGCCAGGAGCCGGTAGTGAGGACGCTGCGCAACGCGGTGCAGAGCGGCAATGTGCACCACGCGTACTTGTTCGTGGGCTCACGCGGGACGGGCAAGACGTCGATGGCGAAGATCCTGGCGGCGTGCTTGAACTGCGATCACAGGGTGGGCGGGAGCTCAATCGAGCCGTGCGGCGTGTGCGACTCGTGTGTGTCGATCGCACAGGCGACGTCGCTGGATGTGATCGAGATGGACGCGGCGTCGAACAACTCGGTGGATGACATTCGCGACCTGCGCGAGAGCGTGGCGTATGCGCCGGTGAGCGGCAAGCGCAAGGTGTACATCTTGGACGAGGCGCACATGCTGTCAACGGCGGCGTGGAACGCGTTCTTGAAGACGCTGGAGGAGCCGCCGCCGAACACGGTGTTCGTGCTGGCGACGACGGAGGCGAACAAGGTGCCGGCGACAGTGGTGGACCGCTGCCACCGCTTCGACTTCCACCGCCCGACGGTGGAGCAGATCGCGAGCGTGGTGCGCAGGGCAGCGGAGGCGGAGTCGATTGAGATCCCAGCGGCTGCGGTGGCAGCGTTGGCGCGCTCGGCGACGGGCAGCTTCCGCGACGCGTTGGGGACGCTTGAGCAGATCGTCACCTATAGCGGTCAGCAGATTGCGCTGGAGGACGTGCTGGCGGTGCTGGGCGTGGCGGACATGCGTCTGCTTGAACAGACGGTGGACGCGGTTGCTGGGGGCGACGCGGCGGGCGCGCTGCGGGCGCTGGAGGAGTGCGCGGAGCAGGGTCGCGATGCGGGTTCGTTTGCATCTGACCTGGAGGTGCGGGCGCGTGAGCTGTTGGTGGTGCAGACGTTGGGCGAGCTGCCCGATGAGCTGTCGCTGACGCCGGAGGCGGACGCTGCGCTGCGTGCGCAGGCCGAGCGGGTAGAGCACGCGACGGTGGTGCAACTGCTGGAGCTGCTGGGCGAGGCGATGGAGGCCGTACGTGCAGGGGCCGATGCGCGCACACGTCTGGAGCTGGCGCTGGTGAAGGCATCAAAGCCGGCTGTTGACGGCTCGATGCGGGCACTGCTGGCACGGATCGAGCGCCTCGAGGGAGAAGCGGCCAACAACCATGTTTATGAGAGGCCGCCACAGGCGGCCGGGATGGGTAGCGCAGTGGCAGCCGAGGCCGCGCCGACGCCGACGGAGGTGGCCGTCCCTGTGCCGGCGCCGGCGGAGGTGGCGGCCCCGGCATTGGAGGAGACGAGCGCGCCGGCCATGCAGGCGCCGTCAACAGCGGTCGAGGAGCAACCCTTGGACGGCTCGCAGGCGAGCGTTGCGAGGGATCTAGCGTCTGTGTCCGCGGTGTGGCCTGCAGTGGTGGAGCTGGTGCGCGCCGAGCACAGTCTGCTGGGAGCGGTGATCTGCGAAGCGCGGCCGGTAGCTGTAGACGGTGACGACCTGACGCTGGCGTTCGCGTCGAGCGCCCAGTTCCTGAAGAAGAAGGCGGAGGATCCAAACTACAGGGCGGCTGTGAGCGAGGCATTGGGTTCGATCGCGGGCGGACGCTGGCGCCTGTCGTATGAGCTGAGCGATGAGCTGGCGGGCGAGGATCTGCCGGGCTCTTCAGAGCATTCGGAGGAGGAATGGGTGGCGCGCTTCATGCAGGAGTTCGACGCGCAGGAGGTCGCCGAGTGGGGATCGGGAGACGGCGCGCAGGATGGGCTTGACGGTGCGTCCGAGCACGCGGGCGGCGTACAACCTGTGATCAGCAACGAGAAAGGCGCATGATGGGAAAGCAGCCGCGGATGCCGAACATGCAGCAGATGATGGCGCAGGTGCAGAAGATGCAGAAGGACATGGAGCTTGCTCAGGAGCAGCTGAAGAACGAGGTGGTGGAAGCGTCGGCGGGCGGTGGCATGGTGACGGTGAAGGTGGGCGGCGATCTGGTGGTCCGCGAGGTGAAGATCGACCCGTCGGCAGTGGACCCGGACGACGTGGAGATCCTCTCCGACATGGTGCTGGCGGCGGTCAATGAGGCACTGCGGATGGCGCAGGAGCTGGCGGAGAGCAAGATGGGCGGTGCGACGGCGGGTCTCGATCTGGGCGGTCTCGGCGGTCTCGGCCTGCCGGGCATGTGATGAAGCTGGTTCTGTGAGCACGTCCTATGCGCCACCGGTGCAGCGACTGGTGACGGAGCTGTCGAAGCTACCTGGTGTGGGCAGTCGTACGGCGCAGCGACTGGCGTTCCACATCCTGCGTTCCTCGGGTGAGGACGCGAGCGCGCTGGCGCAGGCGATCGTGGAGGTGAAGGAGAAGATCGGGCTGTGCAATGTGTGCTTCAACCTGACGGACGAGACGCGCTGTCGCATATGTCAGGACGCGCGTCGCGATCAGGGCTTGATCTGTGTGGTGGAGGAGCCGAGCGACGTGATCCCGATGGAGCGCACACACGAATACCACGGCGTCTATCACGTGCTGGGCGGTGCGCTGTCGCCGATCGACGGGGTCGACCCAGAGGATCTGAAGGTGGCGGAGTTGTTTGTGCGGGTGAGCACCTCGGAGGCTGATATCCGCGAAGTGGTGCTGGCGACGAACCCCACGACGACTGGCGAAGCAACGGCGCTGTATATAGCCCAGGAGCTGCGCGAACGCGCGCCGGAGGTGAAGGTGACGCGGCTGGCGAGCGGTCTGCCGGTGGGCTCTGATCTGGAGTACGCGGACGAGGTGACGCTGGGTAAGGCGTTTGCCGGACGGCGGGCGGTGTAGGGAAGGCGCCCGTAGGCAAGACAACCGCGAACTCGGTATTCATTCCGAGCTTGCCAGGTCTGCTAATCCGATTTGGTCGAGCATTCTATTCCGGATTGGTAGAGTGCATTACTCCGATGTCGTCGAATGCAAACCGCAGATCTGAGGAGTAGATCGTGGCGCTGATCGCCCGCGGGATCGAGCATGAGCTGCTTGACATCCTCAGCGTAAGCCGTGCAGCGGCGATAATCGGCCCGCGGCAGGCTGGGAAGAGTACGCTCGCCAAACAGCTGCAGGCGGCTGGGGTCGTCCCAAACTACTTCAGCCTTGACGACGAGGGGCTACGCGCCGCGGCGCACGCAGATCCAGATGGGTTCGCCCTATCGCTCGCGCGCCCCGCGGTGATCGATGAGGTTCAGCGGGCACCAGCGCTGATGCTCGCCATCAAGCAAATCCTGGATGGCGATCACACGCCTGGTCAGTTCCTGCTCACGGGCTCAGCTGATCTTGTGACGGCCAAGGTTGTCGCCGATGCACTTCCAGGCCGTGTGGAGTACGTGAACCTCTGGCCGTTGGCTCAGGCCGAGATAATGGGCAAGCGGGACTCCATCATCGAGGTCCTGCTAGCGGGAGTTCCGCCCTCGATTAGTGGTGCATCCAAGGGTCGTGCAGCGAGCGCGGAGCTAGTTCTCGCTGGTGGCTTCCCGGACGCGCGAGGGCGTACGTCGCGACAGCGCGCGCGTTACTTTCGGTCTTATGTGCAGACGATCCTCGGCCGTGATCTGCCAGAGATTGGCGAGGTACGGATCGACCCCGCAAAGCTCGATCAACTACTTCGGTTGCTTGCCGCTCGGACGAGCGGCACGGTCAACTATGCGGCTCTCGGACGGGAGCTTGCAATCGATGACAAGACGATCAAGGCACACACCGAGTTGTTGGCGAAATTGTTCATGCTTTATAGGCTGCGCCCGTTTTCAACCAATCTGGGCTCACGGCAGGTCAAGACACCGAAGCTGCTATTGAGCGACACCGGGATGGCAGCCGCACTCATCGGCGTTGACGCGGCTCGCTATTGCGCACCCGATCAAGGCTCCATCGCGGGCATGTTGTTCGAGACGTTCGTGCTGATGGAGATCGTCAAGCAAGCGACCTGGAGTCCCACGCCAGTCGAGTTGTTCTTCTACCGCGACACCGACAAGCGGGAGGTCGATCTTGTCATCGAGTCAGCCGCGGGAGATGTCGTCGGGGTCGAGACGAAGTGTGCGGCGAGTGCTACCGTCTCGGATGCAAGTGGGCTGCGCCTGCTGCGTGACAAGCTTGGTGTTCGTTTCAAGGCGGGCATTGTTGTCTACTCTGGAGCACATTCCCTCACGCTGGGGGAGAGGATCTGGGCGATGCCCTTCTCCGGACTGTGGCACTGATCGTGACGGCTGTTGGGATGCCTCCCTTAGTACGTGCCGCCCAGCACCACCCTGCGGCCCAATATCCTCCACCGCGATGCCCTCTCTGATCGTGATGAAGTTCGGTGGCACGTCGGTGGCTGACGCTGAGCGCGTCAGGCGCGCGGCGCGGCGCATCGTAGCCAAGCGCGAAGCTGGCCACCAGGTGGTGGCGGTGCTGTCGGCGCGCGGCAAGACCACCGATGAGCTGATTGCGATGGCGCAGGAGATATCCGAGGCTCCGGACCCGCGGGAGATGGACATGCTGCTGTCGACTGGCGAGCGGATCTCGTGCGCGCTTTGCGCAATGGCGATCAACGATCTGGGGCATCGTGCAATCTCCTTAACGGGATCCCAGGCGGGGATCGTGACGGATGAGTCGCATACGAAGGCGCTGATCCTGGACGTTCGCGCCGATCGAATTCGGGCTGCGCTGGAAGAGGACAACATCGTGCTGGTGGCCGGGTTCCAGGGCGTGTCAGAGAACGCCAGGAACGTCACGACGCTCGGTCGCGGCGGCTCGGATACGAGCGCTGTGGCGGTCGCGGCGGCGCTGGGCGCGGAGGTGTGCGAGATCTACACGGATGTCGCGGGCGTGTACTCGGCTGACCCTCGGATTGTGCCAAACGCTCGCAAGTTGGAGACGGTGTCGTTTGAGGAGATGCTCGAGATGGCGGCCTCGGGGGCTGGCGTGCTGCAGCTGCGCTCGCTCGAGTACGCACGCAACCACGGCGTGAACATTCACTGCCGCTCCTCGTTCGATGAAGAGCCAGGTACCTTTGTGGTGCAGGAAGGAGAGATGATGGAGCAACCACTGATCACAGCCGTCACGCACTCGACCTCGGAAGCGCGGGTCACGCTGACGGGCGTGCCCGACACGCCGGGGGCGGCGGCGCGCATCTTCGAGGCGATGGCGGACGCGAACGTGAACGTGGACATGATCGTCCAGAACGAGCCCGTTGCTGCGGGCGGTCAGGCGGAGATCTCGTTTACGGTGCCGCGCGAGGATCTGCGCGTGGCGCGTGCAGCGCTCGAACCGCTGATGGGCGAGGCGTTTGCCAACCTGAGCACGTACGAGGACATGGGCAAGGTGTCGATCATCGGGGCGGGCATGCGCTCGCACCCTGGTGTTGCGGCCAAGGTGTTCGGGGTGCTGGCGGCGGAAGGCGTCAACATCGACATGATCTCCACGTCCCCGATCAAGATCTCGTGCGTGATCGACCGCGACCGCGTGGAGCATGCTGTGCAGGCTCTACACAGTGCTTTTGAGCTGTCCGGAGAGGGCACTGTGAGCGTCGAGTAGCAGCGGCAGGCCGGGGGTGGGTGGGCTGCAGCAGGCCGGGTCGGGTAGTGGGCGCTGGGGTGTCTGGCGTTGTGGATGCGTGCGATCTGTAAGAATTCCTACGCAGACCTCCGCATCATGCGGCCGCATACCAAGGAATGAGCATGCGTACTGTCAAGCGTCCCCGTCGTTATGTAGCTAGGCATTGGTTCACGTTGATGCGGCCGTTTGTCCGCTACAGCAAAACCCGCGATGCGTATGTGCTGAGGCTTGTGGGCAGCAATATGGGGCCAGTCATGCGTGTGGATCGCCGCCGCCAGCAGCATTTTGATGCCGTGGCGCGTTTAGTGGACCGACACGGAACGGGGTATCGGCGTGTCGATCGCCGCCAGCATCAGCGCTTCGACGGAGTGGAGCGCCGGGGCACGGGCGTCACCGCCTGAGCGGCGCCGGCCCTACCTCTGTTCTTGGCGGCCGGTCGGGCACTTCGCCACGTTCTGGTGCAAACGCCTCTAGCTGTCCAGGGGGCGCTGCAGGGCCTCGAGCACGCGGACGACCCGCAGCCCACTGTGCCCGTCTGAGCGCGGGGTCGTGCCGGAGCGAATGCACTCGATGAAGTGCTCGCACTCGATGCGCAGCGGCTCGAGGTTGGGTATCTGCGGGGAGAATGTGTCGCCAGAGCGGGTTATGTACTCGCCCCACGAGTGTGTGTCCTCGTCGAAGCCCTTGTCGTAGATCGTCAGCTTGCCCTCGATGAGCATGTCGTCGAACGTCGCCATCCTGCGGGCGCCAACAACGGTGATGCGTCGCTCCTTGTGGGGGTCGAGCCACGAGAGATGCAGGTGCGCGACGACGCCTGAGGGAAAGCGCAGGTAGCAGAAGACTACGTCCTGTACGCCTTCGCGGACGTATGAGGCACCGTGGGCGAGACACTCGCTGGGCTCCTCGCCAATCAGGTGCAGCGCCACCGACACGTCGTGTGCGCCGAGGCTCCACAGCGCGTTCTCGTCAGCTCTCAGCTTGCCGAGGTTCAGCCGGTTGCCGTAGATGTAGTAGAGCCCACCCAGCTCGTCGGAGTCGATCAGCTCCTTCAATCGCCCCACGGCGGGGTGGTACTCGAGCAGATGGCCCACCATCAGGATCTTGCTGGCGCGCTCGGCGGCTGCGACCGCCTGCTCGGCATCGGCAGCGGTGGTCGCAAGCGGCTTCTCCACGAAGCAGTGCTTGCCAGCGTTTGCCACGGCGATCGCTAGCTGCGCGTGTGTGGGTACGGGCGTGGCCAGCACCACTGCATCCAGCTGCTGATCCGCGAGCAGGTCGTCTAGATCACCGCTCGCTCGTGCACTGGGGAATGCACGCTCGAGCTTGGCCCGTGATTGCTCGTCATGGTCGCACAGCCACGCGAGCTCACAGCCGGGTATAGCAGCGAAGTTGCGCGCGAGGTTCGGTCCCCAATAGCCCACGCCGACCACGCCCACACGTACCGTCGCGGGGGACTCGCTCACGAATGTGGTGCGTTGGACGGGCGCATCGGGGTCATAGTTTCGCGTCCTGCCCGGCGGGAAGCGTTTCCGACGTCCTCATAGCTTGTCTATTGCCTGTACGCAGCGCTCTGCCGCGTGGCCGTCGCCGTAGAGCTGCGGGCGCTCGCTCGGTTGCGGGCGCGCCATTGCTTCCAGCGCCGCGGGTGCGTCCAGATCGACAAGCGTGTTCCAGCCACTTTGCACCGTCTCGACCCACTCAGTGTTTGCGCGCAGCGTCACGCACGGCACCCCGGCCAGATATGCCTCCTTCTGCACGCCACCTGAGTCGGTCAGTACCGCGCGCGCATGGCACACAAGCGCGCTGAACTCGATGTAGCCGAGCGGCTCAGTGAGCGTCAGCCCGTCTGCGGCACGCAGCTGCTCAAACAGGCCAGCTTCATCCAAGCGCGTGCGTGTGCGGGGGTGTAGGGGGAACAGCACTGGCGCCGGCATCGCCTTGATGAGCGCGATCAGCGCGTGCAGACGCTCGCGATCATCGACGTTGCCAGCGCGGTGGGCTGTCAGCAGCAGGTAGGACCCAGGCTGCAGGTCATACGCCGCCGGCACCTGGACATCGGCGCGCGCGGCCGGCTGCCAGCGCATCGCGACGTCGACCATCACATCGCCCACCAGGCGGGCGCGCCCTGCGAGCGACTCCGCCCGCAGGTTCTCCACGGCCGTCTGCGAGGAGCACAGCAGCAGGTCGCTGAGGTGGTCGGTGAGCACACGGTTGAGCTCCTCGGGCATGGTGCGCTCAAATGAGCGCATACCGGCCTCCACGTGCACGACCGGGACGCGCGCCTGTGCCGCGGCGAGTGCGCCGGCGAGCGTGGAGTTGGTGTCCCCGTAGACCAGTACAGCGTCGGGAGCCACCTCGGCGAGCAGCGGCTCGAGGGCGGCGAGCATGCGTGCGGTCTGGGAAGTGTTGCTGCCACCGGCGATCGCAAATTCCCGCTCTGGGCGTGTCAGTCCAAGCTCGCTAAAGAAGATCCGGGAAAGTGAGTCGTCGTGGTGCTGGCCGGTGTGAACCAGCAGCTCATCATGGTGCTCGCGCAGCGGCCCAGAGACGGCTGCGGCCTTGATGAATTGGGGCCGGTTGCCGACGACGGTGAGGATGCGCACGGGGCGCAGCCTACGCGGCCGCTGCCACCACTGACGTCGACCAGTCGATCACGGAGGTGGGCTTGACCACGTGGCGGCCCATTCCCAGGTCCTTCGGGTCGAGGCCCAGCGCCAAGCCGACGAGCTGGGGCAGGTGCAGTACCGGCATGTGCAGCTCACGGCTGACCACCTGTTCGGCGATCGGCTGCTGCAAGTCGAGGTTCAGGTGGCAGAGCGGGCATGGTGTGACGAGGCAGTCGGCGTCCGCGTCCACGGCGTCGCCGAGGTGGCGCCCTGCCTGCTTTAGCGAGGCTTCCTTATTCATGGTGATGATCGGGAAGCCGCAGCACTTGCGCATGCCTGCGTACTCGATCACGGTGCCGCCGAGCGCCTCGATGACGTGGTCGAGATAGTGGTCGCGCGGGTGCTGCTCGTCGATGCCCAGACGATTGCGTGGGCGCACGATGTAGCAGCCGTAGAAGGGGCCCACCTTGAGGTTCGTTAGCGGGCGCTTGACCCGTGCGCGCAGATTATCCAGGCCGATCTCCTCGACGAGCAGCCACAGGAAATTCTTGTTTGTTAGGGGCTGGGTGGGATCGTGTTTATAGCTGAGGCCCTCACCGGCGAGCGTGGAGTTGACGTGCTCGCGGTACTCCGCGTTGGCATCCAAGCGTTCCTGGCACTCGCTCTGTGCGCCCTGGCAGGTGGAGCAGATGTTCATCATCATCGCCGCCCCGTCGACCTGCTGGGCGAGCGCAAACGTGCGGGCGTTGAGCGTGTCCGCGAGCTCCTGGTTGTGCTCGGCGATCACGCCCGCGCCGGTGCAGCAGGCGCGGTCCAGTTCGACCAGCTCGATGTCAAGCAGCGGCGCGACCTTGGCCATCGAGCCGTGCAACTCGGGGGTGAAGCCGCGGCTCACGCAGCCGGGCCAATAGGCGACCTTCATGAGTTGCTCCCTTCGGGGCTCGCGGCGACGGGCTCCGGAGCCTCGTCCTCGCCGACGATGTACAGATTCAGCTCGTAGCGCTCAGGGCGGCTCTCGATCTTGTCGTAGATCGCCTGCACGTTCTTCAGGTCCGCCGACGGGATCTTGTGTGGTTTGAGGATCCCGCCCAAGGTCATCTTGCGCCGCAGCAAGCCGTAGAAGGCGACCGGTAGCGAGGACAGGAGCTCCTTGCCGGCAGCGGGCGCGAATTTCCCAAACCATGAGGCGCCGCCGTAGGAGCGAGGCAGCAGCTCGGCCTCCCAGAGGATGCCGTTGTCGCGGATCAGCCCCGTGAATGCTGCCTCGTGACGCTCGCCGTTGTTTTTGTCCACGATGTGGTGATCGCCGATGGCGATGCGGCGCAGACGCATGATCTGGCCCATTGGGTTGACGTCCTTGGGGCATGCCTCCACGCACTTGAAGCAGTGCGTGCAGTCGAAGATCCCCTGGGGGTCCTGCGCGAGGTCGTTGAGGCGATCGAACTGCTGATCGTCGCGTGGGTCGCCCACGAAGCGGTATGCCTTGGCGAGCGCAGCAGGGCCGATGAACCCGGGGTCGACCTCCATCGCGAGGCAGTCGGACACGCACGCACCGCACTGGATACACGCCATCGTCTGGGTGACGTCCACCATCGACTCTTTCGGCACGATGTACTCGCGCTCGGGCACCGGCTGCTTGGCCAAGAGCCAGGGTGTGACACGCCGGATCTTCTTCCAGTGGACTGCGTCCATGTCCACGATCAGGTCCTTGATCACAGGCATATTGCCCATCGGCTCGATCTCGATCACGCCGTCCTTGGCGCCAAGCTTGGCGGCGTCCAGGTGGGTGTGGCACGCGAGCGCCGGTTCGCCGTTGACGCGGATGCCGCACGAGCCGCAGATCGCCTGTCGGCAGGAGCAGCGAATGCCGATCGATCCGTCGAAGCGATCGCGCGCCTGCAGGATCGCCTCCAGCACCGAGCGGTGGGGCTCGAGCTCGATCGTGTGCTCGTCCCAGTAGGGCGCCTCGCCCGACTCCGGGTCATAGCGGCGCATCCTCAGCTTGAATGATTCGGTCCCGCCCGCCCGGCGATCGTGCACTTCAGTCATCTGTGGCGCTCCTGCGGTCGTGAGGTAGGGATGCGCTGCGGTGTTGCCGGGGCATCAGTATTTCCTCTCCTCCGGCTGCCACTGGGTGATGGTGACGGGTGAGTAGCTGACCTCAGGCGATCCATCTGCGTTGACCGAGATGTCGATGTGCTTGAGCCACTCCTCGTCGTTGCGCTCAGGGAAGTCGGTGCGGAACTGTGCACCACGGGACTCCTTGCGCTCGAGCGCTGCCACGACGGTGGTCTGCGCGCAGTCGACCATGTAGCCGAGCTCCAGTGCGCCGAGCACATCCTGGTTGAAGACGGTGCCACGGTCATCGATCCAGGCTTTGTCAGCCTCTTCTTTCAAGCGCTCGATTGTCTGCAGGGCGCCTTGCAGGCCGGTCTCGTCGCGGAACACGGCCGCGTGGCGGTTCATTGTCTCGCCGAGCTCGTTCTTGATCTCGGATACGCGCCTGCCGTCGTGCGGGCGGTTGATGATCGACTCGAGCTTCGCCGAGTCGTCCCGTAGCTGTGTGTTTACGTCCGCTTGTGGCATCGACATGCTGGCAGCACGGGCGGCCGCGTGTTCGCCTGAGCGCCGACCGAAGATCAGCGTGTCCAGCAGCGAGTTGGCGCCGAGCCGGTTGCCGCCGTGAACGGACACGCATGCGACCTCGCCGGCCGCATACAAGCCCTCGATCGGCGTGCGCCCATCGACGTCGGTCTTGACGCCGCCCATAATGTAGTGCTGGCCGGGACGGATCATGATTGGTTCGCGCGTGATATCCACGCCGGCGAAGTCCTTGCCCAAGTTGACGATCTCGCGCAGCGCCTCGAGCGTACGCTTGCGCGGTACCACGGTGACGTCGAGGTAGATGCCTGCTTTGTCAGGGCCAACGCCGCGGCCCTCGTTGATCTCGATCTGCTCCGCGCGGGAGACCACGTCGCGCGAAGCGAGCTCCATCTTGTTGGGAGCGGATTTCTCCATGAAGCGTTCACCGTTGGCGTTCAACAGGTGTGCTCCCTCGCCGCGGGCGCCCTCGGTGATGAGGATGCCAGTCTCTACCAAGCACGTGGGGTGGTACTGAACCATCTCCATGTCCATCAGCGGTGCGCCCGCGCGGTAGGCCATCGCGATCCCGTCGCCGGTGACGATCAGGCCGTTGGTGGTTGGCTTGTAGGCCTGTCCAGCGCCACCGCAAGCGAGGATCACGTTCTTGGCCCTGAAGGCCTCCATGTGCCCGGTGCGTACGTCGCGGGCGATTGCCCCCGCGCAACGTCCCTCATCGTCGAGCAGCAGCGAGGTCGTAAACCACTCCTCGTAGCGGGCCACCGTCTCGTGGTGCTTCATCAGCTGCTCGTAGAGCACGTGCAGCATTGCCTGGCCGGTGATGTCGGCGACGTACGCGGTGCGCTTCATCGACGCTCCGCCGAACGCGCGCAGGTCCATCTCGCCCTTGTCGTTGCGGTGGAACGTGACGCCCATGTGCTCGAGCTCCATCACCTCGGCGGGTGCCTCCGAGCACATCACTTCGATCGCGTCCTGGTCGCCGAGGAAGTCAGAACCCTTGACGGTGTCGTACGCGTGAGAGCGCCAATCGTCATCGACGCTGATTGCCGCGTTGATGCCGCCAGCGGCGGCCACCGAATGCGAACGCACCGGGTGGACCTTGCTCATGATCGCTACGTTGGCTCCCGCTTGCGCTGCCGCGAGCGCCGCGCGTTGGCCCGCGAGGCCGGCACCGATGATCAACACGTCGTGTTCTGGCATAGCTCCCTGGGGTCGCTTGGGGAAGGGCAAGGACTCTGCGCTCGAGACTCTATAACGAGGCTCAAGTGGCGGGCCGCGCGGGCTGCGCGGGGCGCAATGCCTGACGCACCTGAGCGAGCGTCACAACTCCCTGTAGCACGCCATCCTTGTCGACCGCGACCATCGCGCCCAGACGTCCGAGCCCTTCAGCGCTGAGCAGCGATTCCAGGGGGGCCTCCTCGCCGATCCTCACCGGCATGTCCTCCTCCAGCACATCGATTACCGGCAGCGCGGGGCGTCCGGCGGCGATCTCGCTGTCGACCCGCTGCTGGCGGACCACGCCGAGGAAATGACGGGCAGGGTCAACGACCGCGAACCATGGCCAGCGGTAGCGCAGGAAGAACTGCTCTTGCGCGTCCAGCAGCGTGACATCCGCTGAGATCGTGACGGGCTCGCGGTCCATGATGTCGCCGACGGTGATGTGCTGGATGCGCCTGCCGAGAGTGCCCTGGACGACCGCGGCGTTGGCCGACTGGTAGAGGAAGAAGGCCAGCAGCATGGTCATCAGCCCGAGGAAGTTGCCGCCGCTGGCAAACGACCACAGCCCAAGCAGGCCGAGCGCCAGCGCAAACGCCTGTCCAGCACGCCCGGTGAAGTGCGTGGCGGCGTTGCGATCGCCCGTGCGCCACCAGATCAGCGCCCGTACGATCCGCCCGCCGTCGAGGGGAAACGCGGGAACGATGTTGAACACCAGCAGGGCTGCATTGATGAAGCCGAGCCAGCCGACCAGCGCGAGTACCGGCGTGGTCTTGACGGTGGCGCTGGTGAGCGCCACATCGCTGACGGTGCCGCTGCTCGCCAGCAGGTACACCGCCCCCAGGCACAAGCCGAACAGCGCGAGTGTCACCGCGGGGCCGGCGACCGCGATCTTGAACTCCTCGCCGGCGCTCTGCGGCTCACGGCGCATCTGTGAGAGACCGCCGAAGAACCACAGGTCGATGCCAGCGATCGGGATGCCGAGTCGTCGTGCCACCAGCGCATGTCCCAGCTCGTGCAAGATCAGCGAGGCGAAGTAACCGAGTGCGCCGAGCACCGCTACGAGATATGCGGTGCTCTGCGAACCGTTCATGACTTCCGGGAAATATTCCTGGGAGAGCCAGTAGATCAGCAGGAACAGCACCACGAACCAGCTCGCGCTGACGCCCACACGGATGCCAAAGATGCGGGCTAGCTGGAAGTTCGTGCGTCTATACATGTCTGATGATGGTAGGCCCACAGGGGCTCTAGGCAGGCACTTCTTCCAACACCGCTCGTGTGCGGATGTAGCGCGAGCGCGCTAGAGGTGCACTCGCGAGCGAGCGATGATGCCCTCGAAGTCAACTCCCGCCGGCAGCGTGCCGTACTCCAGGCCGCCGTCGTCGGACAGCCGTGATGCGCAGAAGGCATCGGCCACGGCCGGTGCTCCGCTACGCACTAGCAGTGAGCCCTGCAGGCACAACGCCATGCTTTCGACCACCCGCCGAGCCCGTGACTCGAGCGTTGTGGGGTCGGAGAACTGGCCCTTTAGCTTCGCCACCCGCTTGTCCAGACGAGCATCTGCGCCGCTGACCTGCTCGACCTCGTCGAAGTACACCTCGAGTGAGCGTGGTGAGCGCATGAGCGCGCGCAGCACATCCAGGCTCATGACGTTGCCTGAGCCCTCCCAGATGGACGCGAGCGGAGCCTCGCGATACAGGCGGGGCATCCCCGACTCCTCAACGTAACCCGCTCCGCCGAGGCACTCCATCGACTCGAACGCGTGGTTGGGTGCCCGCTTGCACGTCCAGAACTTGCCAACAGCGGTGGCGAGACGCTTGAACAGCTGCGCGTCGCTTTGATCCTCGCGCGCGTCAGCATCGGCGTGTGCCTCGTCATAGGCGCGGGCGAGGCGCATCGCCAGGGCTGTGGTGGCCTCGGACTCCACGCACAGGTCGGCCAGCACGTTACGCATCAGCGGCTGGTCGATGAGCGCCTTGCCGAAGGCGCTGCGGTGGGCGGTGTGGTGTAGCGCGCTGACCACGCCCGCGCGCATGCCGGCGGCAGAGCCAATGACGCAGTCCAGGCGCGTGTGGCCGACCATCTCGATGATCGTGGGCACGCCGCGCCCGGGCTCGCCCACCATGCGCGCCCACGCCCCGTGGAACTCAACCTCAGAGGATGCGTTCGAGTGGTTGCCCAGCTTGTCCTTCAGGCGCTGAATGTGGAATTGGTTGCGCGTGCCGTCGGGCAGGATGCGAGGCATCAAAAAGCACGACAGGCCGTCGTCGGTTTGGGCAAGTACTAGGAAGAAGTCGGACATCGGGGCTGAGCAGAACCACTTGTGCCCGACGAGCGTGTACTCGCCCCCGGCACCACCGCCATTTACTGGCGTGGCGACGGTGGTATTGGCGCGTACATCAGAGCCGCCCTGCTTCTCAGTCATGGCCATGCCGGAGATCGCAGAGCCCTTCTCGCCTGCGGGGAGCAGACGTGGGTCATATGTGGTGGCGGTCACCAGTGGCTCCCACTCGGCCGCGAGATCGGGTTGGGTGCGCAGGGCGGGGACGACCGCGAAGGTCATGGTGATCGGGCAGGCAAAGCCTGCCTCGGCCTGCATGGCGGTCATGTAGAGGGCCGCGCGGGCGGTGTGAGCAGAGGGCTCAGCGCTCGTCCATGGCAGTGAGTGCAGCTCATTCTCCACGCCCATCTTCATCAGCTGGTGCCACGCAGGGTGGAACTCGACCTCGTCGATGCGGTGTCCGTAGCGGTCGAACAGGTGCAGTACCGGCTTGTTCTCGTTGGCCAGCCGGCCCCATTCCTGGCCGGGGCCATTCACCTCGCCCACGAACCGGCCAAGCTCGGCGGCCCGCTCGCTGACCCAGCCCGCGCCTTCGCGCTGCACAGCCTCCACGAGGGGAAGGTTGCTGGAGAAGACGTTCACGCCCGCCAGGGGCGGCACCTGGTTGAAAACCGTGTGCGTCTGCCAGGGCGCGCCCTCACCGACCGATGCCGACATCGTGCTGGCCATCACATGACAGTCAAGCAGAGAGTAGGCTGCGGCGCGATGTCAAAGCCGGCCGGCCTGCTGTGGACCTTGCTTGCCAGTTGCGGGGTGTTCCTATCGTTGGTCGCCGGCAGCTCGGCCTTGGAAGTGGTTTCCGGCCCGGCGCCCGAACCGCCACGGCTGACATACCTCACCGAGACGGCCACCTCGAAGCCGAAGGTGTGGGTCGCAGCTGCCAACGGCAGCGACCGGAAGCTGTTGGGCCTGGGCCAGCAGCCGTTGCTCTCACCCGATGGGCTCTCGGTGGCGGTGTCACTGTTCGGCGTGATGGTGGGCGATCAGGAACAGGGCCCGTCACTCGGCATCTACCCGAGCTCGGGCGCGCCGATCGCCGACTACCTCAACCTGGGAACCGCGCTTGCAACGCCGCTTGCATGGTCGCCGGACTCGCGCTACCTGGCGGTCCAGCTGGTCTCCAACGGAACTAACGACATCGCTGATGACTCCGGCCTGGATGTGATCGACACCCAGACGGGAACGCTCACCACGATCGCCAGCGGCATCCTTTACGGCGTGAGCTTCGCCCGCGACGGCAGCGACCGGCTGGTCTTCGGGCTGTCGCACTCGGAATCATTTACTGGCGGCGTCAACCTCTACGTGAGCGAAGCCGACGGCGGTGGGCTCCACCGCATTACTAGCGACGGGCACAGCCTGAACCCTGTGTGGGGTCCCACGTACATCGCGTATGACCGTGAGCGCATGCGTCGACTGGCGCCGGAATACCAAATCTGGTTGGCGACGCTCACCGATGTGCGCGTGCGAAAGCTCACACACCTGCGCGTTGGCGCGCTCGTGGAGGGGCTCGTGCCGCTGGGCTTCTCCGCTAGCGGCAGCAGGCTTTTGGCCGAGTTCGAGGGCCAGGACACTAGCGGCGCGTATGCCGTCAGCGTGGTCTCCGGGCACGCGCGCGATGTGATCGTCCACGACCAAATGGTCCAGGCGGGGGGCATCTCAAGCGACGGCAGCACGCTGCTGGTCGACGTCGGCTCCTTTGAGCAGCCGCCCTCGCATGGGCGCATCGAGACGGTCCCCTTTGCAGGCGGGTCGGCAAAGGTGCTCGTAGCGCACGGCTCGCAGGCCAGCTGGAACGACTGACAGGCACCCCAGCGGAGCGCTGGGGATCGATGCCCACCCACCCGCGATAGCATCGGCCGCCCCATCCCTCGTCGGAGGCACGGCCCTCCGGCGCAGACACACAAGGACCCCACCATGGCGAAGATCAAGGTGAAGAACCCAGTCGTCGAGCTTGACGGCGATGAGATGACACGGATCATCTGGTCGTTTATCAAGCAGCAGCTGATCGTCCCGTACGTGGACATGGAGCTCGAGTACTACGACCTCGGCATCGAGCATCGCGATGCGACAAGCGATCAGGTGACGGTGGAAGCGGCGGAGGCGATCAAACGCCACGGCGTGGGCGTGAAGTGCGCGACGATCACGCCGGACGAGGCGCGCGTGGAGGAGTTCGGCCTGAAGGACATGTACCGCTCGCCCAACGGCACGATCCGCAACATCCTCGGCGGCGTGATCTTCCGCGAGCCGATCGTGATCGCGAACGTGCCCAGGCTGGTGCCCGGCTGGACGAAGCCGATCGTGATCGGCCGCCACGCGTTTGGCGACCAGTATCGCGCCACCGACATGGTCGTCCCCGGCGAGGGCAAATTGGCGCTCACGTTCACGCCGTCCGATGGCGGTGAGCCGATCGAGCTGGACGTGTACGACTTCCCCGGCGGCGGCATCGCGATGGCGATGTACAACCTCGACGACTCGATCCGCGACTTCGCACGCGCGTCTCTGCGTTATGGCTTGGAACGCACCTACCCGGTGTACCTGTCGACCAAGAACACGATCCTCAAACGCTACGACGGCCGCTTCAAAGACATCTTCGAAGAGGTGTACGAGGCAGAGTTCAAGAGCGACTTCGAGGCTGCTGGCATTACGTACGAACACCGCCTGATTGACGACATGGTCGCCTCCGCGCTGAAGTGGGAAGGTGGCTATGTGTGGGCGTGCAAGAACTACGACGGCGACGTGCAGTCGGACACTGTGGCGCAGGGCTTTGGCTCATTGGGGCTGATGACGAGCGTGCTAATGACTGCCGACGGCAAAACGGTCGAGGCGGAGGCGGCGCACGGCACTGTCACCCGCCACTACCGCGCTCATCAGCAGGGCAAGCCCACTTCTACCAACCCGATCGCGTCGATTTTCGCGTGGACCCGTGGTCTGTCTGCCCGCGGGCGTATGGACGACACCCCCGAGGTAACAGCGTTTGCCGAGACACTCGAGCGGGTGTGTATCGAAACGGTCGAAAGCGGCAGCATGACGAAGGATCTGGCGGTCATCGTCGGGCCTGAGCAGCCGTGGCAGAGCACCCAGGAGTTCCTTAGCTCGATAGACGAGAACCTGCAAAAGGAGATGAACTTGTGAGTAACCCAGTACGTGTGACGGTCACCGGCGCAGCCGGACAGATTGGCTACAGCATCGTTTTCCGCATCGCCAGTGGGCAGCTGCTCGGGCCCGACCAGCCGGTTGATCTGCGCCTGTTGGAGATTCCCCAGGCGATGGGCGCGCTGGAGGGCGTGGCAATGGAGCTCGTCGACTGTGCCTTCCCACTGCTACGTGGGCTTGATCTACACGACGACCCTGGAGCGGCGTTCGACGGTGTCAACGTGGCCCTACTCGTGGGCTCGCGCCCACGCAGCAAGGGCATGGAGCGCGCTGAGCTGCTCTCGGAGAACGGCAAGATCTTCACCGTGCAGGGCAAGGCGCTCAACAATGGTGCCGCTGAGGACGTGAAGATCCTGGTGGTGGGCAACCCAGCTAACACGAACTGTTTGATCGCCATGAACAATGCGCCGGATGTTCCCCGCGAGCGCTTCACCGCGATGCTGCGTCTCGACCACAACCGTGCGATTGCCCAACTGGCTAACAAGCTCGGGGTGCCGGTCACGGACGTGTCCCAGATGGGTGTGTGGGGCAACCATTCGCCGACGATGTATCCCGATCTGTTTCACGCGCAGGTGGGCGGCCAGCAGGCGGCTGGCGCCGTGGACGACCAGGTGTGGATCGAAAACGACTTCTTGGCGAACGTGGGCAAACGTGGCGCTGCCATCATCGAGGCTCGCGGCGCGTCCTCTGCTGCCAGCGCAGCGAGTGCGGCGATCGACCACGTGCACGACTGGGTTGCTGGCACGGACGGTGGCTGGGTGTCCATGGGCATCCCCTCCGATGGTTCCTACGACGTGCCGGAGGGCTTGATCAGCGGCTTCCCGTGCACATGTGAGAACGGGGAGTACAAGATCGTTCAGGGCCTGGACATCGACGATTTCTCCCGCTCGAAGATCGACGCGTCAGTGGCGGAGCTCGAGAGCGAGCGCGACACGGTCGCAGGGCAAGGCCTGATCTAGGCCGCAAATCGGTCCTGGCGCGTGCACTGAACGCGGTGAACGTGCATGACGAAGGGTGTCGCACGCGGCGGCGCTTCTTACAAAAGATTAAGGATTAAGGGGCGCGGTCAAAATGACCGCGCCCCTTAATTTCAAACTAACCGACGACCCCGCGAAATCCGGAGGGAAGGGCGACGGATCGGAGTCTCTGGCAAGGACGCAGTGAGCGTGGCGTGCTTCGCACGCGAGCGATCGAGGACGCCGCCAGAGGCTCCGAGACTAGCCCTTCGGGTACCAGCCGCGGCCTTTCTTCTCTACCTTGTTTTCCTGCTCCAGCCCAGGCAGCACGCGGTAGAGGTAGTTCTGCTTGATGCCCATCTTGGCTGCAAGCTCGGGGATGGTGATGCCAGGCTGACCCTGCACGAAGGACCGCGCCTCGGCTGCGCGTGTACCGCTGCCTTTGCGCCTGCCTGCACGCCCTTTTTTGGGCCGGCCGGGTTTACCGGCGGCTTTGGGGGCGGCCACCGTGGTGGTTGCTGGCGCGGCTTTTTTGGCTTTGCCGGAGCCACGGGGGCGTCCCGGGCCACGACGGCGGGGGGCGACTACGGCGGCGGTTGTGGTGCCTGACGGTGCTGGTCCGTCGACGCCAGCCAGGGCTGACGCAGCAGCCTCGAGGCGGCTGTACTCGTCCACCAAGGGCTTGAGCTCTTTCAGTCGAGCTGTGATCTCTTGGCGCTTCTCGTCAAGGAAGTCGGTCACGATTTTGTTCCTCTTCACTAGTGTAGATGCGGTTTGAACTCACATCAGGTGCGAGTTCACCTTACACTAATCCTGTTTTTGAACCGACTCCAGGTGTGCACGAAGACGTTCAAGCGTGCGCCTGGCCTCGCGCTCAGGCATACCACCGACTAGCGCGCGGCTGACGATCGCGCCGACGGGTCCAAGCGGTGGACGGAACTCGTTGCGGTAGTCAAAGCGGGTGCCGCCGCCGGCAGCGGCGAGGATGTATTCGCTGTGTGCGTGCGATCGGGCGGGGCCGCGTCCCTCCCACACCGCCAGCTCCCCCGGTCGGCATGCGACGAGTTCCCAGTGAACCTCTAGGCTGACCCCGCGCAGGTGGATCTGCTGATCCATCGTGTAGCCCAGGCGGGGTGGGCCGTCGTCGGCACGTACGAGCTTGCGGTGAATAGTGACCCACTCCCCCAAATGCGCGGGGTTCATAACCATCTTCCATACATCTGATGGGGGGGTGGCTATGTGGATTGAGGCTTCGACGAGGCTCATCGGGTGTGCCGTCCACGCTGCGGGCGACTACAGAACCGTACCTGTTGGGCGATTAGCGTGCGGCCAGTCGCTCGATTGATTCCCACTCGCGCAGAGCGTGTTCGACAGCTGCGTCGAACGTATGCAGGTTTACCCCAAGCAGCTCTGCGGCGTGGTCTTCCGACGGTAGTAGGTCGCCGTTCAGCCCCTCCATCAATGGCACCACCAGCTCTGGATCCTCGCTGGCGATGGCAGCAGCCACGCGCGCTGTGATGGCTGTGAGATTCACCCCCAGCCTGAGCGTTGGGCGGTTGACGAGCATCAGCTCAGCGATGCCTCTGAGCATGTCGCCATAGCTGAGCACGTTGGGTCCGCCGATATCCAGGTAGCGACCGGACAGCGATGTGGTGGCGCAGGCACGCAGCATCGCGATCACGTCGCGGGCGTCGATTGGCTGGGTGCGGAAGGTGTGCCACGCGGGTAGCGTGAGCACTGGCATGCGCTCCACCAGGTGCACGAGTAGGCGGAACGAGCGGGAACGCGCGCCGATGACGATCGACGCGCGCAACGCGAGCGAGTCGCCCACGGCTCCCAGCAGGATGTGCTCGACGTGTTCGCGACTGGCGAGGTGGCGGGAGGCATTGACGCGCGCTGGCGGGCTCTCGGTGCTGTGGATGGCGGTGGCGGTGCAGTGTGTATCGCTGTGCGGCACGAGGCCGCCGAGATACACGAGCCTGCGCACACCCGCAGCCGTGGCTGCGGTGGCGAAGTTCTCCGCGGCGAGCAACTCACGCTCGACGAACGGTGAGCGGCTGGCGGGCGTTCGCTCCATCGAGTGGATCAGGTAATAAGCGACCTCGACGCCCTCCAGTGCGGTCGTGAGTCCGTGGCCGCTGAGCGCATCGCCGCGCACCACCTCCATCGGGGGAGCCTGGTGGCTAGCGGCTTGAGTGGTTCGGTTGCGTTCGCGTGCGCCGGCTAGAGCAATGCGCACACGCTCGCTGTCGCGGCCGAATGCGCGAATGTTGTGCCCGTCGGCTTGCAATGTGGGTATGAGCAGCGAGCCGATGAAGCCGCTTGCGCCTGTGACGAGGATACGCATCTGAGCTCATGATGACGCTGGCGAGTCTGCTGTCGGTGGAATCTCGGAAATTGCACCAAGATCGCAGTGATTGTCACAAGAACGTGACTGCTTGCAGGCTAATTCCGGGTAGAAGACGATTTGTCTGCGATTTGCGGAATGGGGCGGCGTGACCCCTTGAGGGGCGGGCCGGATGGTGCTTTGATCGCCAGGGTTCCGTTCAACTCGACGCGCAACGCGGGGGTAGGTCTTGGTTCAGGCTGGACAGGGTAGGCGCGCGCCCAAACGTGCGCTCAAGGTGAGCTGTGATGAGTGCTACTTTCGCGTCAACCTATTGTGCGCGCTGGAGCTGTCGGAGCCGTGCGCGACGTTCCGGCCGAACGACGCGCAGTTGAAACCGCCGCAGCAGCTGCGGTTCGTGTTTCGTCAGGAGCGACGCACTCGCGCCGCCTGGGCGTTTCCGTCTGCTCAGGAGCAGGCCGCGCTGCACGCCTAATCAGCCATCGCCGCCGCCGCGCCGAGCGACAGCGGCAGAGCTTGCAACGACAGCGGCAGAGCTTGCAACGCAAGAGGTTGATAGCGGGCACGTCCAGACGGGTATATTGATCTGGACCTACAATCTTTCGGCAGAGGCGGTGGCAACAATGGCAGCTAAGGACAGATTCGGTAAGGCCGGAGACGCCGCGCGTTCGGCGCAGCAGAGCCGGTTCATCCAGCGGCTGATTGAAGACGAGGAGCTGCGCACCAACTTGCTCTCCGCCTACGGCGCCGCTCGGGGTGCATATGGACGCTTGAGCAACGGCAAGCCGGCCGCCCAGGTGCTCTTGAACGACCGCAAGCTGCAAAAAGAACTCATGGACGCTGCGGATGCGCTGCGTGACGCCACGAGCTCTCTGCGTGAGCCCCCCAAGACCGTGCGCCGTCGGCGCGGCATCGGCCGCTCGCTGGTGTTGGCAGCGGTGGGCGGTGTGCTGGCGGTCGCCTTGAGCGAGGGTCTGCGGACGAAGGTGCTCGATCTTCTGTTCGGGGCGGAGGAGGAGTTCGATTACAGCTCCACGACTGCCCCCCAGACGCCTGCGCCGGCTCCTGTAGCCAGCTAGCTCGACCACATTCACGAGACCCATGAGTGCGCCGGACACCGCTGTCGCGGATCAGCAGGGCATTGCCGAGCGGCGGCGTTCGCAAGGACGCTCTGCGGAGAGTGGCTCACGTTCACTGTCGGGTAAGAAGGCACAGCGGATCATCGATGCGATGCGCCGCAGCGTGGCTCAGCGCGGAACGGCTGGCTCGACCTTCGACTATGTCTCACGTGAGGCCGGCGTTTCGAGGGGGTTGTTGCACTACTACTTCGGTACCAAGGAGCAGTTGCTGGCGGAGGCTGTAAGGCGCGACTGCGAGCTACGCTTGGAGCGGCTGCAGCTGCAGCTCGCAACCGCCAACACGGCTGATGACTTCATCGACCTGATGGTGCAGACGCTGCGGGAGACGATCAGCGAGGATCCCGACTTCGTGACGCTGATGTTCGAGATGTTCTCGCTGTCGCGGCGCAATGCGGAGATCGCCGTCGAGTATGCGGGGTTGATGCGCAACACCCGCGAGCAGGTGGCGGGGATGCTGGCCGGCGCACAGCGCGAAGGCGTGCTGCGCTTGCATGCTGAGCCGGATGCTGTTGCCGAGGTGCTGTTCTCGATCGGCGACGGCTTTGCGCTGCGGATGCTCACGGAGCCCCGCCGGGACTACAGCGCCACGATCCAAGCCGGGATCATGTGCGTGCGCGCGTTGCTCGCCGATTGACGCATCTATAATCGGCTGTTCATGCCGATCTACGAGTATCGCCGTCCCGACGGCACAACGTTCGACCTGCAGCAGTCCTTCAGCGACGATCCGCTGAAGGTTGACCCAGACACTGGGGTACCAGTCGAGCGCGTGCTGCACGCGCCCGCGGTCCATTTCAAGGGCAAAGGCTTCTACAACACCGACTACGGCACGCGCAGTCGCCAACGCGAGACTGCAGCTGCTGCTGCGGAGAAGTCGTCGAAGGAGAAAGCGTCTAACGACAAGTCATCTGGCGGTGGCGAGAAGGCCACTTCGGGCGACTCGGGCTCCAGCTCCTCGTCTTCATCCTCATCTTCCTCGGACGCCAGCAGCCCGAAGAGCACCAGCAAGTCAGGCGACTCAAAGCCCGTAGCAGCAAAGGGCTGAGCGCTCCTTCCTAGCCGCACCCGGACGTCAACCGCTCATGAACTTGGCGACGTCGGCGCGGCGGGCTTGTTCTGCGATCGTTAGGCCTTCTTCGCCGCTGGGAAGTGTGGCCTGCCCGGTGGGTTTGAGCACATGCGTGGGCGGCGTGCCGGTGACGGCCAGCGAGGCGAACATGGCGAGTAGTTCCGTGCCGCTCATGTCGGAGATGATCGCTGGAGGCGCGTTCCACGCGATCAGCGGCAGCCTGAAGAAGCTTCCCGGGGACAGCAGCTGGTTCTTCATGTCGTTGAACAACGCCTGCTGGTGTTCCTCGCGCTGGATGTCGGTCTCGTTAGGTGCGCACAGGTTCTCGCGGGTGCGTGACAGCGCGAGCGCCTGCTTGCCGTCGATGTGGTGAGTGCCTGCAGGCAGCCGCAGGGTGAAGCCACCCTGGGAAAAGCCGCCGTCAAGCTTGGAGATGATGCAGCCGCCGCTGTAGGTGACGCCGCCCATTGCGTCGATTAGCTGGGGGAAATTTTCGAAGTTGACTTCAACTACGTGGTTGATCGGTATGCCTAGCCAGCGCTTGATGACGGATACCGACTCGGCTGGTCCGCCGTACTCGTGTGCGGCGTTGATCTTCTCCAAGCCGTGTCCGGGGATTTCAATGATGGTGTCCCGCGGGATCGACAGGCGCGCCGCGTGTCCGCCACCGGTGCGGATCAACATGATCGTGTCGGAGCGTCCGTACCCGGTGGTTTCCGCCCCCGGTTCCTTGCTGTTCTTCTGGCGTCGATCGGACCCCAGCACGAGAATGTTGTTGGCCGCGGTGAGTGGGTTGCCGGCGGGGTCGAGCACTGCTGCCACGTTCGTGGGCAGGGGGGTGCGCTCGAAGTGGGAGCTGATCAGGAACAGCACCAGCGACAGCAACAGCCAAGCCACCACCAGCCCTGCGAGTGACAGCGCAATGCGCTTTGGCCGAGCCCATCGGCGCCAGCCCATTGGCCTAGCGATGCTCAGGTCGCGTCGCCCTCCCCGCCCGCCGCCGCGGTGGCCGCTGCGACGACCGGTCTGACTGGCATCAGCGCTCGCGCCGGTGAGGCGCTCGGGTTGCACGTTGTGTTCGGGCTTGTGGTGGGGCAGTCGCGGCCGGGCACGATAGCGGGTGTACCGCGGGGGCTCATCAGGGTGGTTTGCCATCTGCAGGACCCTATATTTGCGTGATGACTCCCACGGAGGCGCCAGTCGGGCGACTAGTCGTGTGCCCAACCCCGATCGGCAACCTCGAGGATGTGACGTTGCGTGTGCTCGCAACGCTGCGTGAGGCTGATGTGGTGGCCTGCGAGGACACTCGCCACACGCTGCGGCTGTTGGAGCGTCATGGCATCGCTACGAAAGCTGTGAGCTTCCACGAGCACAACGAACGCGCACGCGCGAGTGAGCTCGTGCAGCAGATCACTGACGGCGCAGTTGTGGCGCTGGTGTCAGACGCGGGCACGCCACTGATCTCCGATCCAGGCTTTGCGCTCGTACAGGCGTGCTTGGCAGCGGATGTGCCAGTGGAGGTGCTGCCAGGGCCGAGCGCTGTCGTCACGGCGTTGGTCGCCTCTGGGCTCCCAGCGGAGCACTGGCGGTTTGTGGGTTTCCTGCCGCGCAAGGCAGCCGAGCGCGAACAACTACTCGAGCGCGCCGAGGAGACACTCGTGGCGTTTGAGTCCCCAAAGCGCCTGGCAGTCACGCTCGAGCTACTCGCCGTGAGTGATCCCCAGCGCGAGGTCACGGTTTGCAGGGAGCTCACGAAGGTCCACGAGGAAGTACGCCGTGGTAGCGCGGCGCAGCTGGCGGAGCACTACCGCCAGAACGCTGCCCGTGGGGAGGTGGTGTTGGTCATCGCCGCAGCATCGTCCGCTAGCGCGTCGCTAAACGATGCCCTGGCGGTGTTACGCGATCTGATCGACGCCGGAGCCAAGACGCGTCCGGCGGCTGCCGCGGTGGCCAGGCTGACGGGGTTGCGGGCCAACGAGCTGTACCAAGAGCTGACAGCATCTAAAGCGTGACCAGCAGGAACCGGCATGTGACCGTGCGCGACTCCCGGTAGCGTGGGAGCAGTCATGTCCTTCTACGTAACCACCCCCATCTACTACGTCAACGCGGCTCCCCACCTGGGCCACGCGTACACGACGATCGCCGCGGACGTGATGGCTCGCCATCATCGCCAGCGCGGCGAGGACGTGTTCTTCCTTACTGGTACTGACGAGCACGGTGAGCCCGTTGCCGACGCTGCGCATGCGCTTGGCATCGAGCCGCAAGCGTTGGCTGACCGCAACGCTGAGCGCTTCAAAGCCCTCGCGCCCCGGCTTACCGCTACGAACGACTTCTTTATCCGTACAACTGATCCCCAGCATGAAGCGGTCGTCCAGGAAGTGCTCTCGCGAGTGCGTGACAACGGGTACGTATACAAGGGCACATACGAAGGCTGGTACTGCCCGCGCTGCGCCGACTTCAAGGCTGAGAACGAAATCGACGAGGACAGGCTCTGTCCGATCCATCACATCGAGCTGACGCGCGAGCAGGAGGACAACTACTTCTTCAAGCTGTCCACCTTCCAGGAGCGCCTTGAGGCGTTGTATGAAGAGCACGAGGACTTCGTCGTCCCGCGTACTCGTTACAACGAGGCGCTGTCGTTTATCCGCTCGGGCTTGCGCGACGTGCCCCTCACTCGCCACAAGCTCACCTGGGGCGTGCAGGTGCCGTGGGATCACGAGCACGTCTTCTACGTATGGTTTGACGCGCTGCTCAACTACTATTCCGCGCTGTCCTACGCGTCCGTGCCGGGTGGGGGCGTGGCGGCGGGGGCCGTGCGCGGCGGCGGCGGCGCGGCGGCGGCCGGGGCCGGGGACGCCGCGGCCGGCGAGCAGGCGGCGACGTTGACCGATCGCATGTGGCCCGCCACGTATCACCTGATTGGCAAGGACATCCTGCGCTTTCACACCGTGTACTGGCCCGCGCTGTTGATGGCGGCCGAGGTGGAGCTGCCAGACCATGTGTTCGTCCACGGCTTTTTGCTGATGGATGGCGAGAAGATGAGCAAGTCGCTTGGCAACGTGCTCGATCCGTTTGAGGTGATCGACCGCTACGGCCCCGACGCGCTGCGCTTCTATCTGCTGCGCGATGTGCCCTTCGGCCAGGATGGTTCCGTGTCCACCGCCTCCTTCGAGCTGCGCTACGAGAGTGAGCTGGCCAACGAGCTCGGCAACCTCGCCAGCCGCTCCATTGCCATGGTGCATCGCTACCGCGACGGCACACCACCGGCAGTGGCGCTCGACGCTGAGCTCAATGATGAATTCACCGGTCTTGCGCGTGAGGTCGAAGGCATGATCGACCGCGCGGAGCTGACCGCTGCGCTCGATGTCATCTGGCAGCGCGTGCGCAGGCTCAACCGTTACGTGGAGGAGCGCGCTCCCTGGCAGCTCGCCAAAGACGACGCGCGTGCAGGCGATCTCGACCAGGTCCTCGCCACGCTCATCGCTGGGCTGCGCGTACTTGCGGTGCTGCTGCACCCGTACCTGCCTTCCAGCACCGACAAGCTGCTCGATGCGATCGGCTGCCAAGACCGCTCGCTTGCCGGCGCCCGCTGGGATGCCCCAGATGGGCTCGGCCAGCCGATTGGGACGCTCGAATCGCTATTCCCCAAGTCCGCATGAGCTGAACGCCCAACTCCCGCCTGGCGATGATCGACTCGCATACCCACCTGCACCTATGTGACGAGCCCACCGCCCAGCTCGTTGCCACCGCCGAGCAGGTGGGCGTCACGCGCATGCTCACTGTGGGTATCGACGGGCTCTCCTGTCGGGCTGCGCTTGCAGCCGCAGAGGACTTCCCGCAGGTGTACGCCGCCATTGGCCGCCACCCCAACGCCGCCAAGGGCTTCGACGACGCCGATCTGGCCGAGCTGCGCGCTCTGGCAGCGCACGAGCGCTGTGCCGCCATCGGCGAGACGGGCCTTGATTTCTACCGCGACAGCTCACCCCCCCGTGCCGATCAGCAGCGTGCTTTTGCCGCCCACATTGCGCTCGCCCGCGAAACAGTCAAGCCGCTCGTCATCCACACCCGAGCGGCCGATCAGGACACGCTCGACCAGCTCGCCGCGGAAGCCGGCGGGGTGAGCGTGGTCATGCACTGCTTCTCAATGCCCGAGCGGCTGGATGAGTGCCTGCAGCGTGGTTACACCATCTCATTCGCGGGCAACGTCACCTACAAGAGCGCTGCCGACCTGGCGGCCGCTGCGCAGCGGGTCCCCGACGAGCAGCTGTTGGTGGAGACGGATGCTCCCTACCTCACACCCCAGGCCGTGCGCAAGCAGCGCAACCAGCCCGCGTTCGTCACCCACACCGCTGAGTTCCTGGCCGGCATCCGCGGCGTCACGGTCGCTCAGCTGGGCGATGTGGTCACGCGCAACGCCGCTCGCGTATTCGGCTGGGCATGAGCACTGTGGCTGGTCCTCGACCTTCGGCTCATGAGCCCAACGAGCAGGCTGGCGGCCTCGTCCAACCGAGCCTGAGGAGGCTGCGCCAGTTCGGCGTGCGCCCTGATCACGACCTCGGGCAGAACTTCCTCATCGACTCCAACATCCTTGCTGTGATCGGCCGCGCGGCGGAGATCTCGTCGCGGGACGCGGTGCTGGAGGTGGGCGGTGGGCTGGGTGTGCTCTCCGAGTACCTCGCCCAGCACGCCCAGCATGTGCATGTGGTGGAGATCGATGAGCGACTGCGCGACGCTTTGTGCAACGCCACCGACCCATATGCCAACGTCACCGTGCACTGGGCCGATGCCATGGTGCTCGACCTTCGATCGCTTCAGCCCGCGCCCACCAAGGTCGTTGCCAACCTGCCGTACGGCGTTGCTGCCAGCGTGCTCCTGCGCAGCGTCGAGGAGCTGGCGAGCGTGTCGCTGTGGGTGGCCATGGTGCAGCGCGAGGTGGGCGAGCGGCTTGCAGCAGCCCCTGTGGGTGCGGCGGCGGGAGCCTCCAAAGGTGCGTACGGGGCGCCTTCGGTGCTCGCGCAGCTGGCGTGCGACGTGGATGTGGTGCGCGCTATCCCTCGCACCGTGTTTCACCCCGTGCCTAATGTCGACTCCGTGCTCGTGCGGCTGCGCCGACGTGCGGACTGTCGAGTCGTGTCGCCTGCGCTGCGGGCGCTCGTGGCGGGCGGATTTGCCCATCGGCGCAAGACCCTTGCCGGCTCGCTCGGTCTCGCCGGGGCTGGGGTGGGAGCGCGACCCGCAAGGGTGGGAGCTCGGGGCGCCACCGGGTCAGCGGGTGGTGTTCCCCGCTCTCGCGAGCAGATACGTGAAGCGCTCGTTTCGCTGGGCCATCCCGCTGACGCCCGTGCCGAGCGGCTTTCTCCAGAGGATTTCCTTGCGCTCGCTGGGCTGCTCGAGCTATGAGTGCCCGCGACCTGTTCCGCCCAGGCGTTCACCGGGCGCTCGCGCCCGCAAAGATCAACCTGGGGCTGTTCCTCGGGCCGATCAGGGCAGCCGACGCTAAGCACGAGCTGGCGAGCGTGATGCAGTCGATCTCGCTCGCCGATGAGCTCACGCTCGAGCTCGCCGATGAGGACGCTGACGGCCAGCCGGACGAAGTCATCTGCCCTGGTGTGCCCGGCGACGTCGAGAACCTCGCTGCCGTCGCGCTGCGTGCGTTTCGTGCTCGCACCGGCTGGCAAGCTCCGCCGCTGCGGCTGACCATCGCCAAGCGGATCCCCGTGGCGGCCGGCCTGGGGGGTGGCTCTGCTGACGCGGCTGCCGCGCTACGGCTGGCTACGCACGCGTCAGGGCTAGGCGATCAGCGGCTGTTGCTAGAGATCGGTGCGCAGCTCGGCGCCGACGTCCCCGCACAGATCGTTCCCGGGCGCTGGCTTGCCGGCGGCGCAGGCGAGCATCTCGATGAGCTCCCGCTGCCATCCTCGAGCTTTGGTGTGCTCGTGTTGCCGTCTGATGCCGAGCTGTCCACTGCTGCCGTGTATGGCGAGGCTGACCGGCTGGGTTTTGGGCGCAGCGCACATGAGCTCGCCGAGCTGCACTCGCAGCTGCACTCCGCGTTCGCGCATGGTGCGCCGCTGCCTGCTGCTTCAGAGCTGCTGCACAACGATCTCCAACGTGCTGCCGTATCTCTGTGCCCGCCCATCGCCCAGGCACTCGTAGGTGTACGGCAGGTCGGTGGGGATCCAGCGCTGGTAAGTGGCTCCGGCCCAACGGTGCTCGGCCTATTCGGGCATACGGGACGTTCTGTCGACGGTGGTCTCACGCTGGCTCGGGCCGCAGCTTCCCGGCTCAGCGACCGCTCCCCTGCGCCGATCTGCGCCATGCCCGTGGACGCCACCTTTGCGCAGGCCGCGACCGACACCCCCGTGCGTCACAATTCCAGCCACAGCCATGACTAGGACACAAATCAACGAGCTCGTGGCGGCCGGCGCCGCGCTGATCAGCCTGGGTCTGTTCACCGGCTTGATCCTCGTCCCCGTGTGGTCCTCCTACTCGCGCGTGTGGGAGCGGCTGGCTGCAACAGTGCTCTCGCTGTATGTGCTCGCGGTGCTACTGGGCGTCGGGGTGGTCGGCGCGCTTGTCGCCGTCTACTATTGGGGTTGACCCGCGTGTCAGACCTCGCGGCGCTGGACGCGATCACAGAGGCGGTCGAGTCGGGAGCCGGTCTGCCCGAGGTCGTACGCGCCGCCGCCAAGGCGCTCGAAGGCAGCCTCGCCGTGACCGACGCGTGGGGTGCCACCCTTGCGGTCGCCGCCCGTTCCCCCGCCGAGGAGCGCTCGCTGCTGTCTGGAGGAGAGGGTGTCATCAGCGCACCGCTGCGTGTGGCAGACACGGTTGTGGGCACGCTTCACATGCGCGCCAAGACCGAGCCGAGTGCGTCGATGCGCAGGCTGTTGCTCACCATGATCGCCTCCGAGGTCGAGCGTGTGCGGGCGCCCGAGCGTGCCTCGGAAACAGCATCGGCGGACTTCCTGCGCGCGATCCTGCGGCGTGAGCTGATCGATCGCGACGCGCTGATCGATCGCGCCAAAGGGCTGTCGCTGGCAATCGATGACGGCGCCAGCATGCTGGTCGCGCGTGCCCATCCGCAGGCGCCCACCGACGAGGGCTGGCGGGGACGTGTACGTGCGGTCGCCGAGCGCGGCGCCCGGGCGGTTGCTAGCCGCTCCATCGCTGCCCTGTCAGAGCGTGAGGGCATCGCTGGGGCGGAGGTGCTCGTGCTCGTCCCCGGCGGTGACGAGGCCACCGCCGCGCGCGCCGCCGAGGCAGTGCTCAACGAGATGGAAGCCAGCCTCGCGGGCTTCACATTCGCGCTCGGCCGCAGTCGCATCACCGAGGATCCCTCCGAGCTACCCCGCGCCGCCAGCGAGGCGCTGCTCGCGGCGAACGTCGCCCAGGGCTCCTCCGATGGCGCCGCTTTAGCGTTCGAGCAGACCGGTGCCTATCGCCTACTGCTATCAGCTATGAGTGAGAACCCCAGTGAGCTGCAGCGCTTCTTCGCTGAGACGGTTGAACCGCTCGTTGCCTACGACGAGCAATACGAGACCGATTTGGTGCGCACGCTGGAGACGTTCCTCGAGGCCGACGGCAACGTCGCTGGCACCGCGCAACGCCTGTTCACCCACCGCCACACCATCTACTACCGGCTCGAGCGCGTCCGCGAGCTGTCCGGCCTTGACGTCAGCTCCAGCGATGGCCGCGAGAAGCTCAGCCTCGGCCTCAAGGCCATGCGCGTACTGGGCATCGCATCCGCTGGAGGGCCCGCGTCAGAGGCCGGCGCTGAAGGCGGACGCGTGCCCCGCCGCTCCAACCGTCGGTCCTAGTTGTTTCCTAAAAGAGCCGCACCCCGAACTCGATGGCGTATGTGGCGCCCTGAGGTCCCGCGTCGAGCACGGCCGGTATCGCTGCCGTGACAGCGACGCCAGCGTCGCGATACTGAGCGCTCAGCATCACTTCGCGGTGTGGAGGCGAGGCCATCCATTCAGCCACGATGTGGGCCGGGGTCGTGAAGCTGCCAGTGCCCCAAGCGATGTTCTCCCCCACGGCAAACTCAGCCGCGTGAGCTGGGTAGTGCGTAATTGCTACAAGCGCCAGTGGCGTTTGCCCGGTGGGGCGGTCGTCTGAGAAATAATCCCGCGAGACCATCGTCGTCACCTGGCTGGCCGCTACCTTTCGCAGTTCGCGGTTGGCGCGCAGCGGGTCCAGGCCGTGCGCAATACGCACCTGGTTGACCAGGCACAGCGTCGCCGTGTCGACCACCCGCCAGTTGGTGGCCGTCGGGTGCAGGTTCGCGCTCCGGCAAGGCTGGAAGGCCTTTGCCGCCGGCACGCTATGCACTGCCAACGCGCCCACGCAAGCAAGCAACGCTGTCGCCAGCGATGCTCCCAGTCTGCTCCCACGGCTTGTCGTGACGGACGGCAAGTGCAGAAATACTTGCAGGCGGGGAGGATGGGCGCGTTGCTGCATTGTTATCAGCGGCGTTCCGCGACTATCCTTTGCAGCACCCTTTGGGGGGTCGTCCAACGGCAGGACATCAGGTTTTGGTCCTGAGAATCGGGGTTCGAGTCCCTGCCCCCCAGCTACGACGGCGTGATCCCTTGGTGCGACGAGAGCAAGCGCGCAGGGAGCCCACACGGGAAAGTACCGTCGCTGGAATAGCATCTGAGCTGTGAGCGCCCCTACAGTCCTGATCCTTGCGGCAGGCCAGGGGACGCGTATGCGCTCGCGGACGCCGAAGGTGCTGCATGAGCTGTGCGGTCGACCGATGCTGCTGTGGCCGGTCACGGCCGCGTTGGCGGCGGGGGCGGGCAGAGTGGTGGTGGTCGACTCGCCGGCACGCGCGCTCGAGCAGGTGCTGCCAAAGGGCGTGGAGCTGGCGGTGCAGGAGCAGCCGAACGGCACGGGTGGCGCGGTGGCGGCGGCGATGGCCAAGCTCGACGCGGACGGTGGGTCCGAGCTCGACGCTGCGGCTCCGATCTTGATCCTCAGCGGCGATGTGCCGTTGGTGAGCGCACAGGCGATCGGCGAGCTGATCGACGCGCATCGCGACGGTGGCGCCGCGGCGACGATGGCGACGACGATTCTCGATGACCCGACCGGCTACGGGCGGGTGGTGCGCGACGCCAGTGGCGCGGTGGAACGTGTGGTGGAGACGAAGAAGCATGGCGACTCGACCCAGGCGGAGCGCGAGATTCGCGAGGTGAACACGGGCATCTTCGTGTTCGACGCGCTTGCGCTGCGCCAAGCGCTGCCGCGCCTAAGTGAAGACAACGCTCAGGGTGAGCTGTACCTACCGCAGGTGCTCGATCTGATGAGAGCGGATGGAGCGCGTGTGAGCGCACACGTGGTGGCAGACGTTCGTCTCGTCCTGGGCGTCAATGACCGCGAGGCGCTCGCGCGGGTGCGCAAGCTCGCGCAGGCGGCCATCCACCAGCGGCACATGCAGGCCGGGGTGGGCATCATGGATCCGGACGCGACGGTGATCGATGTGGATGTGCAAATCGGCCGGGACACGACGATCGAGCCGTTCACGACGATTCGCGGCAGCACGAAGATCGGCGAGAGGTGCACTGTGCGCCACTCCTATCTGGTGGATTGCGTGCTGGAGGACGGTGTGAGCGTCGGCCCGTTCGGCTACCTGCGCCCGGGCGCCGTGCTGCGCAACGGCAGCAAGGTGGGCACATTCGTGGAGGTCAAGAACTCCGACCTGGGCGCCGGTGCGAAGATCCCCCACTTGTCCTACATCGGCGACGCTGACATCGGCGCCGGCAGCAACCTGGGGGCGGCGACCATCACTGCCAATTACGACGGGCGCGCCAAGCATCGAACGACCGTGGGCGAGCGCGTGCGCACGGGCGTGGACACCACGCTGGTGGCGCCGGTGACCCTTGGCGATGACGCTTACACGGGCGCGGGCTCAGTGATCGTGCAGGATGTGCCGCCTGGAGCATTGGGGATCGCCCGCGAACGCCAGCGCAACATCGAGGGCTACGCCGAGCGCTCCAGTGACGCAGCGGCCGAGCGTCCCAGCGACGCGGCTGCCGAGGCGACGCGTGACCGGGGAGGCGACTCGGGATGACCGATAGGCCAGCGATGTTTACACTGCCTGGGAGATGAGCGCGATGGACACGCGCGCGCAGGCGTCCACCCAGACGAGCCTGCCGATTGACTACAACAAGCGCCTGATGCTGTTCAGCGGGCGCTCCAACCCGCAGTTGGCTGTGGACATCGCCGACAAGCTGGGTGTGGAGCTCGGTCCGGTGACGCTGAAGACGTTCTCCAACGGCGAGGTGTACTGCCGTTACGAAGAGTCTATCCGTGGTGCTGACGTGTTCATTGTGCAGCCCACGTGCGGCAATCCCCAGACGGGCATAACGGCAAACGACTCGTTGATGGAACTGCTGTTCATGATCGACGCGGCGGTCGGCGCGTCAGCGCACCGTGTGATCGCTGTGACGCCGTGGTTCGGCTATTCGCGCCAGGACAAGAAGTCCGCGCCGCGCGAGCCGATCTCCGCACGGCTGGTGGCGCGCATGCTCGAGGCGGCGGGCGCTGACAGGGTGCTGACGATGGATTTGCACGCAGGGCAGATCCAGGGCTTCTTCCAGAAACCGGTGGATCACATGACGGCGCTGTTCATGCTCACGCAGTACTTCACCGATCTGCATCTGCCGGACATCGTGGTTGTTGCCCCGGATGCGGGCAGGGTCAAGCTGAACAAGAAATTCGCGTCAAAGATCGGCGCTGAGTTGGCGATCCTCGACAAGGAGCGCCCTGCGCAGCAGGTCGCTGAGATCGGCTATGTGATCGGTGACGTGAAAGGCAAGACGGCGGTGATCGTGGACGACATGATCGACACTGCCGGCACGCTGTGCGCAGCTGCAAGGACGGTCAAGGAAGAGGGCGCCTCACGCGTGTTCGCTGCGGCCACGCACGCTGTGTTCTCGGGCGACGCATATGAGAACCTGCGCAACTCGCCGCTCGAGCAGATCGTCGTCACGGACACCATTCCGTTGCCTCCCGGCTGCCCTGAGAACGTGCGCGTGCTGCCATGCGCCGAGCTGCTCACCGACTCGATCAGGCGCATCTTCGTGGACGACTCCGTCAGCGAAGTGTTTGACGGCGAGAACCAGCTGTTCTAGCTCCCTCGGTAGGTCCTTGGCGCACCGGCGCATGTGCCGCGCGTCATCATCTCTCACTAATGTCCTCTCCAATCGCGCCCCCTGTTGCGGCGGTCCGCGGTCCGCGCACGTGGTGGCTGGGCCTCTCGCCCTCGTGGCGCCGCGCGCTGCGTGCGCTGTTTGCGTTGAGTGTCGTGCTGGTGCTGCTCGTGGGTGCTCTGCTGGCACGCTTTCTCAGCGTCGAGAACGCCGAACGGGCGGACGATCTCGCACTGATCCAGGCGGAGGTCAAGGGCCACGCTACCGCCATGCTCGATCAGCTGAGCGGCTGTCGAACGAATGCTGCCTGTGTGGCCGGTGTGAAGGCCAACGCCGGCAACCAGCACCTACACCGCGTGGGCGCAGTGAAGATCCTGCAGCTGGAATCCAAGACCGCATATTCGCTGTCCGGGGCCACCGGCAAGACACGCGTGGCATGGACGGTCATCGGCTCGCTGCCCGTGGTTCAGTGCGTGGACGTGCGCCGCACTGGCAACTTCCTTCAGGGCGTTCACGTGTCGCTGATCGGGCTGAGCGCGCCAATCGACAACGAAGCTACGTGCTGGAAGCTCTCCAAGCACGAACTGGAAGAAGAAGAAGACACAGCAGCAGAACGATGAGCGGCGATTGCTACAGTCTGCTGTCGCGATGGCCAACACAACCACCAAGCTAGACGTCACCAGCCGCTCCGCAGCGGGCTCGCGTGCAGCCCGACGCCTACGCCGCAGCGGCCGGGTGCCTGGCGTGCTCTACGGCGGTGGCTCAGAGCCACTCGGCTTCGACGCTGACGCACGCGAGCTGCGCATGGCGCTTGCGGGGTCGGGTGCGGTGCTCGATCTCAGCATCGATGGCAGCAAACCCACACCTGTGGTGCTCAAGGAAGCCCAGCGTCATCCCGTGCGCGGCGAGACCGTCCACGTGGATCTCCTGCGGGTCAACCTTAACGAGGCCATCACCGCAGTCGTGCCGCTCGAGCTGCAGAGCATCGACGACGCCCCTGGCGTCAAGCAGGGCGGTGTACTCGAGCAGATCACGCGCGAGCTCAACGTAGAAGCGCTGCCTACAGCGATCCCTGAGTCGATCGTTCACGACGTCGGCGAGATGCAGATCGGCGAGACCATCCTGCTTGGCGCGCTCAGCGTGCCCGACGGTGTCACGCTGCTCGACGACCCCGAGGAAACCGTCGTCGCCACGCTCTCCCCGCCGCGGCTGCAGAGCGAAGCAGCCGAGGAAATCGAAGCCGAGACAGAGGTCGTCGGCGAGGGCGGCGCGCAGGCCGACGAGGACGCCTCCGGCGAGGAGTAGATCGCGCTGCGACGCCCGTTTGGCGGTGGCGGCGGATCTGTCGACTGGCTGATTGTCGGGTTGGGCAATCCCGGCCGCGAGTACGCAGGCACGCGTCACAACGTCGGCTTCATGGTCGCTGAAGCTCTGGTTGAGCGCTGGGGGCTGGGGAAGGCAAAGGACCGCTTTCGCGGGCGCATCGCAGAAGGTCGTGCGCGCGTGGGCGCGCCGGGAGCATCGCTTGGCGTGGGCGCGGCGGCCGGCGGGAGTGCAGCAGCTGGCGCAGATCCACCGCATGTGGCGGTGCTGTGCCCGCAGACATACATGAACGAGGCCGGTCGCTCAGTAGGCCCCGCGCGCGGTGCGCTCAAGCTGCCACTCGATCGCGTGCTCGTGGTGCACGACGAGATCGATCTGCCCTTTGGCGACGTTCGCACCCGTCTGGGTGGAGGTCTTGCGGGCCACAACGGGCTGAAGTCGCTCAAGCGAGAGCTCGGCAGCGCGGACTTCATGCGCGTGCGGGTAGGCGTGGGCCGCCCCAACTCCACCGACCCTGAGATCGTGTCCTCCTACGTGCTCGGGCGCTTCCGTGAGGATCAGGTCCAGGTCGCGGAGCTGATCGACAGCGCATGCGAGCACGTCGAGCGCACTGTCACCGGTGACGGCGCGGCGGTTGGGCCGGACGCCGGCGGGCGCGCCTAGATGGCCGCCACCGAGGGCGTACTGCGCACGCTGCTGGGCCTCGTGCAGGATGACGAGCCCACGATGCGCCTCGCGCGAGACGGCGGGCACGCGTTCGTCTCCAGCTCGCTGCGCCCATATGTGGTGGCGGCGCTCGCGGATATCGATCAAGAGGCGCTTGCACGCCCCACGCTGGTGGTGGTTGGCGACGATCGCGCCGCCCGCGATCTGGCCGGCGACCTGCGCGCGTGGCTTGCGCCCCGGCGCGTTCGCTACTACCCCTCCAGGGGCGTCGCATACGAGTCGCACCTGGCGCCGCCTGCGCACCTGGTGGGCCTGCGAGTCGCCGCGCTGGACGCGTTGCTTGGCACGGGCTCTGCGGCTGGTTATGTGGATGGCGCTGACGGCGCTGGCTCTGCGCCCGGCGCCGGGCCTGCCGCCAACTGGGAGCAGCCGGTGGTGGTGGTCAGTGCGGTGGCGCTGTCGGAGAAGGTTCCAGACCCTGAGCTGCGACCCCACTCGTTCACGCTGCGTGTTGGTGAGCTGCTGGACTTGGACGAGTGTGCAGCGGAGCTTGTGAGCGCTGGCTATGAGCGCACCGACCAGGTGGAGGAGCGCGGCCAGTTCGCGCTGCGTGGCGGCCTGCTGGACGTGTTCCCGGCGACCGAGGAGCGGGCCGTGCGGGTGGACATGTTCGACGTAGAGATCGAGTCGCTGCGGTGGTTCTCCACGTTCACGCAGCGCTCGCTGGGTGATGTGCAGGAAGTGGAGATCGCACCCGCCGCGGAGCTGGCGCTCGAGCACAGGGAGCTCGCAGAGATCGCCGCCGCTACAGGCAGCTTCTCAGCGGCGGCCGGCGAGGGCACGGAGGGGGAGCGTCCGGATATCGCAGAGCTCCTGCCGGTAGAGCGCTTTGGCGCGCTGCTCGATCTCGTGGGCGGGGATACCCAGCTTGTGGTGGCCGCGGAGGAGGATCTCGATCCGGTGCTCAGCGACCACTGGAGCGACGTGTGCGCGGCGTTTGGCGACGAGGATGCCCACCACCTGTACGTCAGCCCGCAGAGCATCCGCACGACTCTCGATGAGCGCGTGCGCATCTGGATGTCTGGGCTTTCCAGTGGCCAGGAGATCGAGTTGCGGGCGCAATCGGCGGACACCGCCGCTCGCTCGCTTGCGGAAGCGGAGCCGCAGCTGGAGAAGCTCGTGCGCTCGGGCTACCGAACGGTCGTTGCCTTCCCCCGCCGTGGCGAGGGTGAGCGTGCCGCGTTCAACTTGGGGCGGCTAAAAGCGACATGGCTCGGCGAGGACGTCAACGCTGGCCAGCAAGTGCTCGAGGCGTCGCTGCGCTTCGCCGTCGCGTCGTTGCGCGAGGGCTTCGTTGCTCCGCAGTTGAAGCTCGCGGTGTTCCCCGAGCATCGGCTGCTGCGCCGTCGTCCCAAGCGAGGAAGCACGGACGCCCCCGGCCGCAGCGGTATCTCGAGCGCTCGCCGCGGCGCGCTGCGGTCGTTCACGGAACTGCGCACGGGCGACATCGTCGTGCACGAGGACCACGGGGTGGCGCGCTTCGCGGGCTTCGAGACACGCACGGTGGCGGATGTGA
>DATHLT010000125.1:0-32989 GCA_035487855.1 Solirubrobacteraceae bacterium
GGGGGAGCACGTGCTCACGCAACGAGTTGCGACCTTGGTCTCGATCGCCGTGGCCGGCCTGCTGGTGATCTTGAAGCTGGGCGTCGGCCTGGCTACGGGCAGCTTGGGCTTGATCTCCAGCGGCATCGAGTCAAGCGGCGATGTGGTGGCAGCGGCACTGACCGTGTTCGCCGTGGGGCTGGGCGGTAGGCCGGCCGACTTCGACCACCCGTACGGCCACCGCCGCGCGGAGAACCTGGGTGCGCTGGGCGAGGCAGCATTGCTGCTGGGGGGCGGTGTGCTCGTCAGCGTGGAGGCGATCACACGCCTGGGTAGCGACACCAAGGCCCCCACGATCCATTGGTATGAGCTCGCGGTGGTCGGCGTGGCGCTCGTGCTCGAACTGAGCCGCATGACCGTCGCGCTGGTGGGCGCGCGGCGTTATCAGAGCGCAGCGCTGCGCGCCAACGCGCTGCACTTCGCGAGCGACATCGGCGGCTCGCTGGTGGTCCTGGCGGGCTTGCTGGCGGTGCGCGCTGGAGTACACGACGCGGACTCGCTGGCGGCGCTACTCGTCGCGGTGATCATCTTCGCGGCGGCGAGCCGACTGATCGCGAGGAACACGAACGCGCTGATGGACCACGTCCCAGCACAGACGCGCACGACCGCCGAACAGGCGATTGCAGGGTTGGGCGAGGACATCGAGCTCGATCGACTACGACTGCGGGAGTCGGCGGGGCGTTTCTTCGCGGATGTGGTCGTGAGCGTGCCGCCGGGGCAAGCAGTGGTGGAGGGGCATCACGCGGCCGATCTCGTGGAGCGTGCACTCGAGCGCGCGTTGCCTGGCGCCGACGTAGTGGTGCACGTGGAGCCTCGCCGCCAGGGCCTTGACCTGCGTGATCGCGTGCTTGCGATCGCACTCTCAGAGCCGCTCGTGAAGGAGGCGCATGACATCGTGATCTTCGAGCAGCAAGGGTCAAGCAGCGTGTCGCTACACCTTAAGTTCCCCGACGACCTCGACCTTCGCGCTGCCCATGAGGTCGCCGAGCGCGTCGAGCAGGCAATCCGCGCGCGTCCGGGCGTAGCCGATGTGCAGACGCACCTGGAGCCACTGGAGCGTCCGTTGGCAGCCGGGCGTGAGGACGTGCGCGCGGACGCGGAGACGATGAGCTCAATCGAGCGGCTGGTGCAGGCGCGCACCGGCAACGATCCACAGCGTGTGCGGCTGCTGGCAACCGACGCGGGCTACGTCCTGTTTCTAACGCTGAGCGTCGACCCGTATGAGTCGCTGACCGAAGCTCACCACCTGGCAAGCGAACTCGAGGAGGATCTGCGTCAGCAGATCACGGGCATCGCTGACGTCGTGGTACACACCGAGCCGTAGGGGCACCCATGCAGGCACCCCGACGCCGCAGTGGCCGGCTCGCAGCCGCCGGCTCGACTCAAGTCACTACTTCCTGGGACAGGGCGCGGTGTAGGCGACGCTGACGGTCTCAGGCCTTGAGATTTCGCCGTTTTCGGCAAACGTCACTTCGCTACGCACGGGGAAGCCGCCGGCTGGGCACTTGGCGGGGACACGCCCGTAGTAGATCGTCTTTCCGTGCGAGCGGTAGGCGGATCCCGCTACGACATCGATCGTCTTGACCGACGCATATGGCGCTCCGGGCACGCTTTCCACGAGCGGCACTTCGACTTCGAGCTCCTGACTGAAGCCACCTGCGCCGGTGAGCTGCTTGAAGCGCCCGCCAGAGAGAATTTCAAGCGACACGGGTGAATGGCCGTCGCTGAAGAACTCAAAGCCACCGCCGGGTGCGTAGAAGGATGAGATTTCCACCGCCTCTTCGACGCGTTCGCCGCCGAAGGTCACGTAGCCGAGTGCGCGGCCGACGGGCCCCGCGGCAGAGTCCTTGGGGCACTTGACGGGACCGAACTGTTCGAGCAGCGGCTTGGAGCAGGTGGGGAAGCCAGTGGGGTGCAACTGGGTGCCGTTTGGCAGGTAGAACTTGATCGCGATGATCGGCGGCGGCGAGCCGTCGTATTCGCTGCCTTCGATCTCATATTCCGTCCTCAGCGCTGTGCCAGCGCCGAGGATGTAGCCGGTATGTGGGAAACCGGGGATCGGCACGGGGATGACTTTGAACTTGACGGTCGGCAGGGCTGAGGCGAGGCTCGGTAGCGTCAGCACCGTTATGACAGCCGCGAGGCAGATACCTATTCGGCGGGTCATCACGCGCACATGATGCGGTGAGGATCGTTCGCTGTGCATGGATGTAGAGCGTAGTCCACTGGTCGCAGCCCAAACTTAGAGGTCGTCCGCAGATCTAGAGGTTCGACCCGCGGCTCAGTCGCGGTCGAACGGCGCCAGCTGGGATGGTATGTCGGCGAGGAACCCGCAGACCATGAAGCCGAACAACGCGAACACGCCGATGGCGTGCGCCCACCCGGCTTCGGCGAGCGTGAGAAAGCCGAAGCCTGCGAGCAGGCACGCAGCGGCGGCACGCGCGAGCAGCCCGGGTGCGGACGCTGACAGCAGCATTCCAATCATCGGTGCGGGCGGGGCGAGCGTCTCGCCGTGATCGAGCTGTCCACGCAGGACGAGCCTGAACAGCAACGCGAGCGAGGGAAACAGGATGACCGCCCCGCCGAGCACGGCGACGATCACAACTACAAGCGTGTCATGGGGGGCCGCGGCCTCGCGGACGGTGAGGCCGCGTAGCAGCACGGGGTTCTGGGCCAGCGCCCAGCCGGCGACTACAGCGGCGACTGCGAGCGCGGCCGAGTAGCGGGCGGTCTCGAAGCGCTGGCGACGAACTAGCTCGAGTGTGAAGGCACCGGCGAGGATCGAGATGATCAGGGCAGCGAGGGCGTCGCTGTGCAGCAACCGGTGGTATAGCGGGTGGACGTCAGCGTGCAGCACCACCAGGCCGGCGAGCGCGATCGTGCCGGCGATGAGCCCCGCGGTGAGCGCACGCGTGCGGAAGCTCGCCTGCAGATCGCGCTCGCCAAGGCGGGCGGCGTCGGCGGCGAGAAACACGGCGGCGAGATAGGCGGAGGTGGCAAGTGCGAGCACGCCGATGAGGATTGACGTGGGTCCCGTCCAGCTAGAGATGAGATTGCCGGCGGCGTTGCCTACCGGCACGCGCCGGGCGGCGATCGCGCCGACCATCGTCCCGAGCGCGAACGGCGTGAGGATCGAGGAGACGGCGAAGACGGTGTCGATCGGGCCTTGCTCACGGACAGAAGCGGCACCTGAGCGCAGGGCGTAGGCGGCGCCGCGCAGGACGATGCCAATGGCGGCGATGAACAAAGGAATCGACAGGGTTGAGGCGATCGAGCCGAAGGCGATCGGGTAGGCGGTCCAAGTAACTGTCAATACGAAGATCAGCCAAACGTGGTTGGCCTCCCACACGGGTGAAATCGACTCATGCGCGTGGTCGCGTATGCGTGCCCCGCGCTCGCCACGCCCGGCGAGTAGCTGCCAGATACCCGCGCCGAAGTCAGCACCGGCGAGCACAACGTAGAAGACGAGCCCGACGAGCACGAAGATCAGCGGCAGCTCGTACAGGTGCACGCTCACACCACCCCGCTCGGCCGCTCGGCGTCCGACAGGCCGCCACCGGCCCCAGGCAGGTCCATCGGCATGCGGGCGAGCCGGCGCAGGATCCACGCTACGCCGATTCCGACGCCGATATAGACGAGCACGAGCGTGGCGTAGCCGACCGGTATGCCCCCGGCGCCCGTGACTGCTTCATTCGTGAGCATGACTTTGTAGACGACCCACGGCTGACGGCCAACCTCGGTGGTAACCCAGCCGGCGATCAAGGCCACGACGGAGGCGGGGCCGGCGACGGCGAGCGCGCGGTAGAACCACAGCGACTCAGGCAGGCGCTTTCGTCTGATGCGCACGAACAGATAGACCACCCCGAGCAGCGCGAGCAGCGTGCCGATCACGACCATCAGCTGGAAGGAGATGCGTACGACATTCACCGGCGGCTGGCGATCTGCGGGAACGGTGTCGAGGCCCTTAACGACCGCGTTGGGGTTGTGGAACGCGAGCAGCGAGAGCAGTTTGGGGATCGCGATCCCGTACTTGACCTGGCCCTGGGTGTACCAGCCGAGCAGATGCTCGGAGGCACCTTTGGTGGTGTTGGCGAGACCCTCGATGGCGGCAAGCTTGATCGGCTGAGCGGTGGCGACGTCGCGGGCAGCCCAGTCGCCGACGAGGATCTGAACGGGGGAGGCGAGGGCGGCGATCGTCAGCGGGATCGCCAGCGCGGTGCGCTCATAGCGAGTGGGCGGGATCGGGTATTTACGCAGACGTCCGATCGCATAGGCGCCTGCGAGCAGGAAGCCGGCGACGATGTAGCCGGCGATGTACATGTGCACGAGCTCGGGCCATAGGAAGCTATTGGCGAACAGTGCGGTGAGCGGGTGCACGTCGACGGCCTTGCCGTCGAGAAGGCGAAAGCCGGAGGGGTGGTTCATCCAGGCGTTCACGGAGATGACCATCAGCGAGCCGGTAGCGCCGGCGAAAGCGATGGGAATGCCGCTGAGGAAATGGGCTTTGGGGGAGAGCCGATCCCAGCCGTAGATGTAGATACCAATGAAGATGGCCTCCATGAAGAACGAGAAGCCCTCGATCGCAAAGCCGAGGCCGAAGACGCTGCCGAACGTGGAGGTGAAGGCGGGCCACAACAAGCCCATCTCGAAGCTGAGGATCGTGCCGGTGATCACGCCGATGGCAAACAGCGCAGCCATCACACGTGTCCAGCGTCGGGCGATCGTGCGGTAGAGATCGTCGCCAGAGCGCAGGTACAGCCACTCGACGAACAGGATCATGGCGGGGAAGGCGATCCCGAAGCACACGAGCGGGATGTGCACCGAGAACGACAGTGCCTGCATCTGACGGGCCTGCAGCAGATATGCCTGATGGACAGGCTTCATCCACCTCTTGGTATATCGCCTTCCCCGGCGGGGCGGCTCGGCGCCCGACCCAACTGCTTGGCGATCAGTCCTCGGCCAGACGCCGCAGCAACGCGACGGCCTCCATCAGCGTCTGCTGCTCGGAGGGCGAGAGGTCCTCGGCGATGGCGTGCGCGAGCCAGCCCTCGCGCTTGCGGCGGTCGGCTTCGAGCGTGTCGCGGCCCTGATCGGTGAGCTCGACGAGGATACGCCGCCCGTCGGCGGGGTCGGCGCGGCGGGCGATCAGGCCCTCGCCCTCGAGATCTGAGATCGTCTGCGTCATCGATTGCGGGCGTACCCGCTCGGCGACCGCGAGATCGCCGATCGACCTAGTACCTTCGCGGTCCAGGCGCCCGAGCACGGCTCCCTGAGAGAGCGAGAAGCGATGCTCTGTGCGCAGGCGGCGCATCAGCTGGCCGAGCACCATGCGCAGCTCGCTTGCCAGGCGTGTGGTGTCAACCGCCGAAGCCACGGGCTGCAGACTATATAGCGCAGAAGAGCAGGGAAACTGCTCAGTCTTCCTGTATAATTATTTAGATGGATAACGTAGTGGCTACCCGCGCTGGCAGGAAAGCAAGCCCGGGTAGCTCCAATTCGAGCGGCTCCGATCGCTACAAGTGGATCGCGCTGTCGAACGTGACGTTGGGAGTGCTGCTGGCGACGTTGGATGGCTCGATCACGTTGATCGCGATGCCGGACATCTTCCGCGGCATCCACCTCGACCCGCTGGTGGCGGCCAACAGCTTCTACCTGCTGTGGATGATCCTCGGCTTCCTCGTGGTGACGAGCGTTTTGATCGTCAGCCTGGGGCGGCTGGGGGACATGTATGGACGGGTGAAGATGTACAACCTCGGCTTCGTCATCTACACGGTTGCGTCGCTGCTGTTGACGGTGGATTGGCTCGATGGGCGGGCGGGAGCGATGTACCTGATCGCGTTTCGCATCGTGCAGGGAATTGGCGCGGCGTTCCTGCTGGCGAACGCGGCTGCGATCATCACCGATGCCTTTCCCGCCACGCAGCGCGGCATGGCGCTGGGCATCAACAACATCGTGGGCGTGAGCGGCATGTTCGTGGGCCTCGTGCTGGGCGGCCTGTTGGCGCCGATCGATTGGCGCCTGGTGTTCCTGATCTCGGTGCCGGTGGGCCTGTTTGGCACGGTGTGGGCGTATCTAAAGCTCGAGGAGCGGAGCACCCCCAAACCCGCGAAGGTGGACTGGTGGGGCAACATCTTCTTCGCGTTGGGGCTGATCCTGATCATGGTGTCGGTCACGTATGGCATCCGCCCGTACGGCAGCTCAGCCACGGGCTGGGGCAGCCCGCGCGTGCTGGCGTTGCTTGGCGCCGGGGTGGCATGCCTGGTCGCCTTCGCTGTGGTCGAGAGTCGGGTGGCTGAGCCGATGTTCCGCCTGCCGCTGTTTCGCATTCGCGCGTTCACGTTCGGGACGCTGTCGACCTTTCTCTCGGCGATCGCGCGAGGCGGGCTGATGTTCATGCTGATCATCTGGCTGCAGGGCATCTGGCTGCCGCAACACGGTTATGACTTCACGCGAACGCCGCTGTGGGCTGGCATCTACATGCTGCCGTTGACACTGGGAATGCTCGTCGCCGGCCCGACTTCGGGCTATCTGTCGGACCGTTTCGGTGCACGCTGGTTCGCGACGGGAGGGATGATCGGCTCCGCCGTGAGCTTCTTCCTGCTGACCCTGCTGCCGATCGACTTCCCGTTCGCGCTGTTTGCGCTGGTGCTCGCGATGGTGGGCGTCTCGATGGGCATGTTCGCCTCGCCGAACCGGGCGGCGGTGATGAACAGCCTGCCGCCGCAGCACCGCGGCGCTGGCGGGGGCATGAACCAGACCTTCCAGAACTCCGCGCAGGTGCTCTCGATCGGCGTGTTCTTCACGCTGATGATCCTGGGGCTGGCGTCGAACTTGCCACACACGCTCGCCTCCGGATTGGAGGCACACGGCGTCTCGGCGGCGGCGGCAAACGGCGCCTCGCACACGCCACCGGTGTCGGTGCTGTTTGCGGCGTTCCTCGGCTACAACCCCGTGGAACACCTGCTCGGCCCGCACGTGCTCGCGTCGCTGTCGGCGGGCAGCCGCGCGACGCTGACCGGCCGCTCGTTCTTCCCGCACCTGATCTCAGCGCCGTTCAGCACGGGACTGCACGAGGCGTTCGCGTTCGCGATCATCGCGTGCCTGATCGCGGCCGGCGCGTCGCTGTTGCGTGGGGGCAAGTATCACTATGTCGAGACCCCGCAGCCGATGGCCCCGGGCACACTGGCCAACGGCGTGGCGATCGCCGCCGACAGTGGCGTGCAGAGCTTGGATGGTGTACAGAGCTTGGATCACAACGGCGTGAGCGTGCTCGCGCGAACTACAACAGCGGAGGAGCAGCATGCGCGTTGAGTGGTACGGACAGTCTACGTTTCACCTGAGCGCAGGTGGGCAATCTGTGGCGATCGACCCATTCGCGGACATGTCGGCAGCGGCAAGCCGGGGAATAGAGTTCAATTATCCGCCGCTGGAGGGCGTGGAGGCGGACCTCTTGTTGGTGACTCACGAGCACGGCGACCACAACGGCGTGGAGGCGATCGGCGGCGATCCGGTGACCCTTCGCTCTACGGCGGGAACGCTACCTTCACCGCTCGGCGAGGTCACGGCGATCGCTTCCGAGCACGACGATCAGGCGGGGACCACACGTGGCCCGAACACGATCTTTGTGTTCACGCTGGACGGGCTGCGCGTGTGCCACTTCGGCGACTTCGGTCAGAGCGGCTTGCGCCCCGAGCAGGAGGCGGCAATCGGAACGGTTGACCTGCTGATTATCCCTGTGGGTGGCGGTCCGACGATTGGCGCCGAGCAGGCGTCGCTGCTGGTGGAGCGCTTGTCGCCACGATGGGTGGTGCCGATGCACTACCGCACGCCGCGCATCAACTTCCTCGAGACGGCTGAGGAGTTCCTGGAGCATGCGGCGCACGTGGAGCGCCTTGAGCAGAGCGGGTTTGAGACAAGTGAGCTCCCGCAGACAGACGGCCCGCTCGTGGTGGCGCCGGCGGCGCCTTAGAGCGAGGCGTATAAATCGAGCCAATCGAAGAAAGGCGCTGAGACATGAAGATCGGACGACTGCTGCTGCGCGTGAGCGTGGGGGGATTCTTCTTCGGACACGGCACACAGAAGCTATTTGGCTGGTTCGGCGGGCATGGGCTGGACGCGACCGCGCAGGCATTTGACGGGATGGGACTGCGCCCGGGCAAGGCCAACGCCATCGCAGCCGGCGCAGCCGAGGCGGGCGGCGGTGCGCTACTGGCGAGCGGAGTGGCGACGCCCGTGGCGGCATCGGTGCTGACGGCGACGATGATCACCGCGATCAAAACGGTGCATGGCAGCAAGGGTCCGTGGCTGACCAACGGCGGCTACGAGTACAACGTGGTGCTGATCGCGGCAGTGCTGGCGCTGAGCGAAAGCGGGCGCGAGCGGCCCGGCAGGGCGGCAGCTGCCGCCCTGGTGATCGGCGCACTGGGCTCGTTGGGCGCGCATCTGGCAGCCGCGGCTGCGCCGGCGGCGTCGGTGGAAGCGGCGGAGCCTGCTCAAGCAGCCTCAGAGGCAAATGGCCAGCCCGAGGCGAACGGCTAGCGCCGACGGCAGCTGGGAAGGTGACCGCTCTACACGTATGCAGCCGACTCTGGCGGGGCAAAGCCTATGGTCAAGTGCTCAGTGCTAGCGGTGGCCTATGGTGTGTGCTCTCACCGTCCAGAAAGCTGATCGCGAGGACACCATGACCATGCACAACGCTCCCACCGATACACACCGCTCGATCCGCTGGATCAGCGCGCTGGCAGCCCTCGTACTGGCAGTGGGAGCGCTCGTCCTGGCTGGCTGTGGCAGCTCATCGAGCGACACTACGTCCTCGAGCACGGCCCCAGCGCAGACAACTACGAGCAGCGGCAGCTCGACGTCGACCACAACCTCCACGACCTCGAGCACGGCGCCGAGCGCCGCGCTGAGCCTGGCGGCGAACCCCGAAGGCCAGCTTGCCTACGACAAGAAGTCGCTGACGGCCACTGCGGGCAAGGTGTCGATCGACTTCACGAACACGGCGCCACTGGACCACAACGTGACGATCGAATCCTCATCGCACCAGGTCCTCGGGTCGACGCCAACGTTCGCGGGCGGCTCGAAGGTCCTGACGGTTAACCTGAAACCTGGCACCTACAAGTTCTTCTGCTCGGTGCCCGGTCACCGTATGGCGGGCATGGAAGGAACCCTCACCGTCAAGTAGCCGGGTTCCGTCGGCTCGCTTCCAGTCGCGCACAGCGCAGACGGCAAGCAATGCGTCAGTCGTTGACCTCGACGATGTCGCCGATGGCGAGCTTGCTGAAGACGGTGTGAGCGGCTTCGATCGGCAACTCGACGCAGCCGTTGGACTGGGGGAAGCCGTAGGAGGCACGAGGATAGCCGTGGACGGCGTCGCCGCCGTTGAAGTAGTTGACCCACGGCACATCGGGCACGTTGTATTTGGTGCCGTCAACGTCGGTGCCGCTCATCGTCGTTGAGACGTAGCGGGCGTAGATGGGGAAGATGCCCTGTTCGGTTTCTGCGCCGGGCACGCCGGTGTTGACGGGCGTGCTGAACACGACATGGCTGCCACGGTGCACTTGCAGGGTCTCGGGCAGCGACTCGGAGACGCTCACCCACGTGTAGGGCTCCGGGTCGCGCCGGTTGACGGTCTCGTCAAATAGCAGCGACTCCCAGGTGGCGGTGTTGGGTTCGCCGCTGGCCTGCAGCCCACGGTCGGCCTGATAGACCTCGAGCGCACCGCGAGTGGTGGCGTCGAGCTGCCCCATCTGAGCTTTCGGCGCACCGCCGGGGTGGGGAACCAGCGCTCCGCGCGGCGGGTGAAAGGCATGTTCGGCAGCTTCGCGGCGTGTCTCCGATCCACGTGTCACGGGCACGTCGTAGCGCGGGTGGAGCTTTGCGCCGAGGTAGCCCAGGCGGGCAAGCGCTTGCTGGAGCCCGGCGATGGACGGGCAGGCGACGCGTAGGTTGACCGTGCGGCGCTTGCCCAAGGGACCGTGGGCGGTGGAGCTCGTGCGCGCCCACACAGTCAGCGCGTAGTCGGTACAAGGCTCGAACGTCGAAGCGGGCGTGAACACGTCGGCGTCGCCGACGATGCTCCAGGCGCCCGCGACCTTGGGCGTGATCATCGGTGCTGGTGAGGTGGGGGACACGGGCGCGGACAGCGCCACGGAGATCGGCGCAGTCCCGTTGGTGAGCGTGCGACTCGGCAGTGCCGCCAAGTGAGTGGGGGGCAATGGGGTGGTGGCGGCGCTCGCCTCCCCTGCACCGGTGCCGGGCACAGTGGCAACATCGTGCCCTTGCGCGGAGAGCGCAATGAACCCCACGACAGCCAGCGCCAGGACGACGACAACTACAAGCAATCCCCGTTTCACGGGCTAGAGGCTAACGCATGAAGTCCCCGCTACTGCAGCTATTTCTTCATGTTTTGAGCCTTGAAGAGATTTGTTCACGTTTTCACCCAGGGTGCATCCGCACGCGAGAGGAGGTGCACGAAAACGCCCACCGCGAACACGATCGCAGCGGCGAGGGCCACGGCGGCGGCGACTGTGACGTGCAGTACCAGCAGTCCTCCGACGAGCGCCCCGAGCAGCATCGCCATGACGGCTACGACGCGGCGTGCGAACATCGCCGCCGTCTCGTGGCCGTGACCGAGGAGCGCGAGGTCCGAGGCGATACCGGTGAGTGTGCGGGTGAGCACGGTGGTCGTGAGCTCAGGGACGGCGAGCAGCTGTGCGGCGGCGTTCTGGATACCCATTGCGACCGCCATCGGCACGAGCAGCGCGTAGCTCGCGGGCGTGCTCGTGGGCTTGGTGAGCACCAGTGCGGCGATCAACGCGATCGCGAGCAGCATCGCCTGGGCGATGCTCGCTGTACGCAGCATGTGCCCGCGATGGTCGGGATACCGCGCGCGAAACCGCCCTCCGGCGGACGCGCCGAGTAGGAAGGAACCGAGCGCGATCAGCGAGGAGCTGGCGGAAAGCCCGTGGGCGCCGGCGAGTGCGAAGCCGAGGAACACGACGTTGCCGGTCATGTTCGCGACGAACACGTGGCCGAGCTTCAGATAGCTGGTCGCATCGACTACACCCGTTACGACGGTGAGCACGATCATGACCGGCACCAGCGGCCCATGGCGGTCATCAGATGGGGGCCAGAGGCTCCGCAGCACCGCGTGCATGAAGATCAGTCTAGGTAGCTGACAAGCTGCTCGAGCGGCGCGCGCTCGGGCACCCGCTGCTCCTGCACGGCGTAGCCGAGATAGAGCAGTCCGACAGGCTGCTCACGGGAGCGCAGGCCGAGGATCTCGCGTCCGCGTGGATCGTCCAGCAGCGGCACGGTGCGCCAGTAGCCGGCGAGACCACGAGCGTGGGCACCGAGCAGCACGAGATATGCGCCAACAGCGACGGCGAATTCGTCCTCGCGGGCCTGGCTTGGGTCATCGCCCAGTTGAGCTGAGACGGCTACGAGCGTGGGGGCACGCTTCAGCTTGACGGCAGACCCTGGCTGCTCGGACTCGGCGAGAGCCATCAGCCGCTCGCGGGTGCCCTCGCCGAGCACGCGAAAGCGCCATGGGTTGGTGAGGTGGTGGTTGGGCGCCCAGCGGGCAAGCTCGAATAGCTCATCCAATACAGCGGCGTCCACCGCTTGACTGGTGAACGCCTTGTGGGTGCGTCGCGTGCGGATAGCCTTCACGAGATCCATGGCGCATAACGGTAGTGCCGATATCTGCTTGACCCGCTCGATCGTCGAGCCGCACGCTTGATCACCGCTGTAAGCGCCTGGTCGAAGCCATGATGAGCGCTGCTGAAATCGTGGCGATCGCCGCGGCCGGCATGGCGGCGGGGGCGATCAACACGCTCGTTGGCAGTGGCACCCTGATCACCTTCCCGGTGCTGCTGGCGTTTGGCTATGCGCCGGTGACGGCGAACGTGTCGAACACGATCGGCCTCGTCCCCGGCTCGGTCTCCGGTGCGATCGGATATCGCCGCGAGCTGGCGGGTCAGCGCGGGCGTGCGCTGCGCTTTGGTGCGATGTCGCTGAGCGGAGGCATAACCGGTGCGGTGCTGCTGCTGGTGTTGCCGTCATCGGCATTCAAGGCGATCGTGCCCGTGTTCATCGTGATCGCGCTGATCTTGACGGTGGCACAGCCGCGCCTGGCACGTTGGCTTGCCAAACGCGAGATCGATCTCGAGCGCAAGGGCGCCGTGCTGGCGCCGCTGGCGGTGTATTTGACGGGTGTCTACGGTGGCTACTTCGGCGCGGCGCAAGGCATTCTGTTGCTGGCGATCCTGGGCGTGGCGCTGGCGCAGGACTTGCAGCGCACAAACGCACTGAAGAACGTGCTGGCGGGACTGACCAATGGCGTTGCTGGGTTGTTCTTCATCTTCGCCGCCCACGTCGACTGGGGGCCGGCAGCGATCATCGCGTGCACCTCGATCCTCGGCGCGCAGCTGTCGGCGCGCTACGGACGGCGACTACCGGCAGACGCGTTGCGGGCAGTGATCGTGGTAGTGGGGGTGTTCGCGATTGTGCGGCTGCTGATCAACTGAGCAGCACACAGCGGCGAACCGACAGCTTTGGCGGGCCGCCGTGGTCAGTGCAACTGCTCTACGAAGGTGTAGATCACCATCAGGCTGACAACGATGACGAACACGCGCAGCGCCCACAGCCCGACAGTGGCTTGAGCGCTGAGTGGCGCCCGCGGCACAGGCCGGGAGGTCTCGGCGACGAACTGGTCGCGCTCGAGGTGCATGATCATCTCATCCTCGGCGCGCTCCTGGGCTTGAAGCTGCTGCTCGGGGATGCAATCGAGCTCGGCGGGCACCCCATGGGTGAGGGGGGTCTCTGCGCTCATGAGCCGATTAGGTAGACGGTCTGCAGAAAGGAATCGATGCCGTAGGCGGCGCCACAGACGCCCACGAACGCGATCACGGCAACGCCGACGACGTTGGTGGAGCGCCGGTTGGCCCACGGACCCATCAGCCCCTTGTCATTGGCGAGCATGACCATCAGCACGAGGCTGACGGGCAGCAGCACGGTCGCAAGCACATTGGCGTTGAGCGCGATCGAGAGCAGTGGTGCGCCGGGGATCAGGATTACGACGGCGGCGAGCAGCGCCACGCCGATATTGGCGACGTAGAACACGGCGGCACTCCGAGGCGAGCTGTTGAAGCTGTGGGAGGCACCAATGCATTCGCCGGCGGCGTAGGCGGTGCTGGCGGAGATGGTGAGGATGGCGACAGCCCCGGCCTCGATCAGCCCAAGTGCAAACACCGTCCCGGCAGCCCCGCCGGCGACGTGCTTGAGCGCCTCGGGGAAGCCAGCACCGGCGAACCCCTGGATCCCAGACCCTCCGTGCGCGAGCAATGCGGCACCAGCAACCAGTGCGCCGATGCCGAAGATCGCCGCGAGCACCGCTCCAAGCGCGGTGTCATAACGGCCGTGGGCAACATCGGATGGCGTCATGCCCTTGTCGGCGGAGGCGCTCTGTTGGAAGAAGATCATCCAAGGGGTGACGGTGGCGCCGATCGTGGAGGCGAGCAGCAGTAGGAGCGTGTTGAAGCCACCGCCGGGGAACGGCGTGAAATCGAGTGAGCTGGCGATCGTGCCGACGTTCGGCTTGACGAGGATCGCAGCGAGCAGGAACAGGCCGTTGAAGGCGGCGAGACCCAGCACGATCCGCTCCCAACGCCAGTAGCGCCCACCACTGAGGGTGAACAGCACAAGCGCCAGCCCAAGCGCGACGGCGATACCAGCGCCGAGGTGGAAGTAGGCCAGCCCGACGCGGATGGCCACGAACTCCGCAACGAGCGTGACGAGGTTCGTGAGCGTGAGGTCGGCCGCACCGAACCAGCCCCATACGCGACCGTAGCGCTGCAACACGAGCTCGCCGTAGCCGCGGTGCGTTACCGCACCGACGCGCATGCACATCTCCTGGCACACATACGCCATAACAAACAGGACGGGGATGAACGGGACGAAGAAGCCGAGGCCGTATTGGGCACCGTCGGAGGCGTAGGCGACCATGCTCGGGCCGTCGTTCTCGCCGAGCATGGCAAGGATGCCGGGACCGACGAGCAGCCACAGCAGATGCAAGCGCCGGCGCTCGCGGCGGGCGTGGTGAACGCGTGAGCGATCGCGGGAGCGGGCGGTGTCCTCATCGGTCGGCTGCGGCTGGCGCAGCAGGGGGGAGGGCGCGGCGGCGACTTCAGGCGTGCTCATCCACCGCTCCTCGTTCGGGGGTCGGCGCCTGCTGTGCGGCGGGACAGTCGACTTCGACGCGCATTGCGCCTGCAAGCTGTCCGCCGATTGCGTGCTCGCGCTCGCCGAACTGCACGAACAAGGGCCCACCGAATGGCTGGCGCTCACGCACAGTGAAGCGCTCGCCCGGAGCGATGCCACGGTCGGCGAGGTAGCGAAGCATCTCCGGATCGGAGTCCGACACGCGCACGAACAGCCCTGCGTCGCCGGGCTGCAGGCTCTCCATGCGATCGGTGATGCGCTCGTCGAGCTCGAGCTCAGCACTGGGGATGGGGTCGCCGTGGGGATCGACGGTGGGGTGTCCGAGCTTGGCCGCGATCAGCTGCTCGAGATCGTCGGAGAGAACGTGCTCGAGTACCTCCGCCTCGGCGTGCACGCGATCCCAAGGCATCCCCAGCGCCTCAGCCAAATAGCTCTCGAGTAGGCGATGATGGCGGATGACCTCGAGCGCTATGCGCCTACCGTCATCAGTCAGGCGCACACCTCGATATGGCACATGCGTGATCAGGCCGAGCTCGTCGAGTCGTTTGAGCATCGCTGAGACAGATCCCGAGGTGATTCCCAGGCGCTCGGCGAGCGCATTCGTTGAAACCGGCTCGTCCTTGCGCGATTCGAGCGAGAAGATCGCCTTCGAGTAATCCTCGATGGCAGGGGTTCGCAAAATATCCTTGCTGGACACAGACATAGACATAGATTATGGCACGCCAAGAAATTATTCAAGGCGACACCATATGCGAGATCATCGAATGGCTTACCCGCAAGCTTGAGGACGCCGGGGCCGAGCCGACACTTCGGCATGGAGGGTGAGGATCTGGGGCTGAGACGAGCAGCGCGTTGTCCATGCCCTACACGAAGGCTGTCCGCACTGACACCACGAGCGTCGGCAACTGCAACTGCTTAGCAACTGCCACGCCACCAAAAACGCTCTGGCGAACGGCACTGGCGGCGGGCGTCGACAGGCCCCAAAGATTGAGGTGGGCGAGATAGCCGGTGCTGACCACGCTGCCGAGGATCGCGATGCCCAATGGTCCACCGATCTCGTCGATCGCCTCCACCACTCCTGAGCCGACGCCGCTGCGATCCGGAGACAGCTCGATGAGCGCGGCGGAGGTCGAAGTAGCGAGGGCGAGACCCATCCCGGCGCCGACGATCACCAGCCAGATCGCGACGAAGGAGCCACTCGAATCGACGCTCGTCGTGGCCCCCAGGGACAGCCCTACGACGAGCAGGCCGAATCCGGCAGCGACGGCAAGCTTGGCGCCCACAAGCTTGGCGAGCAGACCAGCAGGAACGGCTCCGATCAGAATTCCACCGACCAACGGCAAGAGCCTCAGGCCCGAACCCATCGCCGTTGTGCCGAGTACGCCCTGAAAGTATTGAGGCATCGTGAACAGGACGCCGATCAAAGCCAGGAACGACATCGCGGCGAAAATCGAGCCCCAGGTGAACGAAGCCGAGCTGAACAGCGTCATGTCGAGCAGCGGTTGACCGCCGGGACGACGCGTCAACCGGCGCTCCCAGGCAAGGAAGCCGGCCAGGATCGCGATCCCGACAAAGATCATCAGCAGGGCGCCGGGGTTGCTCCAGCCGTCCTCGCCCCCCCTAATCAGTCCGTAGGTGACGGCCACGAGGCCGAGGACAGAAGCGCCTACTCCGGTCAAATCCAAGCCCGGTCGCTGTGGAGCCCGGAACTCCGGCAACAGAGCGGCGGCAGCCGCGAACCCGATCAGGGCGACCGGCACGTTGACGAGGAACACCCAGCCCCACCAGTAGGTGGTCAGAATCCATCCGCCCAGGATCGGTCTTGGTGGCCCTGCCCCAGCGGCGGTAAAAACGCCAGCAGGTGTCTCCGGTTAGCTCGATCGCGTAGTCGCGCTCTACTCCAACCTGCTCGAGGACATCAAGGATCGACAGTGTGAGCGCCGCGAGCATGACGTTCTGGCGACTTCCGAGCGTCGGCTCGCCCGGAAGACGGAACCTGGCGCTCGAAGCAGTCCCTTCGGGGATCCGAAATGTTCATTTGGATATCTGTCCGTCGTCCAGGTGTTCTCCTCCAGGCGGCGCCGGCGAGAGCCGCACCGGCAGCGTTTTCATCTGGTTGGCGAACGTCGATTCGAGGTAGGTCGGGGTGTCGAGGATCTCGATCTCGGGAAAGCGGGTGAGGGTCTCCTCGAAGAGGATCCGCAGCTCCAGGCGCGCGAGCGCGGTACCCAGGCAGTAGTGCCTGCCGCCGGCGCCGAACGCCTGGTGCTCGGGGTTGCGCTTGATGTCGAAGCGTTCGGCGTCCTCGTAGCGGGACTCATCGCGGTTGGAGGACGGGTACCACATCACGAGCTTCTCCCCCTCGCGGATGCTCTGGCCGTGCAGCTCGGTGTCGCGAGTGGCGGTGCGGGCGAAGTGGGCGAACGCGGGAAACATGCGCAGCGACTCCTCGACGACGCCAGGTATCAGCGTCGGGTCCTCCACGACTTCGCGCAGTTGGTCGCGGCTTTCCATCAGTGCGCGCATCCCGCTGCAGTACGTCGCCTTGGTGCTGTCGTTCCCGGCGGCCATCAGCAGCAGGAAACCCATCACGATCTCGTGGTCCTGGAGCTGCTCGCCGTCGAGCTCGGCGTGCACGAGCACGCTCGTGAGGTCCTCGGTCGGCGCGGCGCGGCGTTCGGCGATCAGCCGCCCGCAGCGCTCGAACACTTCGGGCACCTCATTTTCCATCACGCTGTCGGCGCCATCCGGCGTGGCATCCGGGTCACCGGCTCCGACGATCGCGTTCATCAGCCTGGCCCACACCGCGTCGTCCTCGGGCGTGAGTCCCATGAAGCTGCCGATCACACGCGCCACCACGGGCTGGGCGACGTCGTCGACGAGATCGCAGCTCTCCCGACCGGCGAGCCGGTCGAGCACTTCGGTAGTGATCGCGCGAATCGCGTCCTCGTGCTCGGCGATCCGCTTGGGCGTGAAGCCGCGCTGGAAGAGCGCCTTCAGGCGGTCGTGCTTGGGGGGGTCCATCCCGATGAACATCGCCTGTTGCATCTCCAGCGACAGTCCCGTTTTCTTGGTGGCCGTGAAGCCGCCGATTTCCGAGGAGAACGTCTGCCAGTTGCGGCTGACCTCGTACACATCCTCGGCCGTGGTCACCGACCAGAAGCCGTCCTCGTCGGGGTAATCGGTGATGCCGTCCGACCAGTGCACCGGGCACTCCGAGCGCAGCCGCCGAAACAGCTCGTGCGGCGGCCCCTCCCGGAAGCTCGACCGATCGCCGACGCGCGCGTTCTGCAGATCGCTTTTGACAGATGCCATTTGAGACCTCCTTTTCAAGCCGCGAGCATGTTGGCTGCCGTGCGGTGCGCGAGCGATATGATCGAGATCATAGGGTTCACGCCCGGCGCGGTCGGAAACGCCGAGCCGTCGCCGATCCAAACGCCCTTGGTGTCGCGCAGCACCTGCCCACCGTCATCGACCTCGATCGAGGGCGCAAACGTGTCACAGACCGCCTCAAGCGTCTGCCTCCGGGTGTCGTTCAGCAGGCCAACAGCCACAGCCATCTCATCACTCGTAGTCCAAACGATTTTACCGCCGCAAACCGGCCCGGGAGCCAGCCTCAGGGCCGTCCTGGTCCCGGAGCCTGATAATCAGGGAAACGAGATGGGCGGGCGTGTTGGCTTGAACGCAATCGGAGCGCTCAGGCGTACGACGCACGGAATCACCGTAATGAGGTATTCCCCGGCCGGTTCGCCCTTGAGTGCTTCTGCACAGGCCTTCGGAGTGGTTTCGCCGTTGCCGGGAGCGGTCGCTTCATACGCCCGAAGCCCTGCTGCCATCGCGAATCCGTTGAGCTCGGTGGACGCAGTCGCTCGAACATACGTATCGTGCGTCGGATCGAATCCATACACGTATATGCAGTGTTCGACGCACTCAGAGAGACCGTCCGCGTAGAAGTAGAGCTTTCCTTCTGACCAGGAGGGACCGAGCCAGAACGTTTCTCCCCCGCCTTCTTCAACTCCTTGCAGCGCGATGAGATGCTGCGGACCGCCCTGGACCGACTCGGTCAGGACCTCGCCTTCGCCGTTCCCGCCTCCATTTCTGGTGTAGAACGAGTCAGTCAGCGCCAGCCGCCCGTAGTGCAGCTGCAGACCAGTGACGCTGCGGTTCGTCGTGGTTTCGCAGCTCGCGCGCGTTTCTTTGTTTGCTGGCTGGCACAGCCTTCGCGGCGCGCCGCCGAGCATTCTTCGCCCGCTACCGTCGAGCAGGCTTGTCATCACCTGATTCGCGTCCCTCACCCAAGCGACCCGCTCGCCCCAAATCGTCGGCTCCCGAGGCGCGTCGCTGCCGGGGACCACACGAGGATCGCTCCCATCGACTCCTGAAACGACAAGATGGCAGCCGCTTGGGCAGACCTTGTAGACGAGTAGCGGTGAGCCGGATGGACCAGGACCAACGTCGGCTTCGATCGCACGTGTGGCGGCAGGGACAGGCGGCGTCGAGATCAGGCCGTCGCTGTCCACGACAAGGTGCCAGCTCTTGTCGGTCGCGTTGTAATCACTCCACACCTGTAAGTCGCCGAAAGACTCGATGGTGGTCCCCCCGTGCAGCGGCGCGATCAACGTTGGCGCTGCAGCGGCGCTGCTCGCGGCAGACAGTGCAATCCAGACAGCTAGCGCCAGAACTCGTCTCATGACAGCTAAGACATCAATATCGGACCGGAGTTGCGTAGGCCATCCCCGGAGGCAAACGAAAAGCTCGGCGTTGAGAGCATCGCAGAACGAGCTTATGCTTTGCGGCCAAACCGAGCGCGCAAGCGCAGACCAAACAGACGACCGGAAGGGACGAGAGGGAGCGGTCCACCCAACGTCGGGTCGTCCATCGCGATCGAGATATACATACACCGTATGCGGTGTAGCAAGAGTGCTTCGCAGTTGCTGCGCGAGGCAAGTAGACGACAAGGCGTGAGCCAGCGAGAACTCGCCGTGCGCGCACGGACAAGCCAGGACGCGATCAGCCGGATCGAGCGTGGGGTGGAGTCGCCGACGCTGGATCGACTGGCCCATCTGCTGACACTGCTCGGCGAGCGCCTCGTTTTGGACAGCGAGCCGCTGGCTGACGCGGCGGGAGAAGCGGTGCGCAGAAGCGCGCGCGAACGGCTGCGTGAGGCGGCCTCGTGGAACCTAGTCGCAACGCAGTTGGAAATCGCCGGCGCAGATGCACGTAGGGCCGGCCATCCGGCCACCAGGTATGTGCCGTCGTGAGTGGATCCCCGGAACGCCCCCTCGACCTGCGTGAGCTCTTTCGGGTGCTTGCAGATCACGAGGTGGACTATCTGGTCATAGGCGGGGTTGCAGCACAGGTGCATGGACGCCGTCGCACCACCAAGGACCTTGATGTCACTCCATCACCGGACCCGGAGAACTTCGAGCGCCTCAGGGCTGCGCTCGTTGCGCTTGACGCGCATCCTGTCGAGCTTGGGCCAAGCGCGCCAACACCGACGGCTGAGCAGCTCAGCGTCGTCCCCATAGTGCCGCCTCTCAACAGTCATCTGATCCAACATAGAGACCGCATGGGCCGTGATCGTTAGTCGCCGGAGTGGCCGCCAGTAACGACCTTCAGACCGTCGAGCGACTCTCGGATGACCGTGGGCAGGTCCTGCTGATTGGCCGCATCGACGTAGCGCTCGAACGCGACCTTGAAGACGGCGATCGCGGCCTCGGCGGTCAAGCTCGCGACTGGATCGCCAACGCCGCGCTGGCGTAGCGCCTCGGCGAGCGCAGCGGCAAGCGATGCGAGCTTGATCAACTCACGCTCTTGAAGCTCCGCGCTCGAGGCGATGATCGCCTGGCGCTGGCGGGCAAGATCGCCACCCTCCTGGATGAAGCCGCCAATGGCCTCGAGACCGACGGCCGCGGCGTCGATCGGCGCGAGCGATGCGGGCGCCCCGATGACCGTGCTGACGAGCAGCTCTTGCAACGCCTCCGCACCGGCGAACAAGACCTCGCGCTTGTCCGCGAAATGACGGAAGAAGGTCCGCTCGGTCAATCCTGCGCGCTCGGCGATCTCGGCCACAGTCGTCTGCTCGAAACCACGCTCGCCGTATAGCGCAAACGCGGCCTGCATGAGCCGCCCACGCGCATTTGGCTCCCAGCGACCCATGCCTGAATCCTACCTCACGACAGTGGCTGACATCGGAGTGCTACATTGATGGCAGTCACTGTCATCGTACTTCTACCTGGAGGTTTGTCATGCGCGTATTCGTCACTGGAGCATCCGGCTGGATCGGTTCCGCCGTCGTTCCCGAGCTCCTGGAGGCGGGACATCAAGTCGTCGGGCTTGCCCGCTCAGATGCCTCGGCGGCTGCCCTCACAACTGCAGGAGCTGAGGTCCACCGCGGCTCTCTCGACGATCTCGATCAACTGCGGGCCGGCGCTGCTGACTCGGATGGTGTGATTCACCTTGCGTTCAAGCACGAGCTCGCCTTCTCGGGAGACTTCCAGGGCGCCGCCGACGCCGACCGTCGCGCCGTCGAGACGATCGGCGAGACCCTGGCGGGCTCAGACCGGCCGTTCCTGATCGCCTCCGGAACACTCGGGATCTCACCGGGACAGCTGGCAACCGAGCGCGACGGACATGGCTCGAACCCAGCGATGGTGGCATGGGGGAGCGGGCCGCGGACGCGGTGGGAAACCGCCGAGCTGGTGCTCTCGATGGCATCCCGCGGTGTGCGCTCCTCGATCGTGCGCCTTGCGCCCACCAACCACGGTGAGGGCGACAACGGCTTCATGGCGACCCTCGTAGGCATCGCCCGCGAGAAGGGCGTCTCCGGCTACATCGGCGACGGGGCCAACCGCTGGAACGCCGTGCACCGCCTCGATACCGCTCACCTGTTCTGTCTCGCGCTCGAGCAGGCGCCGGCCGGCTCAACACTGCACGCGGTCGCCGAGGAGGGCGTGGCGATCCGCGACGTCGCCGAGGTGATCGGACGCCACCTCGATGTCCCGGTCGCCTCGATCTCGCCTGATGACGCGGGCGAGCACTTCACCTGGCTGGCGGGGTTCCTCGGACTCGATAGTCCGGTCTCGAGCGCTCTCACCCAAGAGCTGCTCGGATGGCAGCCGGTACAGCCCGGCCTGATCGCAGACCTCGATCAGGGGCACTACTTCAAGTAGCAGCCCGTTGCCAGACCGCTGCCGGCCGGGTTGCCAGTGCGAGCACCTAGCGGCCTGTGTCAGCTGCCGACATAGGCCGCTAGGTGCTCGCCGGTGATGGTCGAGCGAGCGGCCACGAGGTCGGCTGGTACACCCTCGAAGACGATCCTCCCACCGTCGCGACCGGCGCCGGGACCGAGGTCGATGATCCAATCGGCGTGCGCCATCACCGCCTGGTGGTGCTCGATCACGATCACCGACTTGCCGGAGTCGACCAGGCGGTCGAGCAGGCCGAGCAGCTGCTCCACGTCGGCCAGGTGTAGGCCCGCGGTCGGCTCGTCGAGGACATACACCTCGCCGCTCTCGGCCATGCGGGTGGCCAGCTTGAGCCGCTGGCGCTCACCGCCTGACAGGGTGGTGAGCGGCTGGCCCAAGCTGAGATAGCCAAGCCCAACATCGGCCAGCCGGGCGAGGATCTTGTGCGCTGCGAGGAGCTCTGAATCACCGCCACCGAAGAACTCCTCGGCCTCGATCACCGACATCGCAAGCACCTCGCTGATGTTCTTGGCGCCGAACGTGTACTCCAGTACTTCCGCCTGAAATCGCTTGCCCTCGCATACCTCGCAGGGGGCAGCGACACCGGCCATGATTGCCAGGTCGGTGTAGATCACGCCTGCGCCATTGCAATTGGGGCAGGCACCATCGGAGTTGGCGCTGAACAGAGCCGGCTTCACGCCGTTGGCCTTCGCGAATGCCTTGCGGATCGGCTCGAGCAGCCCCGTGTACGTCGCTGGGTTGCTGCGACGTGAGCCCTTGATTGCCGTCTGGTCGACGGTGACGATCCCGTCTGCACCAGAGACCGAGCCGTGGATCAGCGAGCTCTTGCCCGAGCCCGCAACGCCGGTGATGACCACCAGCATGCCGAGTGGGATGTCGACGTCGACGTCACGCAGGTTGTGGGTCGCGGCGCCGCGAACCTTGAGGTTGCCGCCCGGCGTGCGCACAGCCTGCTTGAGAGCCGCCCGGTCCTCGAGGTGGCGGCCGGTGATCGTGTCGCTCGCCTTCAACCCCTCGACGGTCCCCTCGAACATCACCTCGCCGCCCTCGCTCCCCGCCCGCGGGCCGAGGTCGACCACATGGTCGGCGATCGCGATCGTCTCCGGCTTGTGCTCCACCACGAGCACCGTGTTGCCCTTGTCGCGCAGCTGCACAAGCAGGCCGTTCATTCGCTCGATGTGGTGCGGGTGCAGCCCGATGGTCGGCTCGTCGAAGACGTACGTCACGTCGGTCAGCGAGGAACCGAGTTGACGGATCATCTTGACGCGCTGGGCCTCGCCGCCAGACAACGTGCCGGACGGCCGCTCGAGCGAGAGGTAGCCAAGCCCGATGTCCACAAACGAATCGAGGGTCGCCGCCAGCGCCTCTACCAGCGGTGCAACCGACGGCTCGTCGAGCTCGCTTACCCATGTGGCCAGGTCGGTGATCTGCATCGCACAGGCATCGGCGATGTTGATCCCCTTGATCTTCGACGACCGAGCCTCCGCGCTGAGGCGGGTTCCCGCGCACTCTGGACAGGTGGTGAACGTGACCGCCCGCTCCACGAAGGCGCGGACGTGCGGCTGTAGCGAGTCGAAGTCCTTGGAGAGCATCGACTTCTGGATCCGCGGGATCAGTCCCTCGTAGGTCAGGTTGACCCCGTCGACCTTGATCTTGGTCGGCTCCTTGTAGAGAAGATCGGCCAGCTCCTTCTTGGTGAACTTCTTGATCGGCTTGTCCGAGTCGAAGAAGCCGCAGCCGAGGAAGATCCGGCCGTACCAGCCCTCCATGCTGTAGCCGGGAATCGTCAGCGCACCCTCGCTGAGCGACTTGCGCTCGTCATACAGCTGCGTGAGGTCGATGTCGTTGACCGAGCCACGCCCCTCACAGCGCGGGCACATACCGCCGAGGATGCTGAAGCTCCGCTTCTCTTTCGTCGTGCGTCCCGCGCGCTCGAAAGTGACCGCCCCGGCGCCCGAGATCGAGGCAACGTTGAACGAGAACGCTTGCGGCGAGCCGATATGCGGCTGCCCGAGCCGGCTGAAGAGGATGCGAAGCATCGCGCCCGAGTCGGTGGCCGTGCCGACCGTGGAGCGCGCGTCCGCACCCATCCGCTGCTGGTCGACGATGATCGCGGTGGTCAGCCCTTCGAGCACGTCGACCTCGGGCCGCGCCAGCGTCGGCATGAACCCCTGCACGAAGGCGCTGTACGTCTCGTTGATCAGCCGCTGCGACTCTGCAGCGATCGTGCCGAATACCAGCGAGCTCTTGCCTGAGCCGGAGATGCCCGTGAACACCGTCAGCCGGCGCTTGGGGATCTCGACGCTGACGTCCTTGAGGTTGTTCACGCGCGCCCCATGCACACGGATTACCTCGTGACTGTCGGCACCGTGCCGGGCAGCCGACTGCGTACTCCTCTTATTCGCCTCAGTAGTTGTGCTCATCGTGTCTTCACCGGCTCGCTCGCCATCACGACGGCGCTGAGCGCTGGAGCGGGGGGTAGGGACTCATCGATCCTGCAGCAGCCCCAGGACGTTGCCGTCGGGGTCCGTGAACGTGGCCACCAGACGACCGCCGCCTACATCGTGCGCAGGTTCCTTGATCGTGGCGCCCGCAGCGCTCACCTCGGCCAGCTTCGCCTCGATGTCGGACACCTGCCAGAACGCCACCGGTGAGGTCATCGCCTGCGGTCCACCGCCCGGCACCAGCCCGATGTGCTGACCCTCGGCCTCGTAACCGACGTAGTAGTCCGCGTCGTGCTGCGGCGGAGCGCCCAGCAGAGCCGTGTAGACGGCCTTGGCTGCGGCCAGATCGGATACTGGATGAAGCACCGTTTTGATTCCCTCGGTGGCAGAGACGGACATGATCACTCTCCTCAGTCGTAGGTCACACGAGACATCGGGCGAGTGCCGATGTCCAGACAGCCACTCTAGGAAACCTCGGCGGCCGGGGCTTCTCGAATACTGATCGATCGAGGACCGCCGACGATCGAGCCGAACTCACCGCGCGAGGGCTATGCCGCAGCGGCCGGCCCAAACCAGGTGCTCAGCGCCTCAGGAAGACCGGGAGCGGCTGACTGGCCGACCCAGGCAACGTATCCGTCGGGCCGGATCAGCACGGCAGTCGGAGGGGGACCACACCGAGAACCGGCAGCTCCCACGGGCCGTCACATGCAGCATCGATCAGCTGGACACGATCTGCCCATGGGGTGATGTCAAAACTGTCGGGCACACCTAGGTTGAGCACTATTGGCTTGGCTTTGTGCAGCAGCGAGAAGAGTCGGCGTGGGCCGTCCGCGGTCACGAGGTCCAGGTCGGGCATTCGGCGTCCGAGCAGGGGGTGGCCCTCGCCGAGGTCGTAATGGATGTCCAGCCCGGAGACCGCTCCCGCTAGCTGTTTGCAAGCACCGCTACATCGACCTCCGCCAACGCTAGCTCGGCCGCCAGCATCATCCCCGTCGGACCGCCTCCAGCGATCACCACCGCATGCTTGGTCATCGCCACACCACCGTCGAACACCTCGACACATATCCCCGCATTTCGCTACCGCGTCAACAAATCGGCTCCGCCAGCTCGACGATGATCCCCGCCGGGCCGCGGACATAACAGAGCCTGTAGCTGTCCTGGTAGCGCACCAGCTCACGGATGAGCTCTCCGCCACGGGCCAGGAGGCGAGCGAGGACATCGTCGACGTCGTCGACAGCGAACGCGAGGTGGCGAATACCCGAAGCGTTCGCCGGCGCATACTGGCAACTGCCCTCGCTCGACGGCGCGTGAAACTTCGACAGCTCAACCCGTCCGTGCCCGTCTGGAGTCCGCAGCATGGCGATCTGCGCCCGGACACCATCGAGCCCGACGATCCGGTCCACCCAACCGCCCTCCACCTGCGTTTCACCCTGCAGCTCGAGTCCGAGCTCAACGAAGAACGCCACCGCGTCCGGGAGGTCGTCGACGACTATGCCCACGTGGTCCATCCGCTGGATTGTCATGTGCTGGATGGTAGGGACGCGACCTTGCAGGAGCCGCTTGCTAAGATGGGCTCATCCCACTAACCCACCCGGGAGGAGCCATGTCGCTGAGGACAATCGACGAGAAGGGCCGGCTAACCGTCGGACGCGAGTTCGCAGGACGCTCTGTTCGTATCGAGCGAGACGACGATCGTCTAGTCGTGACCTTCCATCGAGTCGTGCCGGACAGGGAGGCATGGCTATGGGAAAACGAGGTTGCGAAGGGCATGGTTGACCGTGGCTTGCAGCAGGCACGGCGACGCGATCTGAATGACGGCCCTGACCTAGACTCGGCTCTGGCATTTGCCGACAGCCTGCCTGAGGAGTAATGAGCTTTCAGCTGCGCTGGACCACGGAGGCCACCGAGGTCTTCCGGCAGCTTCAAGGGGCGGTAGAACGAGCGGGTACGACGAAGGCCAGTAAGCAGAAGCCGACGAAGTCCTCAAAGCAGGAGGGTTTGTTCAAGCAGATCGCCAAGTCCGTAAGACAGCTCGCCGCTGATCCTCGTCACAAAAGTCTCCATACACATGAATACGCCTCGCTAGCCCATCCCTTTGACCCCGGCGGCAAGGTGTTTGAGGCGTACGCCCAGAACAACACGCCGGGTGCTTACCGTGTCTTCTGGTGCTATGGCCCAGGGAGGGGCGAGATCACGATTTTGGCCATCACGCCGCATCCATGACCAAGCTCGAGCAGCGCTGCCGCCAGACGCTCGAGGGGAGCTGGACCGTCGGCGAGCGCGATGGCGTCCCGTTTGCCTACACACGCCCGAGCCCTGGGCGCTATCGCTGGCAGTGGTATTGGGATTCTTGCTTCGCCGCGATCGCGTGGCGGCATTTTGACCCTGCGCGGTCTCGCGCGGAGCTCGAAACATTGCTCGCGGCCGCGCGGCCGGATGGGTTCATCGGTCACACGATCTTCTGGGAGCACCCGGTCAGCGGCCCACGGGAGCTGTTTTACAACGTGATCGATCGCGACGATGCGATGACCGCGACGATCCAGCCGCCGGCGCTGGCGTTCGCTTGGAGGTTGGCAGTCGGCGACCCGTCGCTCGAGCCGCGGATCGTCGCCCACCACGCCACGGTCAGCGCCGAACGCGACCTGGAGGGCGACGGCTTGCTGTGGATCCTCCAGCCCGATGAGTCCGGCTTGGACGCCTCGCCTCAATTTGACCCGATCTGGCGTCATCAGGCGCAGGGCCTACCCGGCTTTATCGAGCTGGTGCACCGCAATCGAAAGCGCGAGTTTCGAATCGACGCCGTACGCGCCGACGGCGACCCGGTCGTCTGCGAGGTGATGACTAACGTCATCAACGGGCTCTCACAGCTAGCGCTCGGGCTACCCTCGATCACGCCGGCACTGATCGCCCGCCTATATGACGAGCCGAGCGGGATGTTCCTGCCGGCGGCGATGCCGACCATCAACGAGCGGATCCCGTTGACCTGGACGGCGCTTGCTCCACTTGCGCTGCCCGACCTGCCCGATGAGATCGGCCACCGCCTGGTGGAGTGCCTGCTCGACGAGCGCCGCTTCTGGACAGCGCTCGCCCCGCCTTCGGTCTCGCTCGATGAGCCATCGTTCTCGCTGCGCGAACACTTTGACGGTCTGCGGCGCTACTGGCGTGGACCGACATGGGTGAACAGTGCATGGCTCGTGTGGCGGGGCATGGTGCGTCTCGGCTATGAGCAACCGGCCGCTACGCTCGCCCGCGCAATCACGGAAACGGTGGCGCGTGAAGGGCTGCGCGAGTTCTACGACCCGCACGACGGGCGCGGTATGGGCGCCGAGGATTTCGCGTGGTCCGCGCTTGCGCTGGAGATGCTCGATCCAAGTAACTCCGGTGCCGGTCTACCGCCAGGCCTGGGGTGATCGTTGGCGAGCGTGGCGCCGGGCGCCCTGAACCCATTCGTACAGGAGCACCACGTGCGGCGTGCACTGCGCAACGCCAGGCGTCATCTACTGAGATCCGCTCTCAAGCTCGCCGGATATCTGGCGGCCGCCTACCTGGTGCTCAAACTGATTCCCGCGCTCAAGCAGGCGCTGCACAACCTCGAGCACGTGTCCTGGGAGTGGGCGCTAGGAGCGATCGTGCTCGAGGTGCTCTCCGAGTTCGGGTTTGTCCTCGCTTGGCGCGCAATTATCGACCCGCAAAAGCTGCTCGCCGGCGACGGCCGCGGACAGCGAATGGACGACGACGTCGCCTGGACACAGCTCGCCGGCGGACTGCTCCTTCCCGGTGGGGCGTGGGGCGGTGTCGGTGTCGGAGCGTTCATCCTGCACCGGTTCGGAATGCCGAACAAGCTGATCGCCGAGCGCGAGTTCAACCTCAGCTTTCTCAACACCGCTGTCGACGCGCTCGTGCTGATCATTGTCGGTGTCGGGCTCGCGATCGGCATCTTCGCCGGCGAGCACCACCTCTTGCTTACAGTGCTGCCGGCAGCCGTCGCCGCAGCAGGGATCGCGGTCGCTTTGCTGATTGCCCATCGCGCCAGCAGCCGTGCCATGCGGCTACAGGCCAAGCATCCCAAGATCGCCAGCGCGATCACCACACTCGCGGACGCCGTCGATGACACCGAGCGGCTTCTGCTTCATCGCGGCGCCTGGATCAGCGTGCTCGGAGTGCTGGCCTACTTCGGCCTTGACGTGTTGGTTCTGTGGACTGCCTTCCTCGCGATCCACGCCAATCCCGCCCCAGAGATCGCCGTTGTCGTGATGGCCTACATCATCGGTGCCCTGGGCGGATCGATTCCATTGCCGGCCAGCGCCGGGACGGTAGGCGGCATCGGAGGGATGCTGATTCTCTACAAGGTCGGCCACAACGTCGCGATCGCCGCCGTGCTACTCCACCAAGCCATCGGCCTGCTTGTGCCGCTCGCCGGCGGCGGGATCGCCTACGCGATCCTTCGACATCGCTTTGGCCCGATCACCCGCCGCACCTCGATCGGTGACTCGGAAGCTTGACTGCGACGTCTCATCGACCGGATAGCGATCCCGTTGCTGGCCGCCGACCCCGAGCGGGTGCCCACGTCGTACGCGCTGCAGCCCCGCCTCGCCGGCTGCCGGCGGGCGTTATGGTGCCAGCGCATGAGCAATGCGTTCGAACCCGAGTGGCAGAGGGAGAGAGGCGGCAACCGCGTTGCCAGGGTGGCCGCGGCCGCTGGCTCGCAGCGCCTCGGCGCGAGCATCGTCGAGCTGGCGTCAGGCACGCTCAGCAGCCCTTACCACATTCATCACGCCAACGAGGAGCTGCTGATTGTGCTCAGCGGCACGCCGGAGCTGCGTACGCCCGACGGGCTTCGTCAGTTGCAGCCAGGTGAGGTGGTCTCGTTCCCGTGCGGTCCTGAGGGCGCACACCGGCTGCGCAACGCGTCGTCGGAGCCCTGCCGGCTTCTCTTCATATCCGAGATGAACTTCCCCGACATCGTCAGCTACCCAGACACGGGCACCACGCTCGCCGTGACCACCCCGACCGCCCGACTGGCGTTCCCCAGCGGCAGCGAAGGGCCGTTGACTGACCTCATCGCTGCAGCGTTTGATGCTGACCCGGGCAGCGGCACGCCGTGAAACGGCTGGCGGTCCTCATCGTGACGGTGGCGCTACTCGGTGGCACGGCCCTACTCACCGAGCATGGGCGAGCGACCGCCTTCTCTCCGCCGAACCACAACTGCCCGGCAGTCCCGACGCTGAGGAGCTTCAAGCGCGGCTACCCAATCCTGATTCAGACGCGCAATGTGTCGTGCGCGCAAGCATTGACCATAGTGCAGGCAATGGAGTCGGGCGTCGGCGTGACGTTCGTCGGCAACCCCGAAGGTCCGGCCTCCCAGTTCCGCTGGAAGCTCTATGGCCTATCCGGCTGGACGTGCTTCGGCGACGGCAGCGGCTTTCCCGGTCACGGAGAAGGCGGGGACTGCTCAAAGGGAGCCGCCACCGTCGAGTGGTACCACGCCTAGACCATCCGGAGGGAGGTCGCCGAATGGCCGGAGCTTCGCATGAGGCATGGCGCACCCGGTGGCTCCCCGAGCGGATCCGGGTGTCGCACGCTCCCGATCCGAGGGCGGCGTCTCACCGATCTGAGACGCCCAATCTCACTCATATGAGACCGCTGGCGTCTCATTCATGTGAGACAGGGAAGCCATTCGGGCCGCGACGCGGACACGGACGGGGGTCGGTCGAAGCGAGCGGGCGTCGCCGATCCGGCCAGCTCTGACGGCGAATAGGCCATTTGGCCGATGTAGTCCACCGTACGGCACGGCAGGCTTGGGATGATGCACGAGGAGATCATGATTCCGGTGGGCGGAGCTGACCAGGACGCGGTGGCGATCGTCCCGACTGGGACGGTGACATTCGTGCTGACCGATGTCGAGCGCTCGACCTTGTTGTGGGAGGAGCGGGGCGAGGTGATGGCGGGGGTGATGGCGCGCTGTCACGACCTGCTCGCCGAGACTATGCAGGCGCGTGGCGGGGTGCTTCCGGAGGAGCAGGGCGAGGGTGACAGTGCGGTCGGCGTGTTCGTGCGAGCGTCGGATGCGGTTGCGTGCGCACTTGATCTGCAGCTGGCGCTAAGAAGCGAGCCGTGGCCTGAGGGCGTGGATCTACGCGTGCGTGTCGCGCTGCACACCGGTGAGGCGGTGCTGCGCGATGCGCGCAACTACACCGGCCCCTCGATCCATCGCTGTGCTCGGCTGCGGGGGATCGGACATGGCGGGCAGACGCTGCTGTCGCGCTCGACGTATGAGCTGGTGGCAGGCGGCCTGCCCGACGGGGTCAGCGTGCGCGACCTCGGTGCGCATCGGCTGCGCGACCTGGCGCGGCCGGAGCAGGTGTACCAGCTGTGCCACGCGGATCTACACGACGACTTCCCGGCGCTGCGCTCGCTGTCAGCCCTCCCGAACAACCTGCCCGTCCAGCTCACCAGTTTCGTCGGCCGCGAGGCCGAGATCGCAGAGGTTCGTGAGCTGCTCGGCCGATCGCGCCTGCTTACTCTGACCGGAGCGGGTGGGAGCGGGAAGACACGGCTGGCCTTGCAGGTGGCCGCCGAGACGCTTGACGATCATCCTGACGGTGTGTGGTGGGTGGATCTGGCGCCAATCAGCGATTCGGCGCTGGTGGCCAGTGAGGTTGCGGGCGCGCTTTCGATTCGCGAGTTCCCGTCGCAGCCGGTGATCGAGACGCTGACGGCGCAGCTCGCCGAGCGCCGGTTGTTGATCGCACTCGACAACTGCGAGCACCTGCTGGGCGCGTGCGCGGAGTTGGCGGCCACGCTGCTCGAGGCGTGTCCCGGTGTTGTGATTCTGGCGACGAGCCGCGAGTCGATCGGCGTCGAGGGAGAGCAGAGCTGGCGGGTTCCCTCGCTGCAGGTTCCGCAAGCCGAGCTGGCACGAGCCGCACTTGCGGACGTCGAAGCGATCCAGCTGTTCTGCGACCGGGCGCGACAGGTGCGACCAAATTTCCGTTTGGTCGACGCGAACGCGCAGGCTGTGGCGACGATCTGTCGGCGCCTGGACGGAATCCCCCTGGCGATCGAGCTGGCGGCGGCACGCGTGCGGCTGCTGACTCCGCAGGAGATCGCCGACGCGATGCGCGAGCGGTTCGTACTGCTGACGGGGGGCTCACGCACGGCGATGCCGCGGCAGCGCACTCTCGAGGCCTCGGTCGATTGGAGTCACGACCTGCTGAGCGCGGCGGAGCAAACACTGTTCCGGCGCATCTCCGTGTTCGCCGGCGGCTGGACGCTCGATGGGGTCGAGGCCGTTTGCGCCGGCGGTGGCCTCGAGGTCGTTGCGATCCTCGACCTGCTCGGTAGCCTCGTTGACAAGTCGCTCGTGCAGGTGCAGGAGCAGGGCGTCAGGACGCGTTACGCGCTGCTGGAGACGGTCCGTGCGTACGCGCGGCAGAAGCTCAGCGACGCCGCCGAGGCTGCGCTCGTGCGCAACCAGCACCTCGATTACCACCTGGCGCTTGCCGAGTCCGCGGAGCCGGATCTGTACGGGGCGCGCCTTGAGCAGTGGCTCCAGCCGCTCACGACGGAGCTGGACAACTTCCGCGGTGCACTCGGGTGGGCGGTCGACGCGGGGCGCGTCGATGAGGCTCTACGCCTCGCCGCCGCGCTGTGGTTGTTCTTCGAGGCGCGTGGCCATTGGCGCGAGGGCCGGGGGCACCTCGAGTCGGCGCTAGCCGGGGAGGGCGCAAGCGGGCTCGCTCGGGCAAAGGCGCTGGTTGCTGTGGGCCACATCGGGACGATCTCAACCGACTGGATGGCGACGCGGCGCTTCGCCGAGGAGGCGCTCGCGATCGGCCGTGAGGTGGGTGACGAGCGCACGGTGGGTCGAGCGCTCGATCTGCTCGGGTGGGCGCTGATCTCGCTCGAGCCGGAGGCTGCGATGCCCGTGCTCGAAGAGAGCATCGCCATCACGCGCCCGCTCGGGGACGCCTGGTTTCTGGCCGATGGGCTCTACGGAGCCGGCTTTCTTGCAAATGTTGGTGGGCGGCTGAAGGCTGCGCCGCCGCTGCTCGAAGACGCCCTGGCGGTATCGCGTGCGGCGGGCAACCTGCTCGGTATCCGTGAGTCGCTCAGCTGGCTCGGCTTCAACGCGGCGGTGCAGTGTCGATTCGCGGAGGCGGAGGCGATGCTGGGGGAGGCTCTCGCGCAGTCGCGTTCGCTCGGCGACCCGCTGTTCGCGATGGTCGATCTCGGGGCCCTCGGTTTCGTCAAGACCCGCACCGGGGAGTGGGCGGCCGCGCGAGCGCACATCGAGGAGTCGATCGCGCTGGGCGTGCGTATGGCCCACAACGGCACGCCATTGATGCAGTGGCAGCTGGGACTGCTGGAGTACGCCACCGGGGAGCTCGAGCGTGCGGAGACGATGATGAGTGAGGCGTTGCCGACGGCGCGGGCGAGCAATTACGCCTCTTTCACCGTCCCCGCGCTGCTCATCACGGCGGCCGCCCAGCTGGCGCGCGGAGAGACGGTAACGGCCGTCGCCGCGATCGAAGAAGCGGTGCTCGTCGCGCGCGAGAGCAAGAACCCGCTGGCGATCGGGGCCGCGCTCGAGGCGCAAGCGCAGCTCGCACGCGAGGCCGGCGAGGTCTCCGGAGCTGAGCAGCTGCTCCACGAGGCTCTGCGCGCGTTCTATGAGGCCGGCGACCCGGGTGGCGTCGCGGACGTGCTGGAGTCGCTCGCGGCGCTCGTCTCAGAGCTGCAGAGCGCGGAGCAGGCGGTTCGGTTGCTCGCTGCGGCAGATGGCATTCGCGCCGCGGTGGGCTGCGTGCGCTTCCCGGTGCGTCAGCCGCCCTACGAAGCGGAGCTCAGCGCGCTGCGCGAGGCGCTCGGCCAGGAGGCCTTCGCGGCGGCGTGGTCGGCCGGCGCCTCGGCCTCGCTGGATGATGCGGTCGCCTACGCCGAGCGCGGCCGCGGAGAACGCAAGCGGCCGTTGCGCGGTTGGGAGAGCCTCAGCCCCGCCGAGCTGCGGGTCGTGGAGCTCGTCGCCGAGGGCCTGACCAACCCTCAGATCGGCGAGCGCCTGTTCATCTCGCC